>SCQD01000303.1 GCA_004299145.1 Methylococcaceae bacterium | reverse complement strand
CAGTATCGAAGACGTCAGCAAGACTTACGACGGTACAACGGCGGCGCAAGGCGGTGCCGTCAAACCAATCTCCGGAACCTTGTTTGGCAGCGACAGCGTATCGGTCAGCAACTTGGCCTTTACCGACAAAAACGCCGGCACCAACAAAACGGTCACTTTCGACGGAGCTCCGGTCGATGACGGCAACGGCGGCAACAACTACAACGTCACTTTTACCCCCAACACCGACAGCACCATCATTCCGGCGTTGCTCAAACTCAGCAGCAAAAACGTCATTAAAACTTACGACGGAACAACTGCGGCAAACGGCGAGGCGGTTGCGGTCGAAGGCACGCAAGTCTTCGAAGGCGACACCTTGTCCGGAGGCAATTATGCTTACCTCGATAAAAACGTCGGCCTGAATAACAAAGTCGTAACCGCTGCCGGCGTGAAAATCGAAGACGGCAACAACGGCAACAACTACGATATTCAATACGTCGACAACACCGACAGCACCATAAATCCCTATGTCGTCAACTTGTTCGGCAACCGCGTCTATGACGGCACCACACGGGTAGCCGCAGACGTGTTCGGCATGAGGCCGCTGGTCGGCGAAGAAGTGTTGAGCTTGACCGGTGAGGCGGCACTGGCGGATAAACACGTCGGCGTGGACAGATCCATCAACTTGGCCAGCCTGCGGTTGCAGGATGGCCGTACCGGCGACCTGGCCAGCAACTACACCCTGGATGGCGGCATTCATGTGGTCAATGTCACGCCGGCTGATATCAAACTCGGCGTGGATAATGTCTCAAAGACCTACGATGCCACTACCGCCGCCCCAGGCACAGCTAAAGTCATCAGCGGCACGGTATTCCCAGGCGACAATTTATCACTCGGCACTTTGGCCTATAGCGATGAAAATGCCGGCATAGGCAACAAAACCGTCAAAGTCGTCGGCGCTGTGGTCGATGACGGCAACGGCGGCGCCGATTACAACCTGATTGTCAACGACAACACCACCAGCACCATCAATCCTTATTCCGTCAACCTGACGGGCACACGGGCCTATGACGGCACGCTCAACGTGCCGGCTGAGTATCTCAAGCTCGGCAAGCTGGTAAACGACGAAACGCTGAACCTGACCGGCACAGCCACCATGGCAAACGCGGACATCGGCAACGGCAAACCTCTATTTGTGAACGGCCTGATTTTGGGCGATGGAACAGGGAGGGCTAGTAATTACACGTTTGACGGCGGCAGCCAGACGGTAGATATCGTTGCCTTCAACCGCTGGCTGAATGCCGATGGCGGCGTCTGGAACAACCCCGCCAACTGGGAAGTCGGTTTGCCGACCACGGGCAGCAGCGTGCTGATTCCTGCCTTGAGCGGCGCATATACGGTAATTTTCGACGCGGGGGATTTCCGCTTGGCCAGTCTGCAACTGGAGCAAAGCCTGTCGGTAAAAGGCGGCAATCTGAGCGTCGACGGAACGACGGACATCGGCAACGCGGCTACGCTGAGCTTGGCCGGCGGCGCTTTCCAACCCGGCACACTGAACAATGCGGGCACGGTCAATATCGATGCGGGCACTTTACAAGTGCGTGGCGGCACGCAATCCGGCGTGTATAACCTGCTCGCCGCCGCCACGTTGAAATTCACCGACGCCGCACCGGTATTTACCCCAGCGGCCAAAATCCTGGGCGCGGGCAATATCGATTTTAACGTCACCGGCAATCTTGCCTTGCCGTCGATCGACGCCCAAGAGGCCCAGATTGCCGGCACCGGCGACGTTGATTTGACCAGCCCCATCACCATCACCAATAACCTGGCGTTTAACACGCCCGGCCGCCTGACCCAGGCAGCCACGGCACCGATCAGCGCCAACCGGCTGAGCTTGAACGGCGGCACCGGCACTTACCAGCTCGATACGGCAAACAACAGCGTTGCGGTGCTGGCGGGCAACACCGGCACGATCAGGTTCCGGAGTGACAATGGCTTTGTGGTGGACGAACTGCGCGCGACCAGCGACATCACGCTGATATCTTCCGGCGACGTGACGCAAACCGGCGCGCTTTCAGCGGGAGGATTGACATTGAATGGTACGAACGGCGCCTACCGTCTGGACGGTGCGGATAATGTCATCGCCACCCTCAGCGGCAATACCGGCAAAGTGAAGCTGGTCAATCACAGCAGTGCCGCGCCGGACACCCTGACCATCACGGGCTTGACCACAGCCGGCGATATCGACGTGGAAAACTACGGTGCCATGAACACCACCGGCGCGATTACCAGCAAAAACGCCGGCATCAAACTGGCGACGCACAGCCCTTTGACGATAGGCGGCACGCTTAACGCGCAGCAAGACATTATTTTGCTGGCAGGAACCGGCACGGGCTCTTCCGATATCTTGACGCTGAAAAGCCCTTACACGATCGATTCCAGTGACGGGGACATTGCCTTGACGTTCAACGGGACTTTTATCGGCAGAACCAGGTCGTTGAACGCCCCCAATGGCAACATTCGCGCGGAAGAAGGCGTGCTGCCCGATCCCCAAGAGCAGGAGGGTGAAATAACCGACGTACAAACCGATGCGCAAAATTCCGTGGTCGTACTGGCCACGCAACAACCCACGGGCAATCCGGCAACACCAACCGGGGGAACGGCTACCATCCCCGAAACCGAGCAAACTGAAGAGGATAACGAGCAACAGAAATCCGGCACGGACAAAACGCATGCGTCGACAACCACGGCGGTTGCATCCGCCTCGTCGGGCGGCGGCACCTTGCCGGCTTGCAAATAAGGAAATATTTACCTAAGTGTAGAAAGCCACCTGGAGAAAACCCATGAATAAGTTAACCCCCATAATTACACTCGCTACACTCGCTGTGTTGTTGACATCGGCTCCGGCATTTGCGGCCAACTACTGCAATAGCGTCTGGACCGGCAAGGTCGAGCGGCTGCGTATTTACAACCAGGGCGCCAATCAGAAAGTGTTTGCTTATATCGCCCCGGGCAACAACGACAGCTATGTCGGCTATAGCGAAAACCCAAACATGATCAATGCGCTGTTTCAAAACCGCAACAATCAAAGCGGTGACGAAATTCAGGGTTATACCGGCAGCGATTGCAAAATCCAGTGGCTGGATTACTGATACTGAAACCCAGGGCCAGCAATCCCCAAAGGAACGTCGATACAAAAAGTTTGGCCGTTCATGCCGAGTTTATCGAAGCATGAACGGCCAAACTTTTGCGTTGCCGCTGGGTGAACTTCAGTTCCCTACTTGCTGGTCAATACCGAAGACTCCAGCACCATGATTTTCAGCTGACCATCCACTTTTTCCAGCAACATGCGCTCCTGGCTGAGCGTGCGCGTTTTTTTGTCTTTGGTTTGGATGGTTTCCGCGGCAAAATCAGTATACAGCGCCTTACCGTCTTTACCCAGCGTTATCGAAGGCGCTTGGCGCTCGACCTTGTAACCGGTCGCCTCGGATAACGTAGTGTTCAAAATCTCGCGATACTCATTGCGGCCCAGCGGCAGGATTTGCGGACCTTGCGCGGTGGAAACGGCCAAACGGATTTGCGCATGCGCCGCCACCCATTGCAAAGCACCGTCGATGTCTTTGCGCTGTAAAGCGCTATCCATGGTCTGCAATAAGGCCTTTACCTCTTCTTCCTTGATGGTTGCCTGCGCGGTTTCGGCCTGAGCAGTGCCGATAGTCAAGAGTAGAATCAATGTGAGTGTGTGTTTCACAGTATTACCTTAATTGGGGAAAACAGAGTATTTTGGAGGGAAATGGGTGGTTTGGAAATAGCGTTTTAAAATCGATGCCGCCATCGCCCCCATACCGGTGTCCGTGGCAATTCCACAATGTAATCGGCAAGTTTTGCAGTAACACGGCGGAACAAGGAGATACCTATTGTGCGCAGGCTTTTTCTGGCTTTGTTTATCGGTTATATCTGCTGTCGCGCTCAAGCTGGGCTGAGTGATTTTGAAGAACTTATCCGTCGGGGCGAAACTCAACTGCAGCAGGGCCGCTTACACCAGGCGCTGAGCACCCTGCAAGCGGCACGAAGCCTGGCAGCCACCGATGTTCAACTAGCGCGCGGCGCAGGCCTGCTCGGCCTGATCCACTACCAGATGCGCCACTATCGACAAGCCGAATCCCTGCTGCAATATGCCGTCGACACCGACGCAACCACCCAGCCGGAGCATACTCGCTGGCTTGCGGCATTGGCGGCATTGCAAGCCGGCCGCGGCAATAGCGGAGCGGCAATCCACCTCTATGAAACCGCCCGGCAACAGGCCGCCGGTGAAGTCGGGCTACAAACCGGAATCCGGCTGGGCTTGGCGGCACTGCTGCCGCCGGAATCTCGCCTCGCCGAATTGCAAGACATCAAAGCCACGGTGAATACGATCATCGACGACCATGAACGCGCCCATTATCTGCTCAACCTCGCCGAGCAGGCGCGCGCCATGGGGCCGGTTGGACTGCAACTCGCCTACGCAAGCTTTGAACAGGCACGCCAAAACGGAAACAAGCTGCCCCGCTTGTCGGCGGAGACGCTGGGCGGCTTGGCGCAATTATATGAAGACCAACAGCGCCTGGACGAAGCATGGCAGCTGAACCAGCAAGCCATTCAAACCGCCCGCCGGATAGATGCACACGATTTATTGCTGGAACTGGAATGGCGCCAGGGCCGTTTGCATCGCGCGCGAAAAAACACGCCGGAAGCCGTGGCCGCTTATCAACGGGCCGTCGACCACATTGAAGCCATACGCCAGGACATACCGGTGGAATTCCACGAAGGACGCTCTTCATTTCGAGCGACCCTGGAACCGGTTTACCTCGGACTGGCGGACCTGCTGCTCCAGCAAGCCAGCCACCAGCCGGACGGCGTCAACACTGCGTTGCTGCGGCGTGCGCGCACCACGGTGGAATTGCTCAAGCAATCGGAAATGGAAGACTTCCTCGGTGGGCGCTGCGCCGTACAGAACAACATAAACACCTTGCTGGAAACCATAGAACCAGGGACTGCGGTGCTGTATCCCATCATCCTGCCCGACCGCCTGGAATTGCTGGTCAGCAGCGGCGAGGAAATGCGGCAATACACGCAAGCGGTCGACGCCGCCACCTTGCAAAACCTGGCACGTAAAATGGTGCGGGATCTGCGCATGGGCAAGAGCAACTTTACGGTCATCGCCCAGCAACTGTACCGCTGGCTAATCGCTCCCGCTGAACCCTGGCTGCGCGGGCAGCGGACACAAACGCTGGTGGTGGTGCCTGACGGCGTGCTGCGCCTGATTCCTTTTGCCGCGCTGCATGACGGCGAACACTATCTCATCGAACAATACGCGCTGGCTATTTCCGCCGGTCTTACCCTGCTTGAAGCGGCGCCGCTGCAACAACGCGGCATCAAAACCCTGTTGGCCGGCATGAGCGAACCCGGCCCGGTGCTGGAACGCCTGCCGGCCGCTTATTTGCGCGGCATGACGGTAGACGAAGCCAGGCGACGGAAACTCAAACAACAGCTCAGCCTGCCCGGCGTCGCACAAGAACTCGACAGCTTACGCAGCAGCATGCCCAACACGCTGCTGATGAACGAAAGCTTTACCGTGGACGGCTTCAAGCGCCAAGTGATACAAGAACCCTACTCCGTGGTGCACATCGCCTCGCACGGCGTATTCGGCAAAACCGCCGACAGCAGTTTTCTGATGGCTTACGACGGCGTCATCGACATCGACGAGCTGGAACGGCTGCTGAAATCCGACAAATTCGCCCGGCAGCCGGTGGAATTATTGACGCTGAGCGCGTGCCAGACCGCCGAAGGCGACGACCGGGCACCGCTGGGGCTAAGCGGCGTAGCGCTGAAAGCCAAGGTCAGGAGCGCCCTGGGAACGTTATGGCCGGTATCCGACGAGGCGGCGGCCCGGCTCATGACGGAGTTTTACCAAAGACTGACGCAACCGGGCACCAGCAAAGTAAAAGCGCTGCAACAAGCGCAAATCGCTTTGCTTAAATCCCTAAGCGCCACAACGGCAGCGAGCGGGAATATGGAACATCCGTATTACTGGTCGCCCTTCATTCTGGTGGGAAACTGGCGGTGAAAGCGGCACCAATCAGCTCAGCACAAAACCGCGGTACTATTCCGCAAAAACTTCCGCCAAATCAATTTTTAAATCAGGAAAAATCACGGGGCTGACAATTTGATCACTGGCATACATAGCCGCCAGTTGATACTTTTCGCTCACCGAATTTAGCACAAACTGATAAAGGGCTTGTTCAAACGGATAAACCAACCAATATTCACGCACTCCGCTTTCTTCGTACAATTCGTACTTAAAACTCATGTCTTTTCTGGCTGTGCCTTTCGATACCACCTCGATAATCCAATCCGGCGCACCTTCGCACCCCTGGTCTGTGAGTTTATTCTTATCGCAAATCACACATAAATCCGGCTGAACGACGTTATACGCATCTTTATCAAGCAATTTGGATTTCTTGCTGTCATAAAGCTTTACATCGAACGGCGCAACAAATAACTCACAAGTCTTGCCCTCTAAAAACCGTTGAATTCTATAGGAAAGCCTGCCGGAAAATCGTTGATGCTTAAGATTGGGCGCGGGCGACATCAACATAATTTTGCCGCGGATAAGCTCGACCATGTCGTCAAACTGCCAAAGCAAATAATCGGCGTAACTATAAGTGCCGTTTAAGTCGAGCTGCGATAGTTGAGTGATTTTTGCCATAATGCTTTACTCAAATCTTGAAAGGCATAACGCTGCCGCGGATCGCCGTCAAATCCCGCCCGCCTCATCGTCCTCCACCGTCACCCAGCGCGCGGCCAAAAACACCAGACTCATAGCCGCATAGGCTTGCACCCACGGCCAGGCGGCGGTCAATGACAGAGCGGTATCGCCGGGCGTCCAGCGGTAACTGTGCATCAGGCCCAGCGCCGACAAGCCCGCCGCGATGCCGCTCCAGACGGCGGCCTGGATAAAACGGCGCTCGATAACCGCCACCGTGATGGCGGCCAGGATGGTCGAAGTGAATATGGCGCCCTGTTCCAGCGCAAAAGCGCCGTGTATCCAGATATCCGCCTGATTGAACGGCGCCAGCAGCGCTTCAGTGAACGCGGGACCGCCCGGCGCACCGTAACCGGCGGCACGCAGACCGCTTTTGGCCATGAGCGCACCCCAGGCGGCGATGCCGGGCAACAAGCCCATGACCACCGCCGGGCCGTGCGCAACCGGCGTGGCGCTGAAGGCCTGCGCGGCCATGACGATGCCGATCCACAGCATAATCGCCATCCCCGCATCCACCGGCACCGCCCAGGCGATGTAGCTCAAGGTGCCGGTCAGGCAGATGAAAGTGATGAACAAGCCGTTGAGCACCGAATACCCGGCCCGCGCGCCCAGCGCTTTCCAGCCCGGATGGCCGATATAGATGGTGGTGGGAAAACACGAACCGAACAGGCAGGCGGCCAGAGTGCCCAGCCCGTTCACCGCCAGCGAAGGCGTCGTGGGGTAAAGATCGCCCGCCGCCTCCGCCGACTCGATGTTTTGCAGGGAACCCAGCAGATTGAACAAGCCCATGGGGATGATCACCGACAAATAAGCCAGCAATAAATCAGCGCGCATGGAAGCCAGCAAATCGCCCAACACCGGTATAGGCCAGTGCCAGCCGGCAGCGGCCGGAGCTGCCCCCACCGGCGCCACGCCGCTCAGCCAGGCCAGCAGGGTGCCGAGCACCACCGCCACCAGGCCGCCCGGCAAACCGCCTTTAAAACGCACCCGGCCGAAATACGTGAGCAAAATGACGCCCAGGGTGGTGAGTCCCACCAGCGGATGCGCATACGCACGAAACAAAAAGCCCAGCGCGATAAAGCTCAAAGCGATGCCGGCTAGGGTAGACAGCAGCGCCGCACGCGGCGTGGCTTTGCGCAGGCGTTCGGCGATAAACGCACCGCCGAATTCGATCAAACCTGAACCGAAGCACGCCAGCAATCCCGCCTGCCAGGCCACCCGCGCCGGATCGGCGGCTCCGGCGGCCTGGGCCGCCAGCTTGGCGGGCAGCATGACCAAAAATACGTACGCGAACAGGGATACGGTATTGATGCCATAAGGCAAGGCGCACACGTCGCGCCGCCCGGTAGCGGCGGCCAGTTGTTTCGCCTGCCAGGCATAAAAGCCGTTGCCCACCAGCAGCGACACCGCCACGCCGGGCAGTATGTGGCCGTACAACAGTTCGCCGGGAAACCCCAGCACCCCGCCACACAGACCGACGATCACCAGCAACTGGACCAGATTGTCCAATGCCAGTCCAAAAAAACCATCGATGTCACCGCGCACCAGCCAGAGCATTTGTCCTCCCGTTCAGTTCTTATACCGGATTTTGGTTTTTCAGCGTTCTTCCAGGGCTCGGGCTTCTCGCCCGAGCCGGTCAGGATAACCACATTTTCAGGCAACTCCGGGGGAAATTATATTTTTTATGCAGCACTCCTTGCCAGGCAATGGCCGCCATCGAACTCAAGTCACAGATCGCGCGACTATCCTCACACGACATGCCCCGTTAAAGCGCAATGAAGGGCCGCCAACCGGTCGGGATTTCCGCTGATCATGCGCAACATATGCGTCTTGCAGTGCGCATAATATTTCTGCTGTTATGCGTTTGTAATCCATGGACTACAAACTGTACGTTTATGCTTACAGCGTCTGCGGCGGGATTTGCGCCATATGGCCGGATCGCCAAGCTATACTCGCCCCACCTATACCACTATAGTCAAATGCATAATTCGCTATAAAATATATCCGTGCTCAGAAATTCGTCAATCCAGTGTCGAGCGAAGCTTATCTGTCCGGAAAGCTCTTTCCATGCACTTGATACGA
>SCQD01000302.1 GCA_004299145.1 Methylococcaceae bacterium | reverse complement strand
GCTCATCTGGTCTTTCGATTGATAACCTTATGCCTTTCATGACACGCTCCTTGAGAATAAGCCAACATGAAATTGTGTGCTACTTGCGCAAATTATAGTAGATTAGATTGTATGACTATAGAACCGCCATGTAGACATATTGCTCACCTTAGTTCGCGCGGGAGGTTGGCCTGGAGCATCATTCTGCGCGCATCTGAATGCATACCAGACCGGACTTGCACCTGGAAACTGAAAAAATACGGTAAAGCATTGAAACTCCTTCCAAACGCAATCATTGCACGTGAGAAATTGACACAGTATCTGTTGGTATTCAAAAAGCGAAATGATAAATCGCGATGGTTGGCCGAGGCTGGATACTCAACAGAAAACTGGCACATATTGGAACATGATCTGCGAACACAGATTCTGTCGCTTGATGCCGAACCTGCTGACACCACGCCATACGGGCAAACATATGCAATCACAGGGCAATTGACAGGGCCAAACGAAAAAATCCTTTCGGTTCAAACGATATGGATGACGGAATCTGCAACTGGAATCACAAAACTAATAACCATGTATCCTGACAAAGGAAAAACACCGTGACATACCCACTATTTGAAGAAGTTGTTTTGTTAAAAGACATTCCTGCAAAAAGGCTAAAACAAGGTGACGTTGCCACCATCGTCGAACACCATCCCGTTCCGGGTGGAGAAGACGGATACTCGCTCGAAGTCTTTAACGCCGTCGGAGATACCGTGGCCGTCATAACGGTTTCCGAGTCGGCAATCAAACCATTGAGCAAGGATGAAGTTTTTAATGCGCGATTGTTGTTGGCAGCATAATCTTCGAGGAAACCCCGCATGTCCCGATCTCAGCCACTGTGATAGCGCCGATGACTACCTGGCTTGCGAAAGACTGGCCGATGAGCGCCACCAACTCGTCAATGGAGAAATTTTCGCCATGGCCGGCGAATCGCTGGTGCACAGCACCATTTGTGTCAATCTGATTATCAGTTTAGGCAGCCAGTTGCGCGGCAAACCCTGCCGTGCCTTGTCGCCCAACCTGAAAATCCGTACCGGCCCGCTGTCGGCCCGTTCCACCAAAGGCATGTTTTCCTATGCCGACGTTACCGTGGTGTGCGGCGAGCCGCGTTTTCATGACCGCCATTGCGGCCGGATCTTTGGGCTGCACCGGCGGCGGGTTTCAGCGGTAAATCCGTTGTTTGAAGAAAAACGCCACATTCACCAGCGCGATCATCACGGGCACTTCGATCAATGGCCCGATCACGGCGGCAAACGCGGCGCCGCTATTGATGCCGAACACCGCCACGGCAACGGCTATCGCCAGCTCGAAATTGTTGCTGGCGGCGGTAAAGGCCAGCGTGGCGGTTTTGCCGTAATCGGCGCCGATGGCTTTGCCCAGCGCAAAGCTGACTAAAAACATCACCACGAAATAAATCAGCAGCGGCACGGCGATGCGCAGCACGTCCAGCGGCAGTTGCACGATCAAATCGCCTTTCAGCGAGAACATCACCACGATGGTGAACAACAGCGCCAGCAAGGTCAGCGGGCTGATTTTCGGCACGAAACGCTGCTGATACCAGTCCTTGCCCCTGGTTTTGACCAGCAGATAACGGGTGGTGAAGCCGGCGATAAACGGGACGCCCAGGTAGATGAACACGCTTTGGGCGATTTCGCCGATGGTGATGGGTACCAGACTGCCCTGCAGGCCGAACAGCGGCGGCAGCACGGTGATGAACAGCCAGGCGTAGACGCTGTAAAACAGCACCTGGAACACGCTGTTGAACGCCACCAGGCCGGCGGCATAGTCGTTGTCGCCGCGCGCCAGTTCGTTCCAGACGATCACCATGGCGATGCAGCGCGCCAGGCCGATCAGGATCAGGCCGGTCATGTACTCCGGGTAATCGCGCAGAAACGCGATGGCCAGCGCAAACATCAGCAGCGGTCCGATCAGCCAGTTTTGCAGCAGCGAAATTCCCAGCACGCGCCAGTTGCGAAACACGTCGCCCAGCTCTTCGTAATGTACTTTGGCGAGGGGCGGATACATCATCAGGATCAAACCGGCGGCTATCGGAATATTGGTGGTGCCGACCGATACCGCGTTGTTGAAGGCAACGACTTCGGACGGCAGCAACACGCCGATGCCTACGCCCAGCGCCATGGCGGCGAAAATCCACAGCGTCAGGTAGCGGTCGAGGAAAGATAAGCGGGCATTGGGGCAAGGGGGCGGGTGCATGAACGTCTCCGTAGGTGATGGGGGCAAAAGCTGAACGGTTACATCGGCGCCTTATGTTTCCAATCGATCAAGGCAACAAGGTGCCGATGCGGTCCAGTTCGGCTTGCAGACGGCTGCGGTCGTGCTGCAATTCATGCAGCGGCAGGGCGAAAAATTGTTCGATGCGATGGCGCAGGATGCGATAGGCGGCCATGAAGGCGGCGTCGATTTCTTCCTCGCTGCCTGTAACGTGCGCCGGGTCCTCCACGCCCCAGTGGCTGCGCACTGCCGGGCCGAGATAGGCCGGACAGGTTTCGTTGGCGGCATTGCCGCACACGCTGAGCACGATATCCGGCGTTACCGGTAAATCGTTCCAGGATTTGCTGTAAAGCCGCCGCGCAGCGGTATCACTAAGGCTTCCCGAAAGCCGCCGCGCAGCGGTATGACTAAGGCTTCCTGAATAACCGGCGGTGGCGATGCCTTCGCGCTCCAGCAATGCCAGCGAGCGCGGGTGCACCGTGCCTACCGGTTTGCTGCCGGCGCTCAGCGCCCGCCAGCCTTGCGGGGCCAAATGATTGAAAGTCGCTTCGCCGAGGATGGAGCGGCAGGAGTTGCCGGTGCACAGAAACAATACGTTCATGGAGGGGCCGTTTCGAGTGGATGAAAAGTCAGTCGCCGTCGCAGCAAGGCAGGGCTGGATCGGCATTGCGGCAGTGTTCGGGATGGCCGGCGCAGCATTCGGCGGTCAGATAACCGATCAAATCCTCTATCAGCGCCAGATTGGCGCGGTAGCGCTGATAGCGGCCTTCCTGCGTTACGCCGAGCAGGCCGGCGTGGAGCATGGCCTTGAGGTGAAACGACAGATTGGTCGGCGGCAATGCCAGCAGCGCCGCAATCTCGCCGGCGACCAGGCCGGCGGGCGCGTGTTTGACCAGCAGCCGGAATATGTCCAGCCGGATGCCTGAAGCCAGTGATTCGAACAGTGTGGTTGCCAGTTGTTTGTCCATGCATCAACTATACAACAATATTTGAAACGATGTCCGCTTGATTGCCGTAGTTCCGTTGTGCGCAATAGACGGCCATGGCCGCCGCCTTTCTCGTTCCCGTGCGCGCCGTTATACTGCGACCCCCAAACCAACCATCCCAGTATCATCCATGACCCCACGTCAACGCCGCATGTTATGGGTAGGGCTTTTGATCGTCGGCGTCAGCAGCGCCGCTTTCCTGGCTCTGACCGCGTTTCAAAAAAACCTGCTGTATTTCTACACGCCCAGCCAGGTGGCCGCCGGTGCAGCGCCCAAGGGCTATCCTTTCCGTATCGGCGGGCTGGTGGAGTCCGGCAGCGTACAGCGCGCGACCGGCAGCCTGTCCGTCAGCTTTTCCGTCAGCGACGGCAACGCCAAAGTGCCGATTCAGTACACAGGCATCCTGCCGGATTTGTTCCGCGAAGGCCAGGGCGTCATCGCCGTGGGCCAGATCAACGACGGCGGCGCTTTTGTGGCTACCGAAGTGCTGGCTAAGCACGATGAAAACTATATGCCGCCGGAAGTGGCCGACTCGCTCAAACAAAATGGCCGGATGCCTACCACGTATAAGGATTATCGGAAGTGAACCGAATCGCCCTGGTTCCCAAGCTCCGCTTGGGAACCCCTTGCTCCGAAGCTCCGGCTTCGCGTTTTTACGATGGCATGGCTGCCATAGTCGGACGGGAAGCCGGAGCTTCCCGGACCGGGTTCCCAAGCCAGAGCTTGGGAACCAGCGGAACGGCCAGATGCCTACCACGTATAAGGATTATCGGAAGTGAACCGAATCGCCCTGGTTCCCAAGCTCCGCTTGGGAACCCCTTGCTCCGAAGCTCCGGCTTCGCGTT
>SCQD01000301.1 GCA_004299145.1 Methylococcaceae bacterium | reverse complement strand
GCCGTTCCCTGGATAGTGAGGGTGTCGAAACCAGCATCCGTGTTAAAGGCATCATAGGTTGTGCTTTTATCATTTGTGAATGCGGCAAAAGTCAGTGGCGAGAAGCTGACATTGCCGCCGCCGGCGACATTGATGGCCAAGTTGGCCGCATCTGCGCCCGTCGCATTGACCGCAATGGCTTGGCCGGTCAGTTGCGCACCGGTAAAAGTTGCCGTCTGCCCGGAGGTGATCAGTATCCTTTCAATGCCGGCAGCGGTGAAAATGGTCGGCGTCGCCAGATCGGTAAAGTTAGTGCTGGTGACAACGGAAATCATATCCGCCGTTCCAGCCGTATCGACCAGCGTTTCGCCGGCAGCAACATCGCCGCCGTTGTATACATAGATGTCGTTGTTGCCTCCTCCCTCCAGGGTATCGGCGCCCCCGTCGCCGTTGATGGTGTCGGCGCCACCGCCGCAGATCAGCCTATCATTGCCTGCACCGCTGCTGATGGTGTTGTCGCCGCCCCCCATGAAGAGCGCCAAGCCGGTATCCACGTAGCCATGGGCGTCGATGGTCAAGGAACTGCCGCTCGACGCATCCACCGCCACCACGCCGGCGTCTTCGGCCGTCGTGTCCAAAATGATGTCCTGTGCACCCTTGCCCGCCAGAAACAGCGTTTCGATACTGGTGACGTGGGCGAAGTCGGCGTCGATCACGGTGGCGTCGTCGGAGATGGTGATCTGGTTATTGCCGGCGCCGCCTGCCACCGTGTCGTCGCCGTTAAAGTTGGCGCTGGCGAAGATCGCTTGGTCATCTTCGTTTTGTCCAGCCGTACCCAACGTGATGTCTTCGTTGCCCGAACCCGCCGTGACTGTATCGAGACCGGCGCCCGCATTCACCGTATTGTCGCCGTTGCCGGTAATGATGCTGTCGTTGCCCGTGCCGCCGGTCATGCTGTCGTTGCCTATGCCGCCGGTGATCAGGTCGTTGCCGCTGCCCGCCACGATCGTACTGCCGGCGGCAGCGGCGGTCGCCGTGATATTGGCCGACAAGGTGTTGGCCATGAGGCGGGTGACATTCGTCGGCAACACCCCGCCGGGCAGGGTGATGGAGCCGGCCACTCCGTTGTCGGTATACGTGTCCGCGCTCAAATCGGCGACGATGGGCCCCGCCGTCGTGCCGGTCAGCGTCAAGGTGCCAGCCGCCAGTACCGCTCGGGGACCCAGGGTGGTGAAGTTGAGCGTAGCGGCGTCGTTGATGCCGGCGTAAGCGTTGCCGGCATTGTCCCTGACGTGGCCGGGGGCGATTTCCAGGTGATAGGCCGTGCCGGAAGCCAGCGAGGCGCTGGGGGCTATGGTGATGATGTTGCCGGAAACCGCGAGCTGCGGATCGGTTGCCGGCATCGTGCGCACGTCGCTAACGCCGCCGTCGGCTTTCACCACGATGTTGCCCGCGGAGATCATGCCGACCGATTCGTTGAAGGTCAGCACGATGTTGCTGACCACCACCACGGCGCCGGCGTCGTCGGCCGGGGTGCTGCGTACCAGATAGGGCGGCCAGACGTCGCGGTATTCGGTGTCGAAGTCCAGCGTGGTCGTATCGCCGATGCCGGCATAAGCATTGCCCGCCGCGTCGCTGATCGCGCCGGCGCTGATTTGTACGCTGTAGTGGCTGTTGGGGCTCAATTCCGCGCCGGGATCGATGGTCAGCGTATTGCCGTTGATGCTGATGCGCCCATCGCCGATGGGGATGCGGCGGACGTCCGTGTTGCTACTGATGACGATATCGCCGTTGTCTGCGACGACGTTTTCATTGAACGTCAGCACGAGGTCGCTTCTCGTCTGCACGCCGGCGGCATTGTCCGCCGGCAGGCTGGCAACCAGCCTCGGCGCGCCGCTGTCGATGGTGTAAGGGTTGGACGTGCTGACGCCGGCGCCGGCGTTGCCGGCCAGGTCGGTGACGCCGCTGTTGACCAAGCGGATGACGTTGCCGGTGCTGCTCTGGTTGGCGGCCGGCGTGAACAGCGCGCTCCAGCTGACGCCGCCGTCGCTCGACGCCGGCAGCGACAGGCTGCCGCCGTCGCTGCTCAGGTCGGCATTGTCGAGGCCACGCACCGCCTCGCTGAAAGTGACGGTCACCAGCGAACTGGTGTTTGGTTGGATGACGTTGCTGATCTGGATGGATGCCGCCGGCCGCTGGGTGTCGATGGCATAGCGGTTGGATAAACTGAAACCGCTGCCGGCGTTGCCGGCCAGATCGGTCACGCCGGTAAGATTCAGGGTGGCGAGATTATCGCCGTCCTCCAGATTCGCCGTGGGGGTGAAGGTGGCGTTCCAGGTTACGCCCGCGTCCTGCGATTGCAGCGCAGTCAGCGTACCGCCGGCGACGGTCAGGTCGGCATTGTCCAGGCCTTGCACCGCTTCGTTGAAGGTGATGGTCAGCAACGAAGTGTCGCCGGCCTTGAACGCCGCGTCGGCCATGACGATGCCGGCCGCCGGGCGCTGGGTGTCGACGGTATAGCGGTTGGACTGATGCATGCCTGCCGGGTTGTTGCCGGCCAAGTCGGTGACGCCGCCGTTGATCAGTTGGATGGTATTGCCGGCATCGCTCAGGTTTGGCGCCGGGCTGAACACCGCGCGCCAGGTGAGGCCGTTATCCGTTGCCGCCAGCGTGGTCAGGGTGCCGCCTTCCACGCTCAGATCGGCATTGTCGAAACCTTTGATCGCTTCGCTGAAGGTGATGGTCAGCGGCGTGGTTTCGCCGACGGTCAACGTGTTGTCGGCCAACTGCAACGTCACCGTCGGCCGCTGGGTGTCGATGGCGTAGGGGGTGGAAGCGCTGACGCCGATGCCGGCATTGCCGGCCAGGTCGCGCACGCCGCTGTTGTCCAGCGTGATGACGTTGCCGGCGGCGTTCACGCCCGCCGCCGGTATGAACGTGGCTTTCCAGGTGACGCCGCCGTCGTTCGAAACCAGCGGCGTCAGTTCGCCGTTGACCACGCTCAGATCGTCATGGGTGAGGTTTTTTACCGCTTCATCGAACGTGACGGTCAGCAGCGCGGTGTCGCCGGCTTTGAGCGCCGTGGCGTCGATAGCGACGGTCGATACCGGCGCGCCGGTGTGCGGCGTGTTGAAATTCAGCGTGGCCGCATCGCCGATGCCGGCGTAGGCGTTGCCCGCCAGGTCTTTGATGACGCCGCGCGCCAGTTGCACGCTATAGCTGCTGTCGGTGCTCAGATCCGCTGCGGGATCGATGGTGACGGTGTTGCCGGCGATGCTGATCTGGCTGGCATCGGTCACGGCGATGACGCGGCTGTCGCCGGTATCGCTGCTGATGACGATGTCGCCCTTGCCGGCCATCACCCGTTCGCTGAAGGTCAATACGATGTTTCTGTCGACAACCACCGCTTTGGCGTTGTCCGCCGGCGCACTGGAAACCAGCGTGGGAATGCGGGTGTCGACGGCGTAGTGATTGGACGTGGTGCTGCCGACGCCGGGGTTGCCGGCCAAATCGCGCACACCGCTGTTGTCCAGCATGATGGCGTTGTCGGCGTCGGTGCGGTTTGCTGCAGGCGTCAAGCGCGCGGTCCAGGTGAGGCCGCCATCTTTCGAAGTTACCGGCGTCAAGGTGCCGTTAGCCACGCTCAGGTCGTCGTTGGCGAATCCCTTGACCGCTTCGTCGAACGTGATCGTTACCAGCGAGGTTTCGCCCGCGCGCAGCGTAGCGTCCGCCACCACGATGGACGACACCGGTGCGCCGGTATGCGGCGTGCTGAAATTCAGCGCGCCGGCGCCGCGCAGGCCGGCGTGCGCATTGCCCGCCAGGTCGGTGATGACGCCGCGCGCCATTTGTAGGGTATATGAGCTGTCCGTCGCCAAATCCGTGCTGGGATTGATTTTGACGGTTCTGCCGCTGATCGTGACCTGATCGGCATCGGTCACGGCGATGACGCGGCTGTCGCCGCTATCGCTACTGATGACGATATTGCCTTTGCCGGCCATCACCCGCTCGCTGAAGGTCAACACGATGGTTTTCGCGACCGCCACTCCCCGTGCATTATCCGCCGGCGCGCTGGACGCCAGATTGGGCGCTGTGTGGTCGGCAACGGCATCGCCCTTGCGTAAGCCGGCAAAGACCTCGCTGTTATCCGGCATGCCGCGCGCATCTTCCCGGCTGGTCGCCGGCCCCGAGCCGGCCGCTCCCTGGGCCGATAAGGCATCCTTGCCGGCATTGATTAGGGGGTTGATATGGACAATCGCCATCATTGTATTCCTCTGTTGCTGCGAAATTAGGGCATGAAAAACTGGCGATGATCAGTTTTTCCGGTCGGCATATTGTGTAGGATACGCGGTGCGTGCCTTTTTTAAAAAATCTGAACACCGTCAACAACCAGGAGAACCGCCATGTCAAAAACCACCGCGATCCATCAATCCGGCTTATGTCTGCTCACACTTGTGCTGCTGATCGGCTACGCGCCGCACGCGGCGGCCACGCCGCTGCAAACGCTGTGTTTTCAAAAAGGAGCGCCGCTGTTGGGTGGCTGGAGCACGATATTCCGCTTGCAGGTGCCGCCGCTGGCCGAGATCAAGCGCAATCAAATTGTCGCCGTCCATGCGCTGGAGCAGGGCAGCCAGCCCACTTTTCCGGTAAACAGCTATTCCAATGAACTGACCGGCACCGCCACTTATACCCTGGTCAACGGCGGTTTGGGGAACGGCTACGAAATTCAGATATCGTTGCTCGGCGCCTCCTACGGCACGCCGAATTATGGCGATACCGCCAATAAAGGGCTTTATAACGCGTCGTACTCTCTGCGTTTGCACAAAAAGAGCCTGAACGGCCGCATTATCGGCACCAAGCAATACACCCCGGCCAGCGATCCTTCGGCGACCAAGGTTTCGTATATCGACGATACGCTGACGCTGTTGCCGGAATGTCCCGCCGGTTTGTGAGCTATTTAAGGAATAGCCGAGTAGGGTAATGCGCAAAAAATAGCCACCACGTTATCGTTCCCACGCTCCGCGTGGGAATGCAGCCTGGGACGCTCTGCGTCCCGTATCTGCTGAGGAGGGTATGTTTTGCGAGTTGCCTAGGGTACGCATTGCGTACCGTAAGCTGCGATTGATAAAAACGCCAGGTTTGTCAAGACAGGGTTGCAGGAAAGATATTCCGTGGTTCTTTGGGATCTTGCGTGGTGCCGCGTTCAAGCCGTCGTTCCGGCAGAGATTGCCGGAACCCAGGCGCCATGGATGGTAGCGCCGACCGGAGCAATGCACCATCCATGGTCATGGACCCCGGCTTCCCTGCCGGGGTGACGGTTTTTATCCATCGGCGACAGGACTCGCTGACGTTTCCATGCGAAATCCCAAAGAACCTATTCCGTTTCTTCGGACCATGGTACGCACAGCGTACATTTCAGCCGCTTATCCCAGCCGCACTTCCACCCGGTGCGCCGCGCCATCCCGGCTGAGCGGTATCAAGGCCGCGCCGCCGTCGAGCGCCAGCGCCGTGCCATCCAATGCCACGCTGCTGACCAGACCGCCCTCTGCCGTTTGATCCGGGCGGGCGGGACGCCCGCGCTCCCAGGCATTGATGACCTGGATGTGGTAAACGGTTTGGCTGTCGGGCAGGCGGTAGTCCAGGCTGAAGCCCGGCCAGGCGGCGGGAATGCGCGGTTGCAGCCGGATGTGCGTGCCGCCCCGCAGTTCAAAGCCCAGCAGCGATTCCAGCACCACCCGGTAGTACCAGCTGGCCGAGCCGGTGTACCAGGTCCAGCCGCCGCGGCCCACGTGCGGGGCGACGCCGTAGATGTCCGCCGCGATCACGTAGGGCTCCACCTGGTATACCGCCACGGCTTCCGGGTTGGTCGCGTGACTGACGGGGCTGAGCATTTTCAACAGCTCCGCCGCGCGGCCGTGCCGGCCCAGTTCCGCCATGGCGCGCGCCACCCAGCAGGCGGCGTGGGTGTATTGGCCGCCGTTTTCGCGCACGCCCTTGACGTAGCCCTTGATGTAGCCCGGATCGTGCGGGGTGTCGGCAAACGGCGGCGTCAGCAGGCGGATGATCTGGTCTGCATCCGATATCAAGTGCTGTTCCACCGCCCGCATGGCGGCGGCGGCGCGCTCCTTCGGCGCCGCGCCGGAAATCACCGACCAGGCTTGCGCCAGGGCGTCGATTTGGCATTCGTCGCTGTCTTTGGAACCCATCACAGCGCCGTCGTCGTAATAAGCGCGGCGGTACCAGTCGCCGTCCCAGCCGGCCTCGTTCAGCGCGGCTTGCAGTTTTTCCCGGTGGGCTTGATAGCGCTGCGCGCGCTGGTCATCGCCCTGCCTTGCGCACACCGGCAGGAAGTCGCCCAGCACGCTGTACAGGAAAAAGCCCATCCATACGCTCTCGCCTTTGCCTTCGCGGCCGACGCGGCTCATGCCGTCGTTCCAATCGCCGGTGCCGAACAACGGCAGGCCGTGCGCGCCCAGCGTCAGCGAGCGGTCGATGGCGCGGCAGCAGTGCCCGTAGATATCTTCCGATTGGCCGGAGAGTTCCGGTTTCAAATAGGCTTCGTCCTCGCCCGGTTCCAGCGGTCTGGCGCTCAGGTACGGCGCCCGCTCTTGCAGCAAGCCCCAATCGCCGGTGGCTTGCAGGTAAAACGCGGTGATGTAGGGCAGCCACAGCAAATCGTCGGCGAAGCGGGTGCGCAGCCCCATTTCCATCGGAGCCTGGTGCCACCAGTGCAGCACGTCGCCTTCCAGCAACTGGTGGCCGGCGTGCAGGATGATTTGGGCGCGGGTAAGGTCGGGGCGCAGGTAGACCAGCGCGGCGGAATCCTGCAACTGGTCGCGGTAGCCGTAAGCGCCGCCGGACTGGTAAAAAGCCGAACGGCCCCAGATGCGGCAGGACAGGTTTTGGTAAGCCAGCCAGCCGTTGATCATCAAGTCCAGCGCCGGCTCGGGCGTGGCGATGCGCAGCGCCGACAAAGTGCGGCGCCAGAACGATGCCGCGTGGTTTTGCGCGGCTTGAATGGCGACGGGGGCGGCATAACGGGCCAGGGTAAAGGCCGCGTTGTTTGGCGTGGTGGCCTCGCCCAGCAGAAAAGCGCATTCCAGCGTCTCGCCGGCTTGCAGCACCACCTCGGCCTGCAAGGCGAAACAGGGCGACAGGCCGGCGCCGCTGCGGCCGTCCAGGTGGGATTGCCGGGTCAAGGCGGCGGGCTGGGCCAGCGTGCCGCCGCCGATGAAAGCGGCCCGGTCGGCGCTATGGTGCAGCGCCGTGCGGGGTCCGCTGTAGGCGGCAAAGGTCAGCCGGTCGGCGAATTCCTGGCCCGCCGGATTGCGCGCGATCAGCATGGCGGGGTGGTCCTGCCAGGCGCTGACGATGTGTTCGCGGGTTTCTTCCGGCAGCACGCCCAGCACGATTTGCTGGTAGGCGAACAGCGACAGACGCCGGGTGCGACCGCTGTGGTTGGTGATTTTAAAGCGGGTGATTTTCAGCGCGTCGTCCTGCGGCACGAATTGCCAGGCGTGCTGGGTCAGGCCGTGGCTGTCGTGCTGGAAATGGCTGTAGCCGAAGCCGTGGCGGGTGACGTAGGCGCCGCCCGGCACAGGTCCCGGCAAGGGCGACCAGTACTGGCCGGCGTCTTCGTCGCGGAGGTAAAAAGCTTCGCCGTGCGGGTCCAGCACCGGGTCGTTGAACCAGGGCGTGAGGCGGTGCTGGCGGCTGTTGCGGGTCCAGGTGTAGCCGGCGCCGGTTTCGCTGGCCAGAAATCCCGTGTGGGGGTTGGCGACCACGTTGATCCACGGCAGGGGCGGTCCTTGCAAACGGCCGGTGCCGTCCGGCGTCAACGGCATGACGTATTCGCTGCCTTCGGCGTCGAAACCGCCGTGGCCGTTCCAGTGGCGCAAGCCGTTGCCCGGGCCGGGGGCGGCGGTTTCGATTTCGCAGTGCGGCACGGCGCGTTGTGCTGCAACGGACGGCGCGGTCAGGTCGACCGGGATTAGCGGCTGCCAGGGCTGCCGCAACGCGGTTTCGACCTGCCCGGCCAGCGCCAGCGTGGCGCCGGATCGCGCCGCCGCG
>SCQD01000300.1 GCA_004299145.1 Methylococcaceae bacterium | reverse complement strand
AGCCAAGCCCGGTTTGTCGCTATCCCCGCCCGCCGGTCAACCCAAAATAGTTAGTAATTTTCTTTAATCTCAACTAGTTAGATCGGGCATTCAATCTGGCGCGCGGGTTGCTATGGCTATTGCAAACCTTGCTGGGAATTTCCATGAATGCAACCCGAACCGTCGTCATCGACGACACCACCCTGCGCGACGGCGAGCAATCCGCCGGCGTGTCTTTTTCGCTGGAAGAAAAAATCGACATCGCCCGGCGTTTGGACAAGCTGGGCGTGCCCGAGATGGAAATCGGCATTCCCGCCATGGGCGAGCGCGAGCGCGACGAAATCCGCACCCTGGCCGGGCTGGGCCTCAACGCCCGGCTGCTGGTATGGGGGCGCATGCAGCGCCACGACCTGGAGCATTGTCTGGGCCTGGGGCTGACGATGGCGGATTTGTCGACGCCGGTTTCCGGGCAGCAGATCCGCCATAAATTAGGCCGCACGCCGCAGTGGGTGCTGGAGAACATCCAGGCCTGCGTGCGCGCCGCCGTCGATGCGGGGCTGACGGTTTGCGTCGGCATGGAAGACGCCTCCCGCGCCGATGCCGATTTTCTTTGCCGCGTCGCCGAGGCGGCCGCGCTGGCCGGCGCCGTGCGCATCCGCTACGCAGACACGGTCGGCATCATGGAGCCTTTCGGCGTGCTGGCGGCCATCCAGCGCTTGCGTAGCGCGACGGACCTGGATATCGAAATGCACGCCCACGACGACTTGGGACTGGCGACCGCCAACACCCTGGCCGCCGCGCTGGCCGGCGCCACCCACCTCAACACCACCGTCAACGGCCTGGGCGAGCGCGCGGGCAATGCCGCGATGGAAGAAGTGGTGCTGGGGCTGCGGCAACTCTACGGGATAGAGACCGGCATCGACCTGCGCGATTTTCCGGCACTGTCGGCGCGGGTGGAAAGCGCTTCCGGCGAGCCGCTGGGCTGGCGCAAAAGCCTGGTCGGCAAGCGCGTGTTCAGCCACGAAGCCGGGATACACGTGGACGGACTGGTCAAAGACCCGGCCAATTATCAAGGCGTAGACCCGGCGCTGGTCGGCCGCACCCACCAGTTGATACTCGGCAAGCACTCCGGTTCGCGGTCGGTGATCGAAGCTTATGCCCAACTGGGCATCCCGCTCGAACGTCAACAGGCGCAGGATTTATTGCCGCGCATTCGCCGCTTCGCCGCCAATTTCAAGCGTGCCCCATCGCAGACGGAACTGCTGGCATTCCATGGGCATATGACCGACACAGGGGAAAGCAATGGACCTGTTGAATTTTGAAGCGCAAGACCTGTATTTCGACGGCCCCATCGAGCCCGAGGTGGATCGGTTGTTAACGCTGGCATCCACCGGCTACGCCGACGGCAAGGCGGAATCCGTGCTGCTGCAAGCCTTGGCGCAAGCGCCGCATTCCCTGCTGGTGCTGGTGGCGTTGTACCGCTATTACTACTACCAGCACCGCTTGAGCGACGCTTTGGAGGTCGCCCACTTGGCGCTGGAAGTGTCGGCACGCCGGCTCGGCATCCCCACGGATTGGAATGAGTTGGGCGAAAAGCAGATCGGCCTGGCGGCGCTCCAGTCCATGACCCTGCTGCGCTTTCACCTGCTGGCGCTCAAAGCCGCCGCGTATTTGCTGCTGCGCCTGGGCGAGGAGGAGGAAGGCAAGAGGCTGCTGGGCAAACTGTTGGAGCTGGATAGCCATAATCGCCTGGGCGTGCGGCAGTTGCTGGATGTGGTCGATGGGCATTTGCGCGTGGCTGGATGAGGTGGGTTCGGCGGGTGCGCTGATTTGTTCCGCTTCAGGTG
This sequence comes from Methylococcaceae bacterium, assembly GCA_004299145.1. Classification (GTDB taxonomy): domain Bacteria; phylum Pseudomonadota; class Gammaproteobacteria; order Methylococcales; family Methylococcaceae; genus Methylogaea. The sequence goes on along the minus strand of SCQD01000300.1, from coordinate 5,250 downwards.
CTGGTTTCTACTCGTTCCCAAGCTATCGCTTGGGAATGCGGTCCGGGAAGCTCCAGCTTCCCAGGCCGCACTGGAAGCCGGAGCTTCCAAGGCCGGGTTCCCAACCAGGAGGTTGGGAACCAGCAGAACCCCGCGCTGCGAAAGCCACAGCGCCGTTGTCGCTTCGCTTTGCGGCGCACTCCATAAGGGCAGGTGCTGCCCCCTTCACATTCATAAAGAGGTAACCCATGACTCTGCAACAAGAACTCGCATCGCTGGAATCCGCCGAAGATTTTCTCGATTTCTTCGAATTGGAATATGACCCCGCCGTGGTGCAGGTGAATCGCCTGCACATACTGCAGCGCTACCACGATTATCTGCACAAGGGCAGCGCGGCCATGCCGGAAGACGAGTCAGCCAAACGCACCGTCTATCGGCAACTGTTGGCGCGCGCCTATCAGGATTTCGTCGAATCGGATGCGCTGCACGAAAAAGTCTTCAAAGTCTTCCGCATGCACGAACCGCAAACCGCGTATGTTCCTATCGAAGGCTTGCTGGCCAGTTCGCGGCGCGCCACGGCGCAAGGCAACGCCAGCTGATCGAGCCGCGCCATGGATACGATTCGATACGATTACGGCGATGCGGTGCGCGTCATCCGCAACATCCGCAACGACGGCACTTATCCCGGCCTGGATACCGGCGCCTTTCTGGTGCGGCGCGGCAGCATCGGCTATGTGCAGAACGTGGGCACTTTTTTGCAGGACCAGGTGATTTATTCGGTGCACTTCCTGAAAGAACAGAAGATCGTCGGCTGCCGCGAGGAGGAGTTGATCCCGGCCGACGCGCCCTGGACACCCAGCCGCTTCGAGTTTCGCGACAAGGTTAAAAACGCCGTCGGTTTCAGCGTCGACGGCGAACTGGTCGCGCCCGCCGGCAGCGAGGGCGAGATTCTCAAAGTCGTGCGGGATGACGACCCGGAGCAAGTGCACTATCACGTCCGCTTTCCCGGCCATACCCTGCTGGTGGCGGAGCAGTATTTATCGGCAGCGGGGGACTAGTGATCAGTGGTTAGTGATCAGTGGTCAGTGGTTAGTGACCAGTGGTCAGTCTCGTAGGGTACGCACTGCGCACCTACCTTTATCACTAATCACTAATCACTGACCACTGACCACTGTCCACTGTCCACTGTCCACTGTCCGATGATATGACTTTAGATACATCCATGCCGGAACTCGACTACATCCGCCTGCGCGCCGCCCTGGCACTGTTCGACCAGCCGGTCTCCGCACTGACGCCTGAGCAGATCGAGCGCGCCGAACGTCAGGCGCTGCGGGAATACGACATCGAAACGTGCATCCTGCAAGCCCCCGAAGCCGCCGGCATCGTGATCGGCGAGGAACAGGTGGACAGCGCCGTGGCGGAAATCAGGGGACGGTTTGCCGACAGCGCCGCATTCAGCGCCGCGCTGGCACACAGCCGCTTGAGCGAACACAACTTGCGCTTGGGCCTGGCCCGGCAGTGCCGGGTCAACACAGTGTTGGAGCGAGTGGTACCGGAAGTGGACGCCGCCGCCATCAGCGACGTGGAAATAGGCCTCTACTACCACAGCCATTTCGAACATTTTCGCCAACCGGAACGGCGCGAGGCTTATCACATCCTCATCACCATCAACGACAGCTACCGTGAGAACACCCGCGCTCAAGCGTTGGAGCGCATGCGGGGGCTGGCCGCGCGTCTGGCGCAAAAACCCAAAACGTTCACGCAGTTGGCCGGCAAACATTCGGAATGCCCTACCGCCTTGAGCGGCGGCAGGATAGGCTGGGTGCGCCGGGGCCAGTTGCATTCCGAGCTGGACGAAGTCTTGTTCGGCATGCGCGCCGGCCAGTTCAGCGGTGTGATCGAATCGGCCATGGGCCTGCACCTGCTGTGGTGCGCCGGCATCCGGCATCCCGAAACGATTTCACTGAAAAAAGCCACGCCGTATATCCGCAAGCTGCTCCAGGACAGGTTGCAGGAACAGCGGCGCCGCGCCTGGATCGCCGCCCTTTCCGAACCTGCTGGTTAGGATATGGTTGAAAACAGCCTCCCGGCCGCGTCTATTGACGTAGGGTACGCTGTGCGTACCGTTCAATGCCCTCGAAGGTACGCACAGCGTACCCTACAGAGTGGGTTCGACCCTGGAATAATCTGCTGATACAGTTACCAAGAGAAACATGCATGGCCCGTTACCTCAACAGCGCCGATTCATCCGGCAACCACTGTTCATTCTGCGGCGTCGAACAAACCCCGGCCACCCCGCTCATCGCCGGGGCCGAGGGCGCGATCTGCGAGGCCTGCGTCAAACTGGCCGAACAGGTCGTCAACAACTGGGGGCGCAAGCGCAACCTCAACGAACTGCACGGCCCCATCCCCAAACCGGTCAAAATCAAGCAAGACCTCGACGCCTACGTCATCGGCCAAGACCTGGGCAAGGAAATACTGGCGGTGGCGGTTTACAACCACTACAAGCGCCTCAAGCACGAAAGCGGCGACGCCGGCTTCGGCCACCTGCACCACGAAGTGGAACTGGGCAAATCCAACATCCTCATGATAGGTCCCACCGGCACCGGCAAAACGCTGCTGGCCTCCCGGCTGGCCCGCTGCGTCGGCGTGCCGTTCGTGGTGGCCGACGCCACCACCCTGACCCAGGCCGGTTATGTGGGGGACGACGTCGAGCACATTCTGGCGCGCTTGCTGGACGTGGCCGAGGGCAACGTCGGCAAGGCGGAGTGGGGCATCGTTTATCTGGACGAAGTGGATAAACTGGCGCGCAGCCCGGAAATGGCCGCCAACGTCCGCGACATTTCCGGCGAAGGCGTGCAGCAGGCGCTGCTGCGGCTGGTGGAAGGCGCGCAGGTCAAGGTTTCGCTCAAGGGCAAGCGGCGCGACGGCAATGCCGAGGAAGTGGTGATCGACACGCGCAATATTCTGTTCATCGCCGGCGGCGCTTTTCCCGGCCTGGAAAAGCACGTCGCCAAGCGCCTGGCGCCCGCCAAAAGCGGCATCGGCTTTCACGCCGACCCGGTGGACGCCGAGTACAAAGCCAAGCCGGAAGAACTGCTCAACGCCACCCAGCCCGAAGATCTGCGCCGTTTCGGCCTGATTCCCGAGTTCATCGGCCGTTTCCCGGTGCTGGCGCCGCTGGAACCGCTGGACGAAGCCGCGCTGGTGCGCATCCTCACCGAACCGAAAAACGCCCTGGTGCGCCAGTATCAGCGGCTATTCGCCTACGAAAACGTAGAACTGGAATTCACCCCCGCCGCGCTGATCGCCATTGCCCGCAAAGCCATAGAGCGCGACACCGGTGCCCGTGGCTTGCGCAGCATTCTGGAGCAACTGCTGCGCAAGCCCATGTTCGAGATACCATCCATGTCGGGCGCCCAGCATTGCGTGGTCGACGAAGACGCCGTAAACGGCACGGCGGAAGTGCGCGTCATCGAACAAGAAGATGCGTTGGCTGCGCCCGGGCAGGGCGATGGCGGGACGACGGCGATATCGTCCGGAACATCGCAAGCCAGGGTTGCCGGGCAAGGAGGATAAGCACCGGGACGGCGTGTTCCGCTGATTCCACTGGTCCGCTGGTTCCCAACCTCCAGGTTGGGAACCCGGCCTTGGAAGCTCCGGCTTCCAGTGCGGAGAAAACCGCAGGGGTTGCCCCCTGGAAGACGAGGCATGGGAAGGAGCGCCGGCAGCATAATGGATTTGATCGGACACCCAAGGTTTTAATACTTCCGCCGAAACAACGCCTCAATCTGTGTCATTATAGATGCCGGAATTGATTAAGATTCATAATGCGTAGCTTGGGATGTATGTCGGGTATCTTGAAACTGAAAAAATGTACATCCTTATGCAACCCGGAGGGTTGCCAGCTATTAGCCGGGGGTTGAGCGCAGCGACACCCCCGGTAGATGTCTTTCAGGGTCGAATGGGTCAAATCGCTATCCAACAACCCGGGGTGTCGCTGCGCTCGACCCCGGGCTAATGGCTTTAACCCCACCGGGGTTGTCCCGGTTTCGGCTTCCATGGTAAATGTATTATTAGATTGCTGAGAATTTTATATGACATCACACCATTTACCTTATGGACCAAAAGTTTTTGTGTATCTCGATTAATTCCGGCATCTATATCAAAATATAGTTGCGAGCACGATCGGGTCGAGGTAACGGGATTGCGCCCGTTACCTCGACCCGATCCATCTGGCTCCATCCTCGCCGCTGGAAACTAGCCATCGTAAAATAGCGAAAAACTGGGAACTGCATATGAACATCGCTCAAATTGAATCCGAAGCCCTGATCCTCCCGGCCGATGCTCGCGCGTCTCTTGCTCATCAGCTCCTACTGAGTCTGGAAGAGATTTCGGAGCCGGAGTTTGACCGTTTATGGGGAGAAGAATCCGCGCGCCGCCTCAGTCGAATTTTATGCTTCTGCCTCTGAGTGAACGCCGCCGAATTATGGAGCTACAAGCCGAGCGGATGCTTGCCCACTATAAGCGGACAACGATGGATCGTCAGGATTGGCAGAGCGGGGACTTTATCGATGAGGATTAATCGAGGCGAAGTTTGGAAGGTCACGCTTGATCCGGCTGTCGGCGCGGAAATCAGAAAGACCCGACCGGTTGTCGTCGTCAGTTCAGATGCCGTGGGCACACCTTGCCGATAAAGCTGGTCGCGCCGCTTACCGAGTGGAAAGCGTATCTCGCCCGGAACATATGGCATGTGAGAGTGATTCCAGACAGTTTAAACGGATTGACGAAAACGTCCGCAGTCGACGTTTTGCAATTACGCGGTGTGGATAGTCGGCGATTCGTGGAAAAAATTGGCGGCGTTTCCCCGGATATCATGCGGTCTATAACAACGGCGATAGCGGCCGTTATCGAATACTGAGCCATGCAGGGTACACATTGCGCACCATAATCCGCGATTGAAAAAACACCTGGCATTATCAAAATGCGGTTGCGAGAAACATATCCCATTTCTTCGAAACGTTATGCCACGCGCGTCATTCAGGACATCACAAACAAGGTGGCAACGCTCCTGGAGTTTCCGTGTATTGGCAGAATAGTGCCGGAAATCGGTGAAGATAATGTGCGCGAAATCAGTATGTACTCCTACCGAATAATCAATCAAGCTGGCTATTTCGCCACGGCACAAGCTCGCAAAGACCCCGACCTGGCAGTTGTCCACTTTGCCCAGGCGTCCGTTCCATTGCCGCGCCACGCCCGCCGAGGAGGCGC
>SCQD01000299.1 GCA_004299145.1 Methylococcaceae bacterium | reverse complement strand
AGGGTGGCCGACGCGGGATAATCCTGCGCCGGCCACCCTCCACCGGTTGTTCGAGCAACAGGCCGAGCGCACGCCGGACGCCGTCGCCCTGGTTTACGCAGCGCAGCAACTCAGCTATCGGGAGCTGAACCGGCAGGCCGAGCAACTGGCCCGGCAGTTAGTGCAGCTTGGCGTGGCTGGCGACGCTCCGGTCGGCATTTGCGCGGAACGCAGCATCGAACTGGTCGTCGCCATGCTGGGCGTGTTGAAAGCCGGGGGAGCGTATCTGCCGCTGGACCCGGACTACCCGCAGGAACGGCTCGCGGCGATGATGGCCGATGCGGACGTGCGCCTGATTCTGGTGCAGCCGCGTTTTATCGACTCGTTCGACTCGTTCCCAAGCTCCGCTTGGGAACGCAGTCCGGGAAGCTCCGGCTTCCCGCTATCCGTGGTGCAGTTACCCAAAAAACTTGCCGATGCCCCTGCTCACCACGCATTGCAAGCTTCAGCGTCCCGGACACACACGGGAAGCAGGAGCTTCCCGGGCCGGGTTCCCAACCTGGAGGTTGGGAACCAGCCGGACCAGCCGGACCCGCAGGAACTGGCCTACGTGCTGTTCACCTCCGGCTCCACCGGCCGGCCCAAAGGCGTGGGCATACCCCACGGCGGAGTGTGCAACCGCCTGCTGTGGATGCAACAGCGCTATGCCCTGGACGACAGCGACGTGGTGCTGCAAAAAACGCCTTACACCTTCGACGTGTCGGTGTGGGAATTCTTCTGGCCGTTGCTGACCGGCGCCCGCCTGGCGCTGCTCGCCCCCGGCGCGCACCGCGAACCGGAACGCCTGGCGGCAGCCATCAAGCAGTACGGCGTCACCACGCTGCACTTCGTGCCGTCCATGCTCAACGCCTTTCTGGAAGCCGGCGCCATGGCCGGCTGCCGCACGCTGCGCCGGGTGATTTGCAGCGGCGAAGCCTTGAGCGCGGACTTGCAAGCGCGCTTTTTCGCCCACAGCGACGCTGAATTGCACAATCTGTACGGACCGACCGAAGCCTCCATCGACGTGACCGCCTGGGCTTGCCGACGCGACCTGCCGGCCACGCCGGTTCCCATCGGCCATCCCATCGCCAACACGCGGATTTATCTGCTGGACGCCCGGCTCAACCCGGTGCCGGTCGGCGTGCCGGGCGAGTTGTACATCGGCGGCGTGCAATTGGCGCGCGGCTATCTGAACCGGCCCGAACTGACCGCCGAGCGCTTTGTGCCGAATCCGTTTTTGAGACTGGAGGCTGGAGGCCGGAGGCTTGAGGCGGGAGACGGGAAACCAGGGGCTGGAATTGAAACCGGTGGTTTAACCGGGGACTTGAGGCTGAAGGAAGCGGAGAGCAACGCTGGTTGCCAACCTCAAGCCTCCGACCTTCCCCCTTATGCCTCCCGCCTCCGGCCTCCCGTCTCCAGCCTCCCGCCTCAAACCTCCCGCCTCTACCGCAGCGGCGACCTGGCCCGCTACCGGGCGGACGGTTCCATCGAATACCTGGGCCGGTTGGACCACCAGGTGAAAATCCGCGGCTTCCGCATCGAACTGGGCGAAATCGAAGCGCGCTTGCGGCTGCACCCCGCCGTGCGGCAAGCCACGGTGATCGCGCGCGAAGACCATCCCGGCGACAAACGGCTGGTGGCCTACGTGGTCGCCACAGGCCGGACGGGGTTTCCACCCCGTCCGCAACGTTTGGACGCGCCATCGGCTGCGTCGGAATCGACCAGCGCCACGGAGCCGACAAACGTCCGGGACGGGGTTCAAACCCCGTCCCGCCCGGCCGGCGATCCGGCGCCTTCTGCGGAAACATTGCGCGCCTGGCTGGCGGCCGCGCTGCCGGATTACATGATTCCCGCCGCGTTCGTCACGCTGGAAAACCTGCCGGTGACGCCGAACGGCAAACTGGATCGCAAGGCGCTGCCCGTGCCTGACATCGGCGGTCAGTTCGAGCACCGGTACGTAGCGCCCGGCAACGCGCTGGAAGCACGCCTGTCCATGCTGTGGGCCGAGGTGTTGCGGCTGGAGCGCGTCGGCATCCACGATAATTTTTTCGCGCTGGGCGGCGATTCCATCCTCAGCATCCAGGTGGCCAGCCGCGCCCACCAGGCCGGCCATCAGCTCACGCCCCGCGCGATCTTCCAGCACCAGACGATTGCCGAATTGGCGGCCTTCATGGCCGGCGATCCCGCCGCGTGCCGGGCGGCGCCGAGCGAACCCGTCAGCGTCGCGCCGTTTGTCCTGGCAAATCTGCCGGCAGCGGAGTTGGCGGCCCTGGTGGCCGCAGGCGTCGAAGACGCCTATCCGCTGTCGTCCATGCAGGAAGGCATGCTGTTCCACACGCTGGCCAGCCCCGCTTCCGGCATCTATGTCATGCAGGACCGTTACGAGATTCGCGGGCCGGTCGACGTGGCTGCCTTTCGGCAAGCCTGGCAGGCGGTGCTCGAACGGCACCCGGTTTTGCGCACCGCATTCGTCTGGGACGTCGCGGCCCGCCCCCATCAAATCGTGTACCGCCGGCTGGCCCCACCCTGCGAATACCTGGACTGGAGCGATGCCGACGCGGCGGAACAAGAGCGGCGCCTGGCGTCGTTATTGCGCACGGAACAGGTGCGGGGCTTTGATCTCGCCCGCGCACCGCTGTTCCACATCCGGCTGATCAAGCGCGGCGACGGGCGTTTTCTCTGCGTCAGAAGCTATCACCACATCCTGATGGACGAGTGGTGCACCTCGCCGATGCTGCTGGAGTTTCGGGAAAACTATGCCGCCCTGTCGCAAGGGCGCGGTTGTCCCGAACGGCCGCTGCAACCGTTCCGCGCTTACATCGCCTGGATCGAAAGCCGCGATGCGGCAAAAACGGAGTCATTCTGGCGCCGCTATCTGCAAGGCTTTACCGAGCCGACCGCGCTGGTGGGGGAACGCACGCGCAACGATTATGGCTCCCTCTCCCTCCGGGAGAGGGCTGGGGTGAGGGAGTTGAATAGCCCTGACCCATCGGTCGCCGACCTGAGCCTCGAACTGTCCGCCGAAGACACAGCGGCGCTGCACGCTCTGTCCTTGCGTCACCGGCTCACCGTCAACACTTTCGTGCAAGGCGCGCTGGCATTTTTGCTGAGCCGTTACAGCGCCCAAACCGACGTGGTGTTCGGCGTGACGGTGTCCGGCAGGCCCAGCAGCCTGCCCGGCGTGGAAACGATGCTGGGGCTGTTCATCAACGCTTTGCCGCTGCGCGTGCAGGTCCAGGCGCAACAACCGCTGCTGGAGTGGCTGCAGACATTGCTGGCGCGCAACCTCGATTTGCGCCAATACGAATACGCGTCGCTGGTGCAAATCCAGTCCTGGAGCGCCATTCCGCGCAGCGAAGCGGAGTTGTTCCAGCATTTGTTGACTTTCGAGAACGCGCCCATCGACCCCAGCCTGTTGACCGAAAAAGACGTTCTCGACATGGCCTTCGTGCACAACCGCGTGCACACCAACTACCCGATCACCTTCGTCGCCATTCCCGGCGAGCGACTGCACTTGCGCATTACCTACCAGTTAGCGCGCTTCGAGGCCGCCGTCGTCCAGCGCATGCTGGAACATTTCAAGCGCGTGCTGGAATGCATGATCCGCTCTCCCGACCGGCGCGTCGGACAGTTGAGCCTGCTCGGCGAGCAGGAATGCCGGGTGATGCAGGACTGGAATCGTACCGGTCACGCCTATAACGCTGCGGCCGACTTTGTAGCGCGCTTTGCCGCGCAAGTGGAGCGGACGCCGGACGCGGCGGCCGTCGCCTGCCAAGGCGAGTCGCTGAGCTACCGGGCATTGAACGCGCGCGCCAACCGTCTGGCGCACGGTCTGATCGCCCAGGGCGTCGGCCCCGACGGCATCGTGGCCCTGCTGAGCGACAGGGGCATCGGTTTCGCCGTCGCCATGCTGGGCGTGTTCAAAGCCGGCGGCGCCTACCTGCCGCTCGATCCGGCCCAGCCGGACGGGCGCTTGGCGCAAGTGTTGCTGGAAAGCCGGGTGGGCTGGGTGCTGGCCGGCGCCAACCACCTGCAACGGGCGCAGACCCTGGCCGGATCGCCCACCGTACTGTCCCTGGAAAGCTTAGCGGCCGATACGCCGCGCACGGACGAGCCACCCCGCCGCCACAGAGCGGACAACCTGGCTTTCGTCATTTTCACCTCCGGCTCCACCGGCACGCCCAAGGGCGCCATGGTGGAACACCGCGGCATGTTCAACAACCTCATCACCAAAGTGCCGACCCTGGCGCTGACGGAAGCGGACGTGATCGCACAAACCGCCGGACAGTGCTTCGACATTTCGGTCTGGCAATACCTGACGGCGCTGGTGTGCGGTGCCCGGGTGGAAGTTTTCCCGGACGAGATCGTGAAAGAACCCGGCCGCCTGCTGGCCGGGCTCGCCGAACGCGGCGTCACCATCCTGGAAGCCGTGCCGTCCATGATCCAGGCCTTGCTGGAGATGGTCGCTGAATGCGTTCCCACGCAGAGCGTGGGAACGATAAGGCTGCCGCAACTACGCTGGCTGCTGGCCTGCGGCGAAGCGTTCGCGCCGGAGCTGTGCCGGCGCTGGATGGCGCGCTTCCCGCGGGTCCAGGTGCTCAACGCCTACGGCCCGGCCGAGTGTTCCGACGACGTGTCCTATTACCGCGTCCCGGCGATACCGGGCGAGGCTGACGCGCTGGTGCCGATCGGCTATCCGGTGCACAACACCCGGCTATACCTGCTGGACCCCTGGCTGGCGCCCGTACCGGTCGGCATTCCCGGCGAAATTTGCGTGGCCGGCATCCAGGTCGGGCGCGGTTATCTGTACCGCCCGGATTTGACCGCCGCCCGGTTTTTGCCCGACCCCCACGGCGCAGCCGGCACCCGCCTGTACCGCACCGGCGACCTGGGCCGTTACCGCGAAGACGGCTGCATCGAGTTTCTGGGGCGGATCGATCACCAGGTCAAGATACGCGGTTTCCGCATCGAACTGGGCGAAATCGAAGCACAGTTGCTGGCCTTGTCCCCCGTGGAGCAAGCCATCGTCGTGGTGCGCGAAGACGCCCGCTGCGGCAAACAGTTGGTGGCCTACCTGGTGTGCGGGCCGGCGGCAACGGCGCCGGCGAGCGATTTGATCGACGCACTGCGCCGTCAATTGTCGGTGCGCTTGCCGGATTACATGGTGCCGGCGGCGTTCGTGCTGCTGGACGCCATGCCCCTGGGCGCCACCGGCAAAATCGACCGCAAAGCCCTGCCGGCGCCGGACATCGCCGCGCAACGGCAAGAGCGCTACGTAGCGCCGCGC
>SCQD01000298.1 GCA_004299145.1 Methylococcaceae bacterium | reverse complement strand
TGAGGCTGAGTGTAGGATTTTCACGACGACATCGTGATAATTCATATATAAATCAAAGACTTATTATACAACGCCGCTATGTTTTTGGGTAGTGGCGAAATCTGACAAAGTAGAACTAAGGCTTAATTAAAGCCATCGCGATGCCGTTCGGGGAGGGGAGGAGTCCATGCCATTAGCCTATGAACTCATCGTTATACACAAATGCGTGGTTGTCGGTGTTTTGCAACCCGGAGGGTTGCCAGCCATTAGCCGGGGGTTGAGCGTAGCGATACCCCCGGATTGGATAACGATTTTATATATCCGACCCCGGAGGGGTCGCAGCACTCCGCGTTGTGGCCTGATCTCTGCGACCCCTCCAGGGTCGCGGGGTTCATGATCGGGCTGCCGACCGGGGGTGTCGCTACGCTCAACCCCCGGCTAATGGCTTTAACCCCTCCGGGGTTCCACCGGATCACCAGTCCCCGATATTTCGTAAGGACTTGCGTATTAATGAGGAGCGCGGAGCGTGGGAACAATGCTGCCGGAAAAGCGATAGGCGGCACCAGCCGCACAGGCTATGGCGCACGTCGTGCGCACCAGGTTATCACCAAATAAACGGGGAACATTATGTTGAAGCATCGGTTGTGGAGTTTGGCGGTCGTCGGCGTTTTGCTGTGGAGCGGAACGGCGCTAGCGGATTTGAATGAGGGGCTGGTGGCGTATTATCCGTTCAACGGTAATGCGAATGACGAAACTGGAGCCGGAAATAATGGAACTATTAATAATGCGACACTGACAGAAGATAGGTTTGGAAATTCAAACAGTGCATATGCGTTTGATGGAAGCACAAGCTATATTGATTTAACTGGCAAACCTATTGCGCAACAAGGAAACGGTTCCCGCTCAATATTTGTGTGGTGCAAAACAACAGATCAAAAAAGCTTTCAGAGAGTAGTGGTAACAGGTACTACAGGCTCCAATCGAGCTTTCAATATGCTTTTATGGATAAATGGGCAGCCTGGAATAATGGGATATGCTAATGATTTATACATGAACACAGGAACAATTGCTAACGGGGAATGGCACTTTGTAGGTGCAACTTTTGATGGAAGCACAAGCTCTATTTGGGTTGATGGTATCTTAAAAGCGAGTAAGCAAACCACTTATAACACAACGGGAAATAATAACTTTATAGGTCGTCCAAATGACGATCCAAGTAATGCAGGAACAGAAACTTATTTCAATGGAAATATCGACGACGTTCGTATCTACAACCGCGCCCTCACCCCCGAAGAAATCCAGCAACTCTACACCGCCAACGGCACAGACACGACCGGCACTCCCGACCCCGCCACGCTGCCCAAAATCGACAGCATCACGCCGATTGCCGCCGTGCTGAACCAGCCCACCACCTTTACGCTCACCGGCTCCAACTTCGTCGACGGCATGGGCTTCACCATCACCGATTGCGAATCGTCCAGCCAGGAAGTCGGCGTTGGCAGCGCCACCCAGCGCAGCTTTATCTGCACGCCGCGCGGCACGGCTGGCCCGAAACCGGGCATGGTGAAAACCGCGCCGGGCGGCGACGTGCTGTACAGCTTCGACGTCGCCGTGCAGCCCACCGCCGCCGGCGTGCCGGTGGTGGTCGACGTGGTCCCGCACAGCGCGCAGCTCGACCAGTACACCGAGTTCACCGTCATCGGCGGCAATCTGACCGCCGGCATGGGCTTTACCATCGCCGACTGCGAATATTCCAGCCGCGAAGTACCGTCCAAAGCCACTGCCATTTCCCGCACTTTCGGCTGTACGCCGCGCGGCACGGCGGGGCGCAAGTCCGGCATCGTCAAAACCAAGCCGGGCCAGTTGCCGGTGTATACGTTCAGCGTCGACGTCGGCACCGTGGCACCGCCGCAGGAAGGTTCGCTGCAATACAACCCCAACGTGATTGAACTGGGCGACGACGCCATCGCCGCGCTGGGCGCGGTGACCGACAGCGCCGTCGGCTTCAAGGGCATGATGCACAACGGCGCTTGCGTGGTGCCGCCCGGCGTCGACGCGCTGCGGCAAGACGCGCTGTTCGTGATCGGCGGCATCGCCCGTAAGGTCGCCAACGTCCAGACCAACGCGCAGTGCAGCACGCTGGTCACCACCAGCATTCCGACGCCGCAGGAATTGTTCGACGTGATCGACGTGGATCAGTCGCTGGCGATCACCGCCGATCAGTTCATCGCCGACGGCTTGCCGGCGACGCTGGGCGCCAAGGCCATGCCTTCGGATCACCGCAAGTCGATCGGCATCGGCCACAGCCGCGACCAGTTCGTGTTCACCTTCAAAAATCACGTGGTGTACGACGCGGACGGCAAGTCCGGCACCACCGGCGACCGCTTGTTGCTGAACGGCAAGTTCATTATCAAAAAGCCGGTGCTGAAGGTGCAGTTGCAATACGCGCCGGGATTTTCGTACTTGCCCAACCGCAGCACGATTTCGTTCAAAGCGGGCGAGGTGATCGACAAGCTGACTCTCAGCTCACCGCCGCTACGCTTCAAAAAAGTCAGCAGCATTCCGCTGGGCTCGTTCCCGGTGCCCATCCCGGTGAGCGGCGGCAGCGTGCAGGCCAACCTCAGTTTATCGTTGGTGTTCGACGCTTCCGGGGAAGCGAAAATCAAGGCGACGCTCAACCAGCAAGCCACGCTGGACGTGAGCGCCACCGTGCAATTGAGCGAGGATGCCGCCAATATGTTCAGCGCGCAGAACAAGTCCACGGCGAGCATGACGTTTTCCGGGATCGAAGTGCTGGGGCAGGCCAAGGCCAACCTGGATTTGCGCGGCGTCATCGCTTTGCGGGTGTTGGGTTATGAGTTCGCCGGCTTGAACGACAGCCTGGGGCCGCATTTCCGCTTCGGGGAAAAAGTGAGCGCGGCGGGCACTTGCATGGACCTGGGCGTGAGCGCCAACGTGGCGGCCAGCGTGTATGCCATGCTGCCGAAAGTGACCGGCGACAACTGGCTGGATTACCAGTTCACGCTGGAGAAGAAAACCCAGCAGGTGTTCAATACCGATTTGGCCAGCTGGCAGCCGGCGGCGCTGAACGGTTGTAGCCACTAATTTAGCTAAATCCTAAACGTTGGAACGGGTTATAAGCCCGTTCCTGCCTGTCTGGATGACGCCACGGGCCGGGATGATCTCCCGGCCTTTTTTGTTGCGAATTTCGCCAATCGAATTCGACACCGGCGGCGGCACTCGACGCGCCCAGCGACTGCAATTGATCACCGCCGATAAATCCTTGATGTCCAGCCCACGCGCGGCATGGGATAGCCCGGCGCTATCCGCTAGAATGCCGGTGCGTTTTCCCGTCTTTCCACCGCCAGCCATGAGGCATGCTTATGAATTCTGCATCGACCACTCCCGCTCAGCCTCTGGTTCTGGGCGACGATCGGTACCGCATCGTTTTAAATCCCAGCGGCACCGGCTATTCCAGCTGCCAGGGCTGGTGCACCCTGACGCGCGACGGCGCCGATCCGCTGCTGGATGCGCTGGGTTTTTTCATCTACCTGCGCGATCTGGACAGCGGCGCCGTCTGGTCCCCTACCCCGCGTCCGCTGGGCCAAAACGCCACGCATCATGGCTTTGCCGCCGACGCACAGCGCGCCACGTTCCATCAGTGCAACCATGACATAACCGCCACGCTGGAAGTCAGCCTCTGTCCCGGCGCCAGCGCCGAACTGCGCCGCCTGCGCCTGCAAAACACCGGCACCGCACCGCGCCGCCTCGACGTGACCGGTTATCTGGAACCGGTGATTTTTCCCACTGCCGCCGACGCCTGCCACCCGGCGTTTGCCAAGCTGTTTGTGCAAACCGCGTTCGAGCCCGAACGGCAAGTGCTGCTGGTCAACCGCAGAGCGCGCGGCCACAACGAGGTGTTTCCCTGGCTGGTGCACGGCCTGAGCGGCCCCGGCGAACTGCAATACGAAACCGACCGCAAGCACTTTATCGGCCGTGGCCGCAGCCTGGCCGACCCCGCCGCTTTGGGAAACAGTGGCCAGTGGGCAGTGGTCAGTGGTCAGCGAACAGAAG
>SCQD01000297.1 GCA_004299145.1 Methylococcaceae bacterium | reverse complement strand
CTCCGGGTCGTTGAGCGACGTGCAGTTGTACGAGGAGTATCCCACGCGCTACAGCAGCGACGTGAGCCGCCGCCATCGCTGGATACGCGGTGATTGGCAATTGCTGGGCTGGTTGTTGCCGAGCGTGCCATCCCCCCTTTGGCAAAGGGGGGCAGGGGGGATTTTTCAAAACCACGGTCCGTGGTCAGGCCCGGAAATCCCCCCTAACCCCCCTTTTTCAAAGGGGGGAACCAAACCGGCCCCTCCTTTGGAAGGGGGGAAAACCCAATGGGTTAAAAATCCGCTGTCGGCGCTGTCGCGCTGGAAAATTTTCGACAATCTGCGGCGCAGTCTCACGCCTGTGGGCTTGACCCTGCTGCTGCTGTTGGGCTGGACGCTGTTGGCGTCGGCCGGGTTTTTCACCCTGGCGGTACTCGGCATCCTGCTGATTCCACCGCTGAGCGCCGCCGTGCTGGACGTGTTGCGCAAGCCGGCCGAGGTGTTGCTCAGGCAACACGGCGCGGAGGTGTTGCGGGCGACCGGCGGCCATCTCGCCCAGGCGGCGTTTAATCTGGCCTGTCTGCCGTATGAGGCTTACTTCAGCCTGGACGCGATACTGCGCACGCTGTGGCGCATGGCGGTCACGAAAAAAGGGCTGTTGCAGTGGAGTCCATCCAGCGAGGACGAGCGCCACGACCACGCCACTATCCTCGGCGCTTGCCGCGCCATGGGGATAGCGCCGGCCATTGCCATCGCCACGGCGTTGCTGCTGGCGCTGACCAGGCCGGCGGTCCTGAGCGTGGCCGGCCCCATCCTGCTGCTGTGGCTGGCATCGCCCGCCATCGCCTGGTGGCTCAGCCGGCCGTTGGCGCTCAAACCGGCGCGCTTAACGCTTGAGCAAACCCGGTTTCTGCGAAAAATTGCCCGCAGAACCTGGGCGTTTTTCGATGCTTTCGTCGGCCCGCGGGATCATTGGCTGCCGCCGGACAACTATCAGGAATACCGCGCCGTCGGGCTGGCGCACCGCACCTCGCCGACCAACATGGGGCTGGCGCTGCTGGCCAATCTGTCCGCCTACGACTTCGGCTACATTCCCGCCGGCGTGCTGCTGGAGCGTAGCGCCCACACGCTGGGCACCATGGAAGACTTGAAGCGCTACCACGGGCATTTTTTCAACTGGTACGACACGCAATCGCTGCAACCGCTGCACCCGGTCTACGTCTCCACGGTGGACAGCGGCAACCTCGCCGGCCATTTACTGACCTTGCGCCCCGGATTGCTGGCCTTGCCCGATCAGCCGATTCTGGGGCCGCAATGGTGGCAAGGGCTACACGACACCTTGGCCGTGTTGCTGGAAGCAACCGGTGGCGTTACGCCGCTGCAACTCGTGCCGTTTCAGCAAGCGTTGGAAGCTGTCTGTGTTTTTCAGCAAGCTGCAACCGCTCATCCCCCCCTTTGGCAAAGGGGGGCGGGGGGGATTTCTCAAAACCACTGTCCGAGGCAAGCCCAGGAAATCCCCCCTAACCCCCCTTTTTCAAAGGGGGGAACCGGAATGGAACTCGCGGAGGTCCATTCCTGTCTAAATCGGCTGGCAACCCTGGCATCGGCATTTGCCGATACTCACTCGGCGGTTCCAAGCAGCGAGGTGAGCGAATGGGCGCACGCCCTGGCCCGGCAATGCCGCGCCGGCTTGGACGAGTTGCTGTTCCTGGTTCCCTGGTTGATATTGCCGCCCACGCCCCGAGGGCTCAGCGACATCCCCTTGCCCCTGGAAATGCCGACGCTGCGTGAACTGGCCCGGCAGGCGTCGGCGCTGTTGCCGCTGACCGGTCATCGGCTGGATAAATGCACCATCGCCACGGAACGCGATTGGCTGACCCAGCTGCAACGGCACGTCACCAACGCCCACCGCCGCGCCCAAGAGCGGATGGCCGACTGCAATCGCCTGGCACAGCAGCTCAGCCAACTGGCGCAGATGGAATACGGCTTCCTCTACGACCCATCCCGCCATTTGCTGGCTATCGGCTACAACGTGGCCGAGCGGCGCCGGGACGAGAGTTACTACGATTTGCTGGCCTCGGAAGCGCGGCTGTGCAGCTACCTCGCCATCGCCCAGGGCCAAGTGCCGCAACAGGGCTGGTTTGCGCTGGGGCGCTTGCTGGTCGGCACCGGCGGCGAGCCGGTGCTGCTGTCGTGGAGCGGTTCCATGTTCGAGTACCTGATGCCGCTGCTGGTGATGCCCAACTACGCTGACACGCTGATCGACCAGACCTACCGGGCGGTGGTGGCGCGGCAAATCGAGTATGGCAGGCAGCGCGGCGTGCCCTGGGGCATTTCCGAGTCCGGCTACAACAGCGTCGACGTGAATTTCAACTACCAATACCGCGCTTTCGGCGTGCCCGGCCTGGGGCTGAAGCGCGGACTGGCCGAAGACCTGGTCGTGGCGCCCTACGCATCGGCGCTGGCGCTGATGGTGGCGCCGGAGGCGGCCTGCGCGAATCTGCAGCGCCTCGCCGCCGACCGGATGGTCGGGAAATTCGGCTTCTATGAAGCCATCGACTACACGCCGTCGCGTTTGCCGCGCGGGCAAAGCAGCGCCGTAATTCGCTCCTACATGGCGCACCACCAGGGCATGAGCCTGCTGGCCCTGGCTTATCTGCTGCTGGATCGGCCCATGCAGCAGCGCTTTAGCGCGGACCCGCTGTTGCAGGCGAACAAGCTGTTGTTGCAGGAACGCATTCCCAAAGCCTCGTTGTTTCACGCCCACGCCGGCGAATTCGCCGACATCCACACCGCCGCCGGCGCGCCGTCCGTGCCGTTGCGGGTGATCAACAACCCCGACGCGCCGCTGCCGGAAGTGCAGTTGCTGTCCAATGGCCGCTATCACGTCGTGGTCAGCCATGCCGGCGGCGGCTACAGCCGTTGGAAAGACTACGCCGTGACGCGCTGGCACGAAGACGCCACCCGCGATCACTGGGGCGCATTCTGCTATATCCGCGACGTGGCGAGCGGCGCGTTCTGGTCCAACGCGCATCAGCCGACGCTCAAGCCGGCGGATCGTTACGCGGCGATATTCTCCGAAGGACGCGCGGAATTCCGCCGCCGCGACCACGAATACGATACGCACACCGACATCGTCGTATCGCCCGAAGATGACATTGAGCTGCGCCGCATCCGCATCACCAACCGCTCCCGCCTGTGCAGAACCATTGAGGTCACCAGCTATGCGGAAGTGGTGCTGGCCGCGGCGGCGGCGGACGCCATGCACCCGGCGTTCAGCAATCTGTTCGTGCAGACCGAGATCGTGCCGCAGCAACAGGCGATTCTTTGCACGCGCAGGCCGCGCGCCTTCACCGAACACACGCCCTGGATGTTCCACTTGCTGACCGTGCACGAGGGCGAGTCCAGCGCGGTCTCTTATGAAACCGACCGCGCCCGCTTTATCGGGCGCGGCAACAGCCTGGCGGCACCCAACGCCATGGCCGTTGCCGGCGAGCTGGCGGGAGGACAGGGCGCGGTGCTCGACCCCATGGTCGCCATCCGCCACCGCATTACGCTGGCCTCGGACGCGTCGGTGACGCTGGATCTGGTGATCGGCATGGCCGACAGCCGCGCCGCCTGCCTGGAACTGGTGGAGAAATACCATGACCGGCGGCTCGCCGACCGGGTGTTCGACCTGGCCTGGACCCATAGCCAGGTGGTGTTGCGCCAGCTCAACGTCGGCGAGGCCGACGCGCAACGCTATGTGCGCCTGGCCAATTCGGTGATTTACGCCCACGGCTTGCTGCGCGCCGACCCCGGCGTGCTCATCAGGAATCGGCGCGGGCAGTCGGGCCTGTGGGCTTACGCCATTTCCGGCGATCTGCCCATCGTGCTGCTGCGCATCAAGGACCCGGCCAATATCGAGCTGGCGCGCCAATTGGTGCAAGCGCACGCCTACTGGCGTTTGAAGGGACTGGCGGTGGACCTGGTCATCTGGAACGAAGACAGCGCCGGTTACCGGCAAGCGCTGCAAGACCAAATCCTCGGGCTGATCGCCTCGGGCGTCGACGCCCACGTACTGGATCGGCCGGGCGGCATTTTTGTGCGCCACGTCGACCAGATCGCGGAAGAAGACCGCATTCTGCTGCAAGCGGTGGCGCGCGCCATACTCAGCGACGAGCGGGGGGAACTGGCGGAACAGCTGGATCGGCGCGTGCTGGCGGAAGTGCGGGTGCCGGGCTTTACGGTTAGCCGCAGCCCTTGGTCTTACGACGGAACCCTCACCCCGTCCCTCTCCCAGAGGGAGAGGGGGAATAAGGTTGCTGCGACTTTCGACGGAACCCTCACCCCGGCCCCAGCCCTCGCTTCGCTCTCCCAAAGGGAGAGGGAGAAGGAGGTTGCTGCGGCTATTTCGACCGGCCTGATTCTGTACAACGGCACCGGCGGCTTCACGCCCGACGGCCGCGAGTACATCATTACCCTGGCGCCGGGCCGGACGACGCCGGCGCCCTGGGTGAACGTGCTGGCGAATCCGCACTTCGGCAGCGTCATTTCCGAAAGCGGCCAGGCCTACACCTGGGGCGAGAATGCCCACGAGTTCCGCCTCACCCCCTGGCACAACGACCCGGTGAGCGATGCCGGCGGCGAGGCTTTTTACCTGCGCGACGAAGAGACGGGCCAGTTCTGGTCGCCCACGCCGTTGCCTGTCCTGTCCCCCTCCCAGGAACCGGCGGTTTCCGGCTCCCTCTCCCCCCGGGAGAGCGAAGCGAGGGCTGGGGTTGGGGTGAGGGAGTTTAATGGTCATGACCAATACACCACCCGCCACGGCTTCGGCTACAGCGTATTCGAGCACGTCGCCGGCGGCATTCGTTCGGAGCTCATGGTCTACGTGGCCCTGGATGCTTCCATCAAGTTCTCCGTGCTGAAAGTGCGCAACGAGTCGGGCGGTCCGCGCAAGCTCTCCGCCACCGGCTACGTGGAATGGGTGTTGGGCGATTTACGGCCCAAAACGGCCATGCACGTGCACAGCGAAGTGGCGCTGGCCAGCGGCGCTTTGTTCGCGCGCAACCCCTACAACACGGAATTCCCCGACCGGGTCGCTTTCTTCGCTGCGGACGATGCGCCGCGCAGCATCAGCGGCGACCGCACGGAATTCATCGGCCGCAACGGCACGCTGCACAGCCCGGCCGCCATGCGCCGCGCGCATTTGTCCGGCAAAGTGGGCGCGGGCCTGGACCCCTGCGCCGCGATCCAGATTCCGTTCGAACTGGCCGACGGCCAAGAGCGCGAAATCGTCTTCAAGCTGGGACTGGGCCGGGACGGCGACGATGCCGCAACGCTGGTGCAGCGCTTTCGTGGCGCGCACGCCGCGCGGGCGGCGCTGGAAGGCGTCTGGCGCTACTGGCAAACCAGCCTGGGGGCGGTGCAGGTGGCGACGCCCGATCCCGCCGTCGACGTGCTGGTCAACGGCTGGCTGCTGTATCAGACCATCGCTTGCCGTTTATGGGCACGC
>SCQD01000296.1 GCA_004299145.1 Methylococcaceae bacterium | reverse complement strand
GAAATGCGGATCGTCTCTCTCATTGATGACCGGCAGGTCATCGAGCGCATCCTTCGCCATCTCGGATTGTAGCAACAGGGTGTGCGCGTCTCTCCGGCAAGAACATCGCCTGAGATGGCGGACAGGGCCATCGAACCCTGGCTTGATGACCTCTTCCCAGATTACAACACTGCACCGGTAATGATGTACACGAACGGGTAAGACCATCGCGACAGGAGCGGTCTGCCGACGTGCGGCCCTGCTCGCAGCAACACGGGTCCGCTTCGGTGCTCAGATCGGCCTCGGCGCCGCAACACGCGTGATCCCACTCTAATCTTGACTCTCCAATCTGACTCCCGCATACTTTCCACCATGAAGTCGCTTCTTCATGCGGCCTCCACGGGCGCGTGCCCGTACCACCCGAAAAGCGATTTCTTATCAGTCTTTATATCATCGCCCATCAACAGGGCTTTAACCCACCCAAAGATTCATGATCTGGCTTGAACGGAACGCTACCAAAGCCTTCTGGATGCTGTTTTTCCTGCAGCTTCTGTGCTGGACGATCATCCCCACCCTTTTTCAATCCAATGCGCCCTTAGATGTGATTGAAGGGCTGGCATGGGGACGCGAATGGCCGCTGGGCACCTATAAGCATCCGCCATTGCAGGCGTGGCTGCTGGAATCCGCGACCTATCTTTTCGGGCAAAGCGGCTTTGGCTATTTCGGGCTTTCGGCACTGTGCAGCAGTTTGACCTTATGGGCGGTGTATTTCACGGCACGGTTGTTTGTTGGAAAACCACAAGCCTTCATCGCCACGCTGCTTACGCAAAATATTTTCTACCTCAATCTTCTTTCAACTGAATTCAACCCCAACGTATTGCAAATGGTGCTGGGGGCTTTGGCGACCTACGCATTTACCGCTGCGCTGATAAAAAACAAAATGCGTTACTGGTTGATGTGCGGCATTTTCATAACGCTGGGGCTTTACGCCAAATATTCAATGGCGATTTACGGGATAAGCTTTCTGCTTTTCCTGATTGCGCAAAAGGAAGCCCGCCCGCTTCTTTTCCGCCCACATATCTATATGGTTTTGGCGCTGTGCCTTGCGCTGTTTATGCCGCATTTACAGTGGTTGCTGTCAAATAGCTTTCTGCCCTTTGAATATGCCGCCAGCCGCAGCCAAACCGCCACAAGCTTTGGCCAGCAACTTTTCTTCCCGCTGAAATTCCTTAGCGCGCAAGTGCTGGATATGCTGCTCGCCCTTCTTATCGGCGCATGCATATTTTTGCCTTTAAAAAAAAATCCATCCCAGAATGCTTCGCGCGAAAGCCTGCTGGCGTGGATCGCTTTCGCGCCTTTGGTGATTATGGTAATTGGTTCGCTGGCAAGCGGACAAAAGCTGATTGATATGTGGGGCATGCCGTATCTCAGCTTCATTCCCGTTTGGGCGGTTTACACTTTTCAAACCCACATCAAACGTGAAAAACTTTTTCTTGCAGCAGGCGCCACCGGTTTTGCACTTTGCCTTTTTGCTTTTTGCGCCAACCTGCTTTTTGCCCCTGCGCTGGGGTTCAAACCTTTGCGCGGGCATTTTCCTGGCGCGGAAATATCCAAAACCTTCACAGATTTCTGGCAAAAGCAGACGGGCGCCCCCCTTACTTATGTTATTGGCGATGCGTGGCTGGCGGGAAATGTCGCCTTTTACAGCCCCGATGTGCGCCACCGCCCCCATGTGTGGATTGATGGTTCCGGTAAAACCAGCCCGTGGATTAACCCGCGTGATGTGCGGGTGAAAGGCGCCGTTGTACTGTGGCAAGAAAACAATAGCGATTCTTCAAATCCACCCGCCTGGACACGGAAATTTCAAAGCCTAAAAATTCAAAAACCCCTTATTTTTCAGCGAAAAACAACCTCCCCCAGCCTGCCTGTATTTATTGGGTGGGGAGTTATTCAGCCTGAATAAGGCCACAAAGCTTCATTGAAAAATTGCCAAAACGACATAGTCACGCCATATTCTTTACGATAATTAAACCCATCGCATGGCTTATGCCATGTTCCAATCATCTCTATCAGGAGTTACCTAATATGCGTACCTTAGCTCTTACCCTTGCTGCTCTTCTCCTCGCTGCTCCGGCTTTCGCCGCTGAACATCCAGCTCCTGCCGCTGCTCCGGCTCCAGCTCCGGTTGTTGCTCCAGCTCCAGTTGCTCCTACTGCTGACCCGTAAAGCAAGCAGAAGGTGCTGCAACTGCCGTTATCGGTCGCATTGTAAATCTGAACACCACTCCAATTTGTGGGACACTACACTAGTGGTCCACGCTGGAAAGACAACACCGGCTCAGCGTGTGGTTGGGCCATCTTGTCTTATTCCTGTGCCCGTAGTCCATTCCGAAGCTTCTCCGCGATTCGGTCCCGCAGGCTCTTGGGCGCCAGCACCTTCACGTCGGGCATCCAGGACAGGACCCACCGCACAAGCTCCTTGCGTCCTGTTGTCTCCAGACGCATCTCGACACAACCATCTGATCGCGTTCGGAACTCCTGGCTGGGGTGCCACTGGCGCTCCGTGATGTAGACGGCCGAGCGTCGCCTCGAACAGCAGCCGGACCTTGATCGGTTCCTCGCCACCCACAATCCCGAACGCCTGCCGGGCATAAGTCTCGGGGTTGAAGTCGGCGGGGCGAGTGAATGTCTGGCCAGTGGCCTCGATCCGCCGGAACCGCGACAGGGCGAAGGTCTCGATGTGATCCTTGGCCACGTTCCAGGCCAGGACATACCAGTTCCCGTGGTAGGCGAGCAGGTGGCAGGGGTGCAGTTCGTACTCGGAAACACGCCCGGTGAACGTCTGGTACTCGGCCCGGACCGCCTCGCGGCGCTCTACGAAACCCGCCAACTGTGCCCAGACCTCGGGATCGATCCGTACCCGGTCTTCCGGCAGGACGCCGACGTGCTCGCTCAGCCAATCGGGCTCAAGGGTGATGTCGCCGACCAGCGACTCGGCGATTTTCTCCAGCACCGAGCGCATGTCCCTGTGCAGCGGCGTCCCCTCGTCGTGGGCGAGCAGTGTGCGGGCACGGGCGACGCTGACCGCTTCCCTGCGGCTGATCCGCACCGGCGGCAGGGTGTAGGTCTCGTCGGTCAGCCGGAACCCGTGTCGGGCGTCGTCGCGCGCCTCGTCGCGCAGGAAGTCCAGATCCCGCGCCACCGTGCGGCGCGAGACGCCAAACTCGGCCATGAAGTCCGTGCTATTGGGCGGTTCCCCGCCGCCCGAACCCTCCTGGACCATCTGGACCATGCGCCGGATTCGGTAATACTGGGGCCTTGATCCCGCCTTCATTTTCTCCAAACTTTCTTTTTGGGTGTGCCGTTAGATGACACACCCTCTTCTATACACTGGGCGGCATGGTGGAGCAAGTCTATCGTGCCCGCAAGCCGAAGGCCTCGTCGCTCTGGCAGTGCCTGTCCCGGCACTGCACTGCGTGTCTCACCGGCTAGGAGGAGCCCGATCAGCCCCGTGACGGGGTCCTGCGCCCAAGCATCCCGGAGGTCGTGACCCAAGGTCCTGGACTGCGTCGATCTGGCGCGTGGCTTCGCCCGCGTCCGGTGCGACCACTGCAAGCACGAGTACCTGCTGGCGTTCTCCTGCAACGGCCGCTGGTTCTGCCCGTCCTGCCACCAGAAGAAGAAGGTGCAGCTTTTCGGCGCCCTGCTCACCGAGACGATCTTGTTCCCGGTTCCGCACCGGCACTTCACGCTGGGTATCCCCACGATGCTGCGCACATACTTCCGCTTCAACCGCGACTTGCTCAAGGACTTCTGCCGCCTCGCTCATGAGTGCCTGGGCGAATACATGCAGACAACCCTGGGCCTGCCGGATGGCCTGCCCGGCATCGTCATGGCCATCCCCACACCTTCGGCGAGTACATGGACTTCCATCCCCACCTGCACGCGCTGGTGGCCGACGGCCTGTTCGTGCGCTCCGGCCTGTTCTACGTCCTGCCCGAAGTCAGCCTCACGCCGCTGGAGGAGTTGTTCCGGGCGCGGCTCATCACGTTTCTGGCCCCAAAAGGGCCTGCTGCCGCCCGCCCGCGCCCAGATGCTGCGGACTTGGAAACACTCCGGGTTCAACGTGCATCGCAGCCGCCGCGTCCTGCCCGACGAGCGCGCAGACCTGGAGCGGCTTGCCCAGTACATTATCCGCAGCCCGTTTGCCGTCGAGAAGATGCAGGTCCACGAGGCGAACAGGTCCAGTCCCGACGGCTCCGTCATCTACCATTCCGGCATGAACCCGAAGATCCAGCGCAACTTCGAGGTCTTCACTCCCTGCGACTTCATCGCCGCCATCACTCAGCATATTCCCGACAAGAGTGTCCAGCTCGTCCGGTACTATGGGTGGTACTCCAACAAGATGCGTGGTCAGCGCGACAAACATGGCCCGAAGAGGCCCAAGCCGCTGGCAAGGCCGTGGAGGTGATCGATGTATCGGAACACCAACCCCGCCGGATCCCCTCGGCGAAATGGCGTGAACTCATCAAGAAAGTCTGGGAAGCGGATCCTCTTCTCTGTCCGAAGTGTCAACGGGAAATGCGGATCGTCTCTCTCATTGATGACCGGCAGGTCATCGAGCGCATCCTTCGCCATCTCGGATTGTAGCAACAGGGTGTGCGCGTCTCTCCGGCAAGAACATCGCCTGAGATGGCG
>SCQD01000295.1 GCA_004299145.1 Methylococcaceae bacterium | reverse complement strand
GAAATTCGGTAGGGCGGCGGACATACTGGGGCTGACGCCGGGCTGGTCGAATTTGTAGAAATCGAAGCCGGCCAGGATGGTGTGCTGAGCGCCCCAGGTGTCGGCGTGGCCGGTGACGTTGATGTTTTGCGAGTACGTATTGCGCTCCTGACGGCTGTCCCACAGATACATGTTCAGGGTGCGATTGTCGGCTTCCAGATTCCAGGGCAGGATATTGAACTGCTTATAGTCGACCAGCGACGCCACGAAGCGCTGGTTGATTTTCCAGTCTTGGTTGAACTCGTGCGACCAGTGGAAATCCACCAGTTTTCTATCTTGCTCGTCCCTGGAAACCGAGTCCCCCAGATAGAGATTGATCGGCACGTTGGCCGGCTTGTTGCCGATGGCGGGCAGCCCATCGTCCCAGCGCATGTTGTCGTGCTGGTATTCCAGGGTGAGGCCCAGTTCCGTGCGGTCGGTGGGGCGCCAGGTGATCGACGGGGCAAAGAAAATGCGCTCGTTGTTGATGTAGTCGCGGAATGAATTGTTGCTCTGATAGGCCAGATTGACGCGATAGGCCAACTGGTCGTTGAGCGGCCCGGTGGCGTCGACCGTGGTGCGGTACAGGTCGAACGAGCCGAATTGCTGCTGCAAGGCGTAATAGGGCTGGAACAAAGGTTCTTTGGTGACGCGGTTGATCAAGCCGCCGGGTTCAATGCGCCCATACAGAATGGACGCCGGCCCTTTGAGCACTTCCACGCGGTCGATGTTGGCCAGATCGGTGGCGAGCGCGGATTCGCGGATGCCGTTGCGCGCCAGGGAGTTGGCGCCGTCGAAGCCGCGTATCACGAAGTTTTCGTACAGATTGCCCTGCACCGGGCTCCACTGCACGCCGCTGACGTTTTGCACGCCTTCTTTGAGGCTGACGACCTGTTGATCGTCCATCACCACTTTGGGCACCACCTGGATCGACAGCGGCGTGTCCATGATCGGCGTATCGGTGCGGGTGGCGGTGGCGGCGTGGGTGACTTGGTAGGCTTTGGGATCGTCGATCACGCGGGCGCTGACCGTCACTTTACCGAGCGTGTTGCCACCGCCCGCATCGCTGCCGGAAGGCGTGGGCCTGGGTTCCAGCGTCACCGTTTTTTTATCGGTATGGCGCGCCTGCAGCGGCGTGGTTGCCAGCAGTATTTGCAACGCCTGGTCCGGGGGATAGCTGCCTTGCAGGCCGCGGCTGCGCAGCCCCCTGGCGATACTGCCTTCATACAGCACCTGGACGCGGCTTTGCGCGGCAAAAGCCGCCAGGGCGCCGGCCAGGTCTTGCGCCGGAATGTCAAAAGGAACGGAGCCGATCGCATCCATGGAGTGCGCGTTACCCGCCGTGGCGTTGGGTTCTGCTTTAAGAGCGGTGATGGGTCCACAAATGGCCAGGGCGATGGCAATGGCGGTGCCTTTGCCGACGGTTTTTTTCGGCAGGTTGGGCTGTGAAGCGTTGGGGGTGGTCACGCGGGGTCTCCGGTTATTATTGTTGGACGGGTTGAAGTGAAGGGTTGCGCCTGGATGCGTTCCATACTGGTGATGACGAAAGCTTGGCGAGAAGCCCGTATGCGGTGCGGAAATAATTTTGAGCAGGACTTGAGCGGGACGGGGTTTGAACCCCGTCCTGAACGTTTGTCGGTTCCAAGGCGCTGGTTGGTTCCAACGCGGCCGATTGCGGGGCCAAACGTTACGGACGGGGTGAATACCCCGTCCTGAACGTTTGTCGGCCCCAAGGCGCTGGTTGGTTCCAACGCGGCCGATTGCAAGGCCAAACGTCGCGGACGGGGTGAATACCCCGTCCGGCATGGCGGCGTCGCCGATGGGTTTCGGCTATCGCCTCTACCCATCCTACGGGCTGTTCAACAACGCCTCCGCTTCTTCTTCC
>SCQD01000294.1 GCA_004299145.1 Methylococcaceae bacterium | reverse complement strand
CGGACTGGCGCGTGGTGGCGGTTTTGGTGTACAGGCTGCTCAAGTGCGCCCTCACCGTTTTGACCAATACCCCAAGCATGTCGGCAATTTGCTGGGGCTTGCTGCCTTCGCACAAGTGCTTGAGCACAACGGCTTCCGTGGCAGTCAGGCCATACAGCCGCTGGAACAATTCTGTGTGGGTTTCCTGGACGCTGTCCGGGTCACTGAGAAACAGGATGCAGTAAGGGCGCTGCAAAAAGCCCAAACGGGTTTTCAGGTGATTGCCCCACAGCGGGCTGATGGTCAGCGATAGCGGGCGGTGAGGCGGTGGCCGTTGCAGTGCAATGGAGCAGCCGGGCAGCAGCCTGCCTTGTTCGGCGCAAACCACGGCCAGCCGAATTTTTTCCCTTATCTCCACCGTTTGCTTGGGATCGGCGGACCACACCCAATCTCCTTGCAGGCTGATGCCGCCTTCCTCCTGGCTCAACTGCTCAGCCGCTTGGTTGGCGAACAATACATGGGCATGAGCATCGACGAGCACGATGCCGATAGGCAGCAGGTTCAAAGCATCCAAGGCCGTACGCTTTTGCAGGTCTATTTCCAAAAGCTGCTGCTGCAAGTGAATGGCCCGATTGAAGTGAGGCGCCAGCTTGTCAAACGCCGCTACATCTTCGGCATCGTAAGGGCCTAGCTTCAAATCACGCATGACGCCGAATGCAGAATAACAAGGCGGCTCATGGGGAATATGGATGGCCAGTATGAAATCGAGTCCGTGTGGATGCAGGATAGCCTGATACAGTTCGGACCCCTCAAGGGCATCCCGATTCGGCAGCATGGAACAGGTAATGGCCCTACCGCGGTGCTGCAAAGCCAAGGCCAATCGCAAATCCAGCTTATCCATCGGAATTTCCGCGCGGCTGACCCAAAAGTCCACATAAGTCTGGACCGCATCCGCCGTTGCACCGCAAAACAGATTGAAATTCAGGTGAATCCGGCGTGCATCCGGGTTATAGGAAAATAAATGCGCGGTCGTGCTGTGAAATACCTGCATGCAGGCATCCACAAACGTCTGCCATTTGTCCACGTCGCCGGCGGCATCGTATAACAGCCCCACCAGTTCAAGAAGAATACCGTCGGGATAACGGGGCGAGGTCATAGGACGGCTCTTCAACCTCATAACTTCAACTCCACACCGCCATATACCGCAGCCCCGGGATAGTCCAGCCCGAAAAAATCCGGCGTTTTGTCATCGCCCAGGTTTTCACCGCGCACGTAGAAATTCATCTTGGGCGATACCCGATAGCTGAGTTGGGCGTTGAAGCGGAAGGCATCACCGATGATCAACCGGTTGTCGATGTCGTTGTATGACTTGCCTCGGTACAGCCCTTCGGCCCACACGCTGATGGGCAGCGCCCTGGCTTGCCACTCGCCCCACAGGCGCGCGCTGTTTTTGGCGCGAAACGGTACGCGCCGCCCATTGGCAAGATTGCGGCTGTCCGTATAGGTGTAGGCGGCGCCACCGCGCCAGTGTTCGTTAAAGACCAGTTCACTGCCCGCCTCCATGCCGGCAATGGTTGCATTGGGCAGGTTGGACAAGCACTCACCGATGCAGGGCAGCGCCGCACTGGGCTGCGCGCTCCAGGAAACCAGGATCAGGTCATCGTAACGGTTGTAATAACCGGTCAGATTGAGTTTAAGCCGCGACAGCGCCTGCCATTCCAAGCCTAAGTCGCCGCCGGCGCTGCGCTCCGGTTTGACGTTCAGGTTGCCCAGCAGCGGAAACAGCTTTTCGGCGTAGCTGGGAATGCGAAATCCGTTGCCGCCGCCGGCGCGGAGTTTCAGGGCCGGCAATACTTGCCAAGCCGCGCCGGCATGGAACAAAGCGTGGCTGCCGTAGCGGTCATAGCCTTCGTAGTGCACGCCGAGGTCACCGCTGAACTTGCCGTGGGTAAATCGAGTTTCGGCAAACCCCGCCTGCTGACTGCGCGCTTCGGCAAAAGACGGGCCAGGGACAAAGGTAAATGCGGGAGTTAAAGCATAAGTGGGGCCATGGGCATTTTCGTGGCGGCCTTCAGCGCCCCAAACCAAGCGCACATTTTCGCCATCACCGCCTTGCCACAGTTTTTGCTCATTTTCCCAGCGGGCCAGATACAAGTCCGTGGTGTAACCCAGGCTGAGCCCCATGCTCCAATTGCGGTTACGGTTGTGCGTATAACCCAACCGCAAACGGCTGGAGCAGTTTTCGCCAAGGCGCGCTGTCAGGCTGTTTTGCGCCATCCAGGTTTCTTCTTTAAAAAAGGCGCTATTTTCATCCACGGGAGCCAGCATGGCGTTGCGGATACCAGCGCCGTCGATGGCATTCCAGGAGTCGCGGTAGAACAAAGTGCCATCCCAAATCAGGGCATCGCTGAAATCCAGCCCGGCTTTCATCAAAGCTTGTGTGCCGTGGAATGGATCGCGCTCGGGATTGCCGTTGTCTTTTTGCGCGTGATAAACGCCGTCGGATGTCGCCGAGTGGTTGACGGTGACGGCCAGCCGGGCGTGCTCGGCGGCCAGATTGCCGCGCAGGGTTTCTTTGAGAAAACCGAAACTGCCGCCTTCCACGCGCAAATCGGCGCTGTTATCGTGAGCTTCACGCGGAATCAGTTGCACAGCGCCGCCCAGGCTGGCGAACGTCCTGGATGCCGGCCCAAACCCCCGATTGACTTCGAGCGTTTGCAAGCCATCCGGCAGCAAAGCATTGAGATTAATGACGCCCGGCAGCGTGTCCGGCACCGGCAAGCCATCCAGGGTCAGCAACCCCTGGCCGCCGCTGCCGCGCAAGTACAGCAGTCCCGCGCCGTTGCCGCCGCCTTTGGTGATCAATACGCCCGGTTCGCCACGCAGCACTTCGTCTATGCCGCGCTCATGGGCGACTTCCAGGTCCGCCGCCTCATAACGGCTGCTGGACTGGCCGGCAATGCCCGCGCTATCCAGCGCTGAAATCGGAGAGGATAGACTGACGACCGGCGGCAGGTGCGCCGGTACAACCGGGTCGGCCCCGGCGGGTAACGCAATCCCTGCGACAAACGCCGTTAATACCTTGCCCATCCGCCGGCGCACGGATAAAGGTCTGACTAAGGATCGCATTGACGGATTTTTTATTGTTTTTATTGCAAGCAGAATGCATCTTTATTATGACATTACCGCCTCGCAAACCGCCATACAAACCGGCTTTTCCAAGCTGTGCCTTTACAAAGCCCGCTCGATCTGTTCACACAAAGTCTTGAGGATTTTTACGCGCGCATAATATTTGTCGTTGGCTTCCACCAGGGACCAGGGAGCGTAGCGGGTACTGGTGCGCTCCACCATGTCGCACACGGCGGCTTCATAGGCTTCCCATTTTTCCCGGTTGCGCCAGTCTTCTTCGGTCAGCTTGAATTGCTTGAAAGCGATTTGCTCACGCTCCTGGAAGCGCTTGAGCTGCTCTTCTTTGCTGATGCTGAGCCAGAACTTGGCCAACACGGCGCCGTTGTGCGCCAGTTGTTCTTCAAAATCGACGATTTCGGCGTAGGCGCGCATCCAGTCGTACTCCGAGCAATACCCTTCCACCCGCTCCACCAGCACGCGGCCATACCAGGAACGGTCGAAAATGACGAAACGGCCATGCGCCGGGACGTGCCGCCAGAAGCGCCATAAATAAGGCTGGGCGCGCTCTTCTTCCGTCGGGGCGGCAATCGGAATGATCTGGTAGCGGCGCGCATCCAGCGCACCGGTGACGCGGCGTATGGCGCCGCCTTTGCCCGCCGCGTCGTTGCCTTCGAAAACGGCCATGACGGAAACATTTTTGAATCCAGCTTCGCGGGTAAGCATATTGAGCCGGCCCTGGTATTTCTCCAGCTCCTTTTCATAGGTTTTTTTGGGCAACGCCAAGCTCAAATCCAGGGTTTTAAGCAGGTGCAGGCTGTCGATGGCGGGCGCCAGCGGCGGGGCCAGCGGATGCCGGGGCGGCGTTTTGTTGTCCAGAAAGGCGCGCAAGGCTTGCAACAGGCTTTTACCCACGGTCAGGCTGCGATAGCGCGGATCGTTGCCTTCCACCACCAGCCAGGGCGCTTCGGCGGTGCTGGTGCGGCGCAGGGCGCGCTCCGAGGCTTTACGGAATTTGTCGTACATTTTGAAGCGCCGCCAGTCTTCTTCGGTCACCCGCCAGCGCGTGGCCTGGTGTTTTTCCAATGCGGTCAGGCGCTTGAGTTGTTGTGGCTTGGACAGGTGCATCCAGAACTTGAGGATCAGCGCACCCTCGTCCGCCAGCATTTTTTCAAAACGGACGACCGCTTCCATGTGCTGATCCAGTTCCACCGCCTTGCTGCTGCCCAGCACCCGGTTGACGATGGGCTGGGTGTACCAGGAGCCGAACAGGATGCCGATTTTGCCCTTGGGCGGCAGTACCCGCCAAAACCGCCACATGTAGGGCCGTTGCAGTTCTTCCTGGGTGGGTTCGCCCATGCCGTGGGTCTGGATGTGGCGCGGGTCCATCCATTCATTGAGCAGGTTGACGGTTTCGCTTTTGCCGGCACCGTCGACGCCACCCACCAGGATGAGCACGGGAAACCTAGCTTTTTCGATCAGTTCGTACTGCGCCCGCAGCAGCGCTTCGCGCAAAGCCGGCACTTCCTGGTCATAGGTGGCTTTATCGATTTTGTGGCCCAACTCGGCGGATTCGAACATGGGGCATGGCTCCTGAAGTTTTTAATGCGATGTGGGTGCTCGTGGCGGGAGTCAGGACCCAGTCGGCGCCTGATCGGGTAGGGTACGCTGTGCGTACCGTTCGATGCTATCGAAGGTACGCACAGCGTACCCATAGGCGCTATTTCATGCAGGTGATTTTGAGCGAATTGATGTTGTGGTGGAAATTCAATTCGCCCAGGTGGTGGTGTTTCTGGTTGGGGCCGAATTGCGCGTTGTCCTCGTCGTTGTCGGCCGCTTTTTCGCCCCAGGCTTTCAGCGCATCGGGATGATTGGGCGGCGTGGTGTGATCATCCTGGAAAGCCTCTTTGCGAAAGGCCTGCACCAGGGCTTTAGGCCCCACGATGAGGCTGTCGATGCGATTGCTCCAGTCGCTGCCGCCGACGGCGCGCAGATTGCTCAACTGAGCCGGGCCTTCGATGCGGGCGTGTTCGCCCTTGAAACCGATTTCGGTATAGATATCCATCCAACAATCACCCTTCGCCATTGCCGTGCCGGACAGCAACACAATGATTGAACCAATGGTGAGTTTGGAAAACGAAGTTGCACTAGCCATCACACGCTCCTTAATTTCAGGGTTGACTGGTTTGAGTGTAGCAGAGTGATGGCCGGTCGGACTTCGATAGGAAGGCGGTGAGCGCCTACTCGCCGTAATGACCGCCGATGGCAAAGATATAGATGTGGGTGTCGTCGAATTTATAGATTACCCGGTCTTGCAGGCTGAGCCGCCGTGACCAGAACCCGGAAAGCTTGTGTTTCAGCGCTTCAGGCTTCCCCAACCCAAAGCGGGGGTCGCCGCGCAGCAGCTCTTTCAGAATGGCGCGCAAGTTTCGATGCAACCCTTGGTCCTGTAACCGTAGCGCCTCGTAAGCGGCCCAGGTATTCCCTTCAAAGACCAGCGATCTCATGCATTTCCTCGGCGGTCGGCGTATATCCCGTCGCCTGGGCATGCGTTTTCAGCGCAGCGTCGATTTGTTGCATCAGGCGAGTGTTTTGCAGAACGTACAAGGTTTCCTGTTCCCGCTCCCAGTCTTGTGCGCCGATGACCATGAAGTCTGCACCGCTGCGGCGCGTTACCTTGAGCGGCAGGTGCTGGTCGACAGCCTGGTCCACCAGGTTTTTCAAATTATCCCGAAATTGATTTACGCTGATGCTGTTCATTTGATGACTCTCCAGGATGTACGGTAAGGCCGTACGGGAATGACCAGTATAGCAGCGCATCTCGAATCTTGCTTCACGGTATGCATAAAAACCGTCGTTGTGAAGCGGACCGAACGGTTAGCAACGCGCAAAAAATACCCTCCTCAGCAGAGTCGGGACGCAGAGCGTCCCAGCCTGCATTCCCACGCAGAGCGTGGGAACGATAATGTAGTAGCTATTTTTTGCGCGTTACCTTACGCCGCCCCATCGCCGGCGGCACTTTCCAACGCCTTCAAGCAGCCTTAGTCATTCCGCGAGGACGCGGCGGCTTTCAAGGTCTGAAACAACAAACGCGCCGATTTGGGTGGCTTGGCGGCGGCCTGTTCACGCCGGGCATTGCGGATCAACTGGCGCAACACTTGGCAGTCGGCATCCGGATATTGCACCAACAGCGGCTCCAGCGCCGCATCGCCCTCGCTCAGCAGGCGGTCGCGCCATTGCTCGATGTGGTGCAATGCCTGGGTGGCCTGCCGGCTTTTATGCTGCAAGCGCGCTAAACCGTCGCGTATGGGCGCCACCTCTTCGCGGCCGAGCAGGCCGGCAATGTATTTGAGTTGACGCTTGCGCGCACCGTGCTGGGTGATGGTCAGCGCCGCGCCGAGAGCTTCCCGCAAAGAATCGGCTAAACTCAGCTTATCCAGCTGCTCACGGCTCAACTTTGCCAACTCCGCCGCCAGTTCCTGCAAAGCCTGGGCATCTCTTTTCAGTTGCGATTTGCTGATGTAAGCCTGCTCTTCGTATTCGTCTTCGGGTTCGTGCATAAGGTCTTCCACCAAAATGGTGATCGTAACATGAAACATTCTTTCTCCCTGCAAAGCCAGCTGACGGCGATATTCGTGGTTTTCCTGCTGGTGCCCTCCTTGATATTGGGGTATCTGGGGTATAGCCACGTCTACGACAATATAAAAACGTCCAGCATCAGGGCGGTCGGCCAGATC
>SCQD01000293.1 GCA_004299145.1 Methylococcaceae bacterium | reverse complement strand
TCCAAATGCGCTCGATCATGACGTTGGCGAAGGATCGTCCCGCGTGGCCATGGCGCACACCGTACAAGTTGGTGATACGCAGGATGGCGTGCTCCAGCGCACTGTCGCGGATCAGCCGTTCGGCATCGATCTTGCTGCGCCCATAAACATCGGTGGCCTCCAGCGGCGCCTCCTCCGTCAGCGTGCGCTGCGGCCAGCCGGCACCATACACCGCTCTGGACGATACGTAGAGCAGGCGTGGCCGGCCGGCAAGGGCCGCCAATAAGCAGGCGGTGCCGTCCAGGTTGGAAAGCCGGATTTCCTCGGCGGTGTGCAGCGTGGCGGGGAATGCCGGATTGCCGCGCGTGTAGGCGGCCAAATGCACGACGGCGTCGGCGTGGATGGAGCGCGGCGGCAGTTGCGCCAGCCGCACCTCGCACGGCTGCACTTGATGGCCGGCGGCGCGCAAATCCGCCGCCACGCTGCGCCCCAGGTAACCAGACGCGCCGGTCAGGAAGACGCGCACCAAGCCCCCTGTTGTTGCAGGCGGGCCACATCCGCGCTGGAGCACAGCGTTTCACTCCAGTGGCGGAATGCGCATAGGCCCGGACGGAAATCCAGATATTCCTCCACGCCGCGGTTGTCCAGAAAATGCCGCAAAACCGCCTCGCATTCGTTCCAGCCCATGGCCGCGCGGCTGTCGGACATGCCGGTAAAACGGGCGTTGCATTCGTAGACGACAAACGTTTCCGGCGCCACCTGGATCGCCTGGAAGTTGCAAGGCCCGATCAACCCCAATTGGCCCAAACGCTCCGCCATGGCTGCCACGGTCTGGAACAGCGCGGGATGGTCCAGCGTTTCCATGGCGACGGGAAAACCGTGGCGCAAGCGGTTACGGCTGGCGAATACGCCCAGTAGCCGGTGGTCCCGGCCCAGCAAGACCTGCACCGAATAATCGCAGTCCTGCCGTACAAAGCCGTCCCGATACACATCGTCCACGCCCAGTTCGGCGCGCGTTTTGCCCCAGGCATGGTCGGCCAGATATTCCTGGGCCACCCAAGGCTCCGTCGCTACGGCGAACGCCTGCGCCAGGGCCGTATCGTCAAATACCACCGTGACACCGCGTGAGGCATAACCGAAGCGTGGCTTTACCACCAGTGGGAATCCCACCTCCTGCGTCAATTGCCGGGCTTCAATCAGAGAAGCTGCGCTACGGGCGAACGCCAAGCCGGCAAATACCTGGGCCGAACGGTATTTATCGCAGCAGGCTGAGACTGCCTCGCGTGAGCCTATCGGCATGAAGACTCCCCACTCCCGTGTCAGCCGGTCTTTCAGTGTGGCCAGCAACGGCAATTCGGCATCGTGGCCGGGTATGATCACGGCGGGCCGTTCCTGCCGCACGATTTCCAGCAACCGTTCGTTATACGCAGTCTCCTGCAGCACGGGCGGAATCAGGTAGGCGGCATCGCAAGCATAAACGCCGGCCGCGCGGGCTTCACAGCCCACCCCGACAATGCGCGTCCCAGGCCGGGATCGGCGCAGGGCACGCACCACGGCCATGCCAACGCCGCTGCCGACGCTGGTGATCAGGATGGTGGGTTGAGCCGAACCGGTGGCTGGTGGAGTGCTGTGATGCATGTTTAAGCTGTTCATTGCTCTGCTGGAAGCAGGCCATATACCGCTTGGGTCGGCATGCGCTGAAGGTAATGCCGAATTTACCGGTACGGCTGTGCGGTCGTCCAAGCGGTGCAGTATCTCGCCGCCGGGAAGAAACCGGCAAGCGCGCTGTTCCAAATAACGTAGCGTCAGATCGGCATGCAAAGCATCGTCCGCAGCGATGCCATCGGCGGCAACCCATACCTGAAAATGGTTTTGGTAAGCGTCGAGCACGGTGGCGCGTATGCAAGCGTGGGTGTATATCCCCGCTACCACCAGGATTTCGCTGCCCAATTCCCTTAACAACGGCTCCAACCGGGTATTGCCGAATGCACTGAAAAACGGTTTGTCCAGTACCGTTTCGCCGAATATGGGCGCAAGAGCCGGCGGCGGCAGCGCACCGGGGGTGCCGACGACGCAGGCCCAATAGTCGGCACGCTGCCAGTGCGGCATGCGACCGCCGCCGTCCGGCTGGATCAGGGTATGACTGTGCACCACCGGCAGGCCCAAGCCGCGCCACGCTGCCAGCAGTTTCGCCAACTGCTCGACCAGTACCGGAGCCGGCGGAGACAAGCCGGGGCGTGCAAGAAAATCTTGCTGCAAATCGACCAGCAGCAAACAGGCGCGGCGGCTCAAAGTGTCAAGCCGTCCAACTGTTCGGCCAATGTATCGCCGATGCGGCGGCCGAGTTCTGTGGTGCCTACCACCTTGGAACCGGCGGCGGCGACGTCGGGTGTTCGATAGCCACAGGCCAGCGTGGTGGCGACCGCCGTTTCCAGAGCCTGGGCACCTTCCTGCCAAGCAAAACTTTCCCGCAACAGCATGGCCAGCGAATAGATTTGTCCGACCGGATTGGCCCGGTCGCTACCGGCGATGTCGTGCGCAGCACCGTGGCCGGTCTGATATACCGCATAACCTTCTGCGCTGAAATTGCCGGAAAACGACATGCCGCGCGAGCCGAGCAACAACGCACCGCAATCGGCCAAAACGTCGCCGAACATATTGGGCGAGACCAGCACGTCGAACTGTCTGGCATTGGCGATCAATTGATAAGCGGCATTGTCTATCTCCATGACGTTCACTTGGACGTCGTAGCCCTGGGCCAAATGCCTGGCTTTTTCTTCCCACAAAGCGCTGATGGCCGGCACGCCGCCCGGCTTGACGGTTACGCACAAGCGTCCTCGCCGCTGCCGGGCCAGGCTCAGCGCGACCCGCAAAATCCGCTCTACGTCTTTTTCGTGGTAAGCGAAATGGTGATAAACGCTGGAACTGCCGCAAGGACTGCGGCGCTGGCCCCATTCGCCAAAATACAAACCACCGACGTTTTCCCGCACTGCCACGATGTCCACGTTTTCCAGCGCCGCCGGACGCAATACACCGGTATCTTGCAAAGCAGGCGTGGGTTTTAGCGGGGTGAATTTGCAGAATAAATCGAAGCGGGCACGCAATTCGTACACGAAGCGCTCGCCCCCGGGTCCGCACAAGACAGCGCCGTTGTCGTCGAAAACGCCCCGGCAGAAATCCACCACCTCATCCGTCAAGCTGGCGCCGTGCAATGCCAGCGCCGCCTTACCGATATCGCCCCCCTGGCGCAGTTCAAAGCGCCGCAAGGTATGGGCTTGTAGCCGTTTCAGCAGCGCGAGGGTGACGGGAATGACTTCCGCACCAACGCCTTCACCGGTCAAAACGCCGATGACGGCGGTGCGGGAGGGATCGAACGGCGCGCTCTGATCGGGCAAAGCAGCGGAAACGGACATTGCGGGCGGGAGAATTCAGAATTTAGAGTAAAACGCCGAGCGGGCCAAGGCTGAATAAAAAGAGGCGATTCTATGGGATAACGCGCGCCATTGCGATGGCCTTTTGTTTCTTGCTATTGTCACCGGTCGTCGCAAAGGGGGACGGCAACGGCAAAAAACCCAATATCTGGGCTGGTTAATCCATTTTGGACGCTATTGACAATATGAACATTGATGAGCCTTTGCAGCAAGCGATACGTTGCCACCAGGCCGGGCAGCTTCGGGAAGCGGAAAAGCTCTATGGAACGCCTGTTGATGTTTTTAGGCTATCCATATACGGGGCAGAAAATGCCGCACTTAAACTCATCTAAAAGTTAATAGTCCTGGCACTGCCCCGCCGCGTGGCCGGCCCAGCCATATAGTGCCTGTATTCGCGTGTAAAACTCCGCATCCCAAGACCCGTGTTCCGGCGGGCCGAAGCCGGAGTCTTTCCAACCGCCGAACGGTGCTTCGGCGTGCACGCCGGCCGGCGCGCAGTTGAGCTTGAGCACCCCGGCCTCCGCTTCGGCGAGAAACCGCCGCTGCATGGATTCATCGCCGCTGTAGAGGGTCGCCACCAAGCCGTGCGGTACCGCATTGACCAGGGCGATAGCTGCGCCGATACCTGTAAAAGGATGAATTACCGCCACCGGCCCGAAGGTTTCTTCCTGGAACAAGGCGCTGTCCGGCGTACAGCCGGTGATCAAGGTCGGCATGTACCAACACCCTTCATCAAGTCCGCGCGGCACGCCGCCGCCGCACAGCACGCGCGCGCCGCCTTGCACGGCGCCGGCTACGGCAGCGGCGACCGCTTGCTGCCGGGTGCGGGAAATGAGCGGACCAACCTCCGTCGCCGCTTCGCCCGGCTCGCCCACCCGCAATGCCTGGGTGGCTGCGGTCAGCGCGTCCATCAGCATCGGGTAGCAACGCTGTTCGACCAGAATGCGCCGGGCCGCGGTGCAGCGCTGGCCGGCAAAACTGAACGCTGAACGGGCGATAGCGTCCGCGATGCGCGCCACATCGGCATCGCCCATGACCACGACCGCGTTGTTGCCGCCCAGTTCCGCCTGCAACGGCTTCAAGAGAGCGCCGCAGGCTGCCGCGAGCTGGCGGCCCGCGGCGATGGAGGCGGTGATGCTGACCCGCGCGATTCGCGGCTGCTGCGCCAGCCGTTGCGCCACCTCGGCATCGCCCAGCACTGCGGCGACCAAGCCCTGCGGCAAGCCGGCTGCGGCACTAGCCTCGATGACCAGCTGCGTCGTTCTCAAAGCGGGCAGCGCCGGCTTCCAAACCACGGCGTTGCCCAGCGCCAGCGCCGGAATCAGTTTGCCGATGGCTATCGCCAACGGGTGGTTGAACGGCGTGATCGCCGCCACCACACCGACCGGCTGCCGGCGGGCGTGCACGCCTACACCACACCCCTGCCATGGTTGAGTGCCGCAAAAATCGCTTATAGCCAAACGGGCCAGCGCCAGGGCGCGCTCGACCTCTTGCCCGGCATCGCCCAGGGGTTTCCCGACTTCGGTGACCATGGCCTGGATCAGTGCCTCGCGCCGCGCTTGCAGCGCCTGGACGAAAGCGTCCAGGCGAGCGCCACGCTCCTCCGGCGTACACGCCGCCCAATGACGTTGCGCCTGTACCGCGGCAGCGGCCGCCTGTTCGATCTGGGTAGCGGAGGACTGGGCCACGTCCTCCAGCCGTTCGTGCCAGCGCGCCGGATTGCGGCGTTCCCAAACAGTACCGCCGTTGCTGCCCAGCCAGCGCCCGCCGACCCAGGCGGCATTATTTTCCAATTCGTCTGTTTCAGTTCGGCGTCGCCGGAATCCCGCGTCGGCAAGCGCTTCGATCTCGTCGCGGGAGGGCGGTGGCACGAGAAAAGAACGGCGTACGACACTATCCCCGCGCCCCGGCGAAACCGGCAAGGTCTTACCCGTAAACGTTTTCAAAGCCAAGGCGACTTCGTCATGCCCCATCAGGTGGCGGGCAGCGCTGGCTCCACTCAGGCGCGCGTTGAACTCGTAAATCACCAACCCTTCATCCGGAGTCATTCTGCATTGGATGTTCATCGGTCCGCGCCAGCCGGCCCGGGCGAAAACCTCGATGCAGCGCCGCCCCAACGCAGCCGCGTCCTCGCTCAGATAACGGTCCAATTGCATGCTGACGCCGTGCCTGCGGGTATTGACCGTACAAAAATTTCCCGCCGCCGTCCCGTCGGGCGCGATGAAAATCTGGATGGAATGTTTGATGTCGTTCAGCGAATGGAATAGCGGCACGCCGCTGGCGTGCAATTTGCCCAGATAGGCGTTCACGTCGTCGGCATCTCCCAGGTAGCGCTGGATGATCTGCCCTTCACGTTCCGCCGCCCGCTGTAGCTGCGCTTCGTCCACCACCAGATAGACGCTCCGCGAAGCAAAACCGCAGCGGGGTTTGACCAGCAACGGAAAGCCGTGCTCGCGGGCGAAGCGGGCGGTTTCCGTTGCATCGGCCGGCGTCCGCAGCGAGGGGGCGAAAGGCAACCCTTGGGTTAGACAAAACTCCCAACTTGCCCATTTGTCATAGGTCGCTTCCGCCACGACCGGATGACCGCACAGGAATCCTGATGACAGCGCGGGATGGCGCGCTTTGAAATCCGCCATGAATACCACGTCGTCGTCGCGGCAAGGGATGACCAGATCGGGCTGCTCTTGCCGCAGTATCTCGACAAAACGGTTTTCGAAAGCGGCGCGCTCCCGCAACGTCTCCGGCGTCAGATAGACCGTATCGAAATCGCGCAAGGAAATGGCATCGGCGGCGCTGTTGGTGGCCGCCAGTTCCACCTCGGCGCGCCTATCGGCAAGGATGTGGAGGATGTTCTGGCCGACCAGGCTGCCGCCCGAGACCAGCAAAATGCGGGGTTTGTTCATGGATGTCGTTCAATTATGCGGAATCGCCGCTACACGCCGCTCCCGCGTCGCCTCGGCCCAGTCGGCGCCGGCCGGCAGTATCATGCCGACCGGACGTACAAGGTACAGATCGGGGCGATCCACGCCGGGCGGAACCGTGCCGTGCTCGCGTAACGCCCGCGCCGCGTCGATGAGCAAGCGGCGCACGCGGATGATCACGGTATCGGCCGGCCCCAGGTGTTCCCGGGTCCGGTCGACGATGGCGCCCATGCTCTCCTGCATCGCGGCGTCCTGCAAAGGGTTGGACAAAATGCCGCAAAACAGCTGCGTTTTTTCCAACCGACGGTCCAGCAGGTAATCGTTATCTGCGCAGGCACGCGGACGCCAGATACCTGCCGGCGCCGAAGTGGGTTCCTGGAGGCCGTGTGGAATGCGTGCGGCCAATAATGCGGTGCGCTCCACCTCGCTCCAGGCGCGATCAGGGCGAAACTGCCATTCCAAAATCAAAGTTTGTTCGTCGTCCATCGGCACCCACAGCTTGCCGTTGAAACTGACCTCGGCTGCGCTGGTTCCCCCGCCCACCATGGTGTGGAAAGGGAACAAAAAAGGATGCACGCGGTGGTATTCGCTGCCGTCATCCAAGCGCCGCGCCGAAGTATGCAGCGCGCCCGCTGCCGTATTCCGTACTTCCAAACGTGGAATACCGCTTTCCTGGAGCAAGCGGATGCCGGGAGCCGCATAGCCCGGCAGCGGCACCCCCGGCACCGTCGATAAATCGCCCGCGTCCAGCGTACTGTGCAAAAAGTTGATGTGGGAGCTGTCGATATCCCCTTCCATTGCCTGAACCCAGTTGCAGGCGCGGTAGTTGCGCCACAGGAAAGGAATGTTGTCCGTCCGCAGATTCCATTCCAGGTCCGGCAGCGGCGGGGGCTCGGTGCGCGGCCCCATATAGGTCCAAACCACGCCATTGCGTTCACGGCAGGGATAGGCTTGCAGTTTTACTTTGTGTTTGAGAGGGCAGTCCGGCGCTTCGTTCGGCAGATCGCTGCAACGGCCCGTATTGTCGAATTTCCAGCCGTGATAAGCACAACGCAATCCCTCTGCTTCGTTGCGGCCGAAAAACAGCGATGCGCCCCGATGCGGACAAGCCTCAGCCACCAGCCCCACTTGGCCGGAGGATGCGCGAAAAGCGATAAGATTCTCGCCCAGCAGGCGTACGCGCAACGGTGCTCCGTCGCAGTCGGACAATTCGGTCGATAATGCCGCGGGCATCCAATACTGCCGCAACAAATCGCCCATGGGCGTTCCTTTTCCGATGCGCGTCAGCAGTTCGTTGTCTTCATGGCTTAACATACGGTTTCCCGGTCCTAAAGAAGCTTGGCCGGCAATAAACCCAGGTATTGCCGGGTTTGCACCGGCGTTGCGGGAGGTTTTCCCAGCAGTTTTGCCAATGCCGCCACCCTTTGTACCAATTCCAGATTTGAGGCGAGGCGTGTTCTGGCTTCGTCCCACCAAAGATTGTCTTCCAAGCCGACGCGCACCCCGTGTCCCATGGCAAGACCGAGGCTGTTCATCGGCAGTTGGGCGGCGCCTATGCCGCCCAGGCACCAGACTGAGTCAGGGGGCAAATCGTTGACGATGGCAGCCACATGCAGCAGGCTGGCTTGAGCGGATGCGATGTTGCCCAGCAGGATATTGAAATAATACGGTGGGGTCAGCAGCTGAGGTATCCCCACGAATTATCCCTCCTCCAATGTCTGAAAATAGCCGACCAATAGCGCCTGTGCCAGCGCCAAGTAGGCCTCCGGCAACTCAAACGACACATAACGGCATGCGATTTT
>SCQD01000292.1 GCA_004299145.1 Methylococcaceae bacterium | reverse complement strand
CACCCACTGCCGATACCGTCAGTGGTGGATTGGCGGCGCGATGGGAAATCGACTTGTTCGGCGGCCGGCATTTGGAAGCGGAAGGTGTCGCCGCGCAAGCCGAAGGCAGCAAGGAAGGCTTGCATGCGGCGCAAGTAGGTCTGCTGGCCCCGGTGGCGACAAACTATCTGGAGCTGCGCGGCGTGCAGCAACGCATCGGCATTCTGCAAAAAAATATCGACTTGCAACGCGAACGATTGAGGACTTTACAGGTATTTCTTAAAGCCGGGCTGGCTAACGAGGCGGACATTGCCCGTCAGCAAACCTTGCTGCAGGGCACCGAAGCGACGCTGCCGGTATTGGTCAATGTCGAGCAAAAGCTCATTCATCGTTTGGGGGTTTTGTTGGGCGAGCCGCCGGAAAGTCTGGAAAAGCAGCTGGCCGTCGTCGGCCCGTTGCCGGTGGCCGCACCAAGCATACCCGACTTGTTGCCGTCCGATTTGCTGGCGCAACGTCCCGATTTGCGCCTGGCGCAAACCGAAGTCAGCGCGGCGGCGGCCAGCTTAGGTTCGGCGCGGGCCGATCTCTATCCGAAGCTGGTGCTGTCGGCCAGTGGCGGTGTCGGCGCGCTGGCGGTCGGCGGTTTTCCGAGTTTGGCCGAGAGCGTTTATGCGTTGGGCTCTGGCCTTTCGGCACCGATATTCAACGCCGGTCGAATCCGCGCCCATATTGCCGCCGCCGATGCGCGGCTGGATCAGGTCGCCGCAAATTACGAGCTTACCTTTTTACTGGCCCTGGAGGACGTGGAAAACGCCTTTGTCGCGCATCGTTCCGCCACGGATAGCTTCGGCCAATTGACTGAAGCGGAAGCCTCGGCGGAAAAAGCTTACCGGCTGGTCGACGCGTTGTATCAGCGCGGTGCAGGCAATTATTTGGCCGTTCTGGATGCGCAGCGCAGCAAACTGGCCGTCAGCGACGAACGTGCAAAAGCCGAAACCGCAACAAGCGTAGCGATAG
The DNA here is from genome assembly GCA_004299145.1 of Methylococcaceae bacterium. Classification (GTDB taxonomy): domain Bacteria; phylum Pseudomonadota; class Gammaproteobacteria; order Methylococcales; family Methylococcaceae; genus Methylogaea. The sequence goes on along the minus strand of SCQD01000292.1, from coordinate 3,995 downwards.
TGTCGCTGTATCGAGCTTTTGGTGGCGGCTGGACAATTGCTTCATCGGATAGTGGTATCGATGGTGCTAGTCGGGCCACAAATGATGGGATAGTAAAAATCCCTTAAAATTTAAGTTTATGGGAAAAAAACTTTTATACGCTCACCTAATCAACAAGCCGCCCTGGCCGTGCTCTTGCGATACCGCACCGGGTTGCGTCAGGAAAGCATCCAGCAAATGCAAAACAGACGCCAACGAAACCCACCAGAATTACGGTGTTCCTCCCGTAGCCGCCAGGGTTGCGATTTCTTCCAGCGACAGTACCTGGCTCACGTCCAGGATCATGACGAAGCGGCCATCCACTTTGCCCATGCCGCTGATGAATTCGGCGCGGATGCTGGAACCAAACTCCGGCGACGGCTCTATCTGGTCGGGCGGGATTTCCAGCACGTTGTGCACCGCCGTCACCATGACGCCGATCACGTGCTGGTGCCCGTTGTAATCCACTTCGACGATGATGATGCAGGCGCGGCGGTTGATGACGGTCGCCGGCGCGCCGAAGCGCGCGTTCAGGTCGATTACCGGTACTACCGCGCCGCGCAGGTTGATGACGCCGCGAATGAAAGCCGGCATGCGCGGCACTTGCGTCATCGCGCCGCACTGGATGATTTCCCGGATGGAAAGAATGCCGATGGCAAACGTTTCATCCGCCGCCTGGAAGGTCAGGTACTGCTGCTGCTCACTTTGCCCGTCTTCACTGGGTAAGGCCGTGCTGGCTGTCACAATGGCATTCATGTCTGCCTCCTTCAGAATTTGACGAACTGGGCGTCATCGCCGGCTTGCGCTTTGACCGCCGCCATTGCCGCGTTGCGCTTGCCCTGGGGCGATTGGCGCGTGCCGGAACCGCCTTGAACCTGCCGGCGCGCGCTGGGGGGGCGCTCGCTTTTCTCCGGTGCGGCGGCCGATGAGTGGACGTTGTCGATGGTAAAAAACGCCATGAGCCGCTGGAGCTGTTCCGCCTGGCCGCTCATCTCTTCCGCCGTGGCCGCCAGTTCTTCCGATGCGCTGGCGTTCTGCTGGGTGATCTGGTTGAGCTGTTCCATGGCGCTGTTGATCTGGCCGACTCCCGAGGACTGCTCTTGCGAAGCGGCGGTGATTTCCTGCACCAGGTCGGACGTTTTGTTGATGGACGGCACGATTTCGTCCAGCAGCTTGCCGGCTTTTTCCGCCAGTTCCACGCTGCTGGAGGCCACTTCGCCGATTTCCTGTGCCGCCACCTGGCTGCGTTCGGCCAGCTTGCGCACTTCGGTCGCCACCACCGCAAAGCCCTTGCCGTGCTCGCCGGCGCGCGCCGCTTCGATGGCCGCGTTCAAGGCCAGCAGATTGGTCTGGTTGGCGATGTCGTCGACGATGTCGATTTTGTCGGCAATCTGTTTCATGGCCGCCACGGTCTGGCTGACCGCCGCGCCGCCTTCGGTGGCTTCTTTGGCTGCCTTGGAGGCCATGCCGTCGGTCACTTTGGCGTTTTCGGTGTTTTGCCGCACGGAGGCCGACATTTGTTCCACCGAGGCCGAGGTTTCTTCCACGCCGGCGGCCTGCTCGCTGGTGGCTTGCGACAGCGATTGCGCGGTGGCGCTCACCTGTGCCGTCGCCGTCGCCAGAGCGTTTGCCGTGCTGCGCACTTCGCCGATGATCTGCGCCAGCTTGGTCACCGTGTTGTTGACGGTATCCTTGAAGTCTTTGAGCTGGCCCCGGTAATCGCCCTGCACCATCCGGGTAAGATCGCCGCTTTCCACGTCCTTTAATACCGACACCGCTTCGTTGACCGGCAGGATGATGCCGTCCAGCGTCTGGTTGATGCCTGCTACCAACTGGTTCCAGCCGCCCTGGAACATGGCGGCGTTGGCGCGCTTGTCGAGTTCGCCTGCGGCCGCGCCCTGGATGAGGACATCGGTCTGCGCCAGCAAGTCGCCCATCATCTTGACCAGCGTGTTGAGGTTGTCGCGGATGACGCGGTATTCGCCTTTATAGTCGGTAGTGATCTGGGCGGGAATGACGCCCTGGGCAATCTGGTCGATGTAGCCGGACGTCACCTTGAGCGGTTCGGCGATGTTGGTGATGGTGTCGTTGATGCCTTGCACCAGTTTGCGGAAGTCGCCCTGGTGTTTGGCGGCCTCGGCGCGCGTATCGAGTTGGCCCGCGGCGGCTGCCTGAATGAGCCTGCCGGTGTCGGCCATGACGGCCTTGAGGTTGCCGCGCACCAGTTCGATAGTGTCGTTGATGAAGGCTTTTTTGCCGGGGAACTTTTCCAGCGGCGCGTCGAAATCGCCTTCGCCGAAGCCCTTGATGCAGGCCATGGCTTTTTTCTTGACCGCGATGTGGCCGAACACCATGGTGTTGATGCCTTCCGCCATGGTCTGGTAAGCGCCCTGGAACTGCTGGGCGTCGATTTTTACGTCGATGTCGCCGGCGTCATGCTCGCTCGACATGTGATTCATCTCCGCAATCAATCGTTGCAGATTGCCGCGCAATGCTTCGACCGTGTCGTTGATAAAGCGCTTTTTGCCGGGAAATTGTTCGATTTTGGCGTCCAGATCGCCTTCGCCAAACGCCTTGAAACAGGCCATGGCTTTCTTTTTTACGTCGATGTGGCCGAACACCATGACGTTGACGCCTTCGGCCATAGTTTTGAAACCACCCTGGAATTTGGCCGTGTCGATTTTTACGTCGATGTCACCGGCATTGTGCTCGGTGGACATGTGGTTCATTTCGGCGATCAGCGCCTGCAGGGTAGCGGACATGCGGTGCAGCGCGTCCATCAGGTTGCCGCTGCCGCCGGCTTGCAACGCGACATGGGCGGACAAATCGCCGGCGGCGATGCGGTTGGCGATGGCGGCGGCCTGCTCCGGTTCGCCACCCAAGTGGCGCAGCAGGCTGCGGGCTATGAAGACGCTGATGGCGCCGGTGACGAGCACGCTCAGCAGGGTGATGGCGATAAGCTGCCATTGGCTTTGCCGTATGCTGTCCGTTGCATCGCTCTCGATGCGCGTATTGCCGGCGTTCGCCAGGGCGACGACCGCGTCGATGGCGCGCCGATGCGCTTCGAAACACTGTTCCAGTTCCGGCAACAGCGCCAAGGCGGCTTCCCGCCGATTATTCCGCAACGCCGCGACGAATTGTCCGTCCATCAAGTCCAGCAATGCCTTGCCTTTTGCGTGCGCGTCTTCCAGGCGCTGTTGCAACGACTCATCCGGCAGCTGTGCGGACCAATAAGCGTAGCGAGCCTCATAGTCTTTCCTCAACTGATGGCCGGCGTCTTCCAGGTGGCCGAAGTTTTCTGCGTCGGCATGCAGCATCCGCAACGCTACCAGATATGATTCCACCAGATACACGGGCGGCGGCAAAATGTCCGCGATCAGGTCTTTGCCCTGCACAATGCGCCAGTAGATCGGGCCTTGAATCTGGACTTGGCTGAATTGGTATTGACCGGCACCGACTAGAGCACCCATGCCCAGCAGCGTGGATATCACCAACAACAGCATTTTTTGGGTAATAGTCATCTCTGGTCTCCCCATGCTGTGAATACACTTTGTAGGGTGAACATCGCCCACCAGGAGCGCCCGCGCATCCAGGCAAATCCTAAGCCGCTTGAGGTTGCTGCAAGCCTTTCAAGGTCTCACCTGCCGTTTCACGCCTGGGCGCGTGGTGTTGTGGGGCTTCGCCGGCCAGTTGGATCAGCCTGGGCACGTCCAGCACCATGGCCACTTCGCCGCTGCCCAGGATGGTGAAGCCGCCCAGCCCCGGCGTCTGGCCGAACACTTTGCCCAGCGGCTTGACCACGGTCTGGCATTCGCCCAGCAGGCGGTCCACCGCCAGACCGGCTTTATGGCCGCCGTAGCGCACCACCAGCACTTTCTCGCGGCGCACCGCGGCGGTGTCGTCGTCGAACAAATCGCGCAAACGCACGTAGGGCAGCACCTCTCCGCGCAGATTGAGGTAGCGCCCGGCGCCGGGCA
>SCQD01000291.1 GCA_004299145.1 Methylococcaceae bacterium | reverse complement strand
CGGCGCGCAAGCGGCACTGGGCTTCCAGGCGGTTGCGCAATTCGGCGCACAGGCCGGCGTGGGAGACGAACAGAAAGATCAGGCCGAAGCCTTCCAGCCATTGCAGGTGGCGCGACAGGCGCTGCCATTCCGCCTCGCCCTGGGGTCCCAGGGACGCGGGCGGCGCGTTCACGCTGGGGCGGCCAGCACTTCGGCCAGCAGTGGATGCACGTCGTACCAGTCGTCGCCGTTGCGGTAGTTGAGCACCAGGTGGGTGTCGAAAAAGCGCGCCAAGCGCGGCAGTTCCCGGATGCTGGGCAGTTCCGGGGTTTTGCTGGCGGCGATGCGGCGCAGCCATGCGCTGTCGTCTTGCGCCAGCGGCAACATGCTGCGCTTGATGAGGTTTTTCGCCGACTGCACCAGGCCGTCGTCCACCGGCAGGCCGTCCGGTTTGGCGGCGGCGAGCACCAGCACTTCGCGGATCAGGCGGAAAAAATCGCGCAGATCGCCGCCGGTGCTCAGCGCCATGTCTTGCAGTTGCTCGGGGCTGAATACTTGGGACCAGGCGGCGTGGCGGAGCGCCACCATGTCGCGCAGGGCGGTGATGCCTTGGTCGTCCGGCTCGCCGTTCCGTCGGCGCACGTGCACGCTGGGCAGGGTGCGCAAAGTGGCGCCCAGGTTGCGGTCCAGCCCCGATGCCAGCGGCACCAGGTAGGGCGGCACGGTGTATACCAGGTGCAGGGTGGGAAAGCGCAGGTGTTCGCCGTGGCCGACGAACAGGGTTTCCACGCTTTTGTGCACGTCTTCGCCGCCGCGGATTTGTTCCACCGAGTCCACCAGTATCACCACTTTGTGGCCGGGATCGCCGGTGCATTTCCGCACCCGTTGTACCACCTCGTCGGCGAAGGTCCGCACTTGCCGAACCAGGGTCGCCACGTGGCCTTTCAAGGCGAGTTGCAGGCGTTGTTTGAAGTCGGGATCGTCCTTGAGGGAGGCTTCGATGCCGAAAGTGACGGGGTCCAATTCGGCTTCCAGCTTGATGCCTTCGATTTTCACCTCCTGTTGCAGGAAGTGCGTGAGACGCTGCCAATAGCCGCGCCGCGCCGGGTCGACCTGGAAGCGATGGTCGACTTCCCGGCTGAGCGAGCCCATGAGCGAAATCAGAAAATCGCTGATTTCCACCGGCATGGACAGGTTCAAATAGTCTTTCATGTCGCACAGGAACACGGTGCAGCCGTCGGTTTCCAGCATTTGTTTCAGCCGCAGCAACTGCGTGCTCTTGCCGCTGCCGCGCTGGCCGGACAGCAGTTCCAGGCTGGCGGCCTCGCTCCAGGCGATTTTTTGCGCGATGGCGGCGATGGGGTCGCCGTCTATCGTTTGCCGTTCGATGTAGTCCACGTAGAACGGATCGTCCGGCGGCAGGGGGCGGTCTTGCAGATTGTTGTAAAACCGCTGGAGATCGCGGCGCAGTTCGGGCGACATGGTGGCGGACGGCCTTTGACGAGTGACGGGTGCGCGTATTGTATCCGGTATCGAGCCTTGCAGCCGGGGCGGTGACGCGCCGATTGATGCGTAGGTACGAAAGCAGGCGAGGTGCAATGGTAACGGGTGATGCCGACCGTGAAGGGGCAGCCTTCCGGGGTGAAAGAGGGAGCTACAACCCAGCCCCACCGCTCTTCACCGCCCGGCAATAAAGCCCACCCCGCCAGCTCGGCCGATTAAGCAACCGGCCCAGCCCATCCAGCAGTGTCAACACGGTCGCCACTGGGCGCGGCATGTCGCCACGCGGGATAAACGTCCAATATCCCAGGCGCTCCGCGTGCAATCCGGCCTGTTGCAGCGCACTCGCGAACTCCGTGGCGGTCAAAAACCGATCCGTGCTCAGGTGCCGGCTGGCCAGTCCCAATCGGCGCGCCAGCCGGGTGTACCAGACGTAATCGCCGTTGGGCGTCAGGCAGATGAACACCCCGTTTGGCTTTAATATGCGGTTTACCTGATGCAGCACGGCCGGCTGGTCCAGCATATGCTCGAAGGCGCCGACGCACAGCACTACGTCGATGCCGCCACTGTCCACGCCGGCCAGCATTTCGGCCTGATCGACCGCGAAGCGGATCTGCGCCGCCGCGGGGTGTTGCATCCTTGCCGCCTCGGCCTGGGCTATCATGCCGGGCGAAAGATCGGTGCCGTCGGCCTGGTCGAAACGCCCGGCCAGCGGGAACAGATGGATGCCGGTGCCGCAGCCGATTTCCAGCAGCCTGCCGCCCGCTGCCGGCGGCAACAGGCTTTGGATCAAGCGCAAGCGGTAGTTCAGCAGTTGGTCGGCTGCGCCATGACTCTCGCGGTATGTGGAGGCGATGCCATCGAAAAACTGCCGGACGTCTTCCTGGGTATTTACCGGGTGGGTGCGTAGTGATGGATTTGTCATGGGATGTGGTCGGGATGCAACGCAGTGAAATGCAGCATAAATCGGATAAGTAGCTGTAAACCGCCTATTATCTTGCAACCTCACGCCGATCCAGCGTAAATCTGCCGCAACGACAGCGCGAACGAACACAGCAATGCCAGCGTCGCCGCCGCCGCCAGCGGCGCGCAATAGTGCGGCAGCGGCAGCAGGCAGAACATCAGCACGCCCAGACTGAACACGCCCACGAATTTGCCGTAGCGGGTTGCGGTTTCTTTGCGCCGGGGCGGCTGGGCGATTTTCAAGAACCACACGAACAGATAGCGCAAGCCACCCGGCAGCAGCACCCAGGCGCCCAGGTGCTGGTCCCGATATAAAATCAGGCACAGGACCAGCATAAAAAAAGCGTCCACTTCCTTATCGAAATATTCGCCGAACTCGCTACACGTTCCCGCGCGCCTCGCCAGCCAGCCGTCCAGGCCGTCCAATAGCAATATCACCAAGGCCAGGCCGACGGTAACGGCAACCCCCAAGGCAGGCATGGCGGCAAGCATCAGCGTCGCCAGACAGCGCAGCAACGTCACGGCGTTGGCCGCGCCGAAACGCCCATCCGGCGTCCAGGCCCGGCGGCCCAGCACCAGTAATCCGGCAAAAGACAGCGCGGCGCCCGCCGCCGCCCAGGCCTGCGGCAGTGACGCCAAGGCAAATCCGCCAACAACGAGCATCAGCGCGGCATGCCATTCGCTCCAGCGGATCAACCAGGGTAAAGTGTGGCGGGTGGTTTGATTCATGCAAGATCCTTAATTTTACTTTGTCAGATTCCACCAACAACGTCGTTCCGCCAGGGATTGGCGGAACCCAGGCACAAGGATGTGAAGGCTGCGGTCTAGCTTTTTCTTTCGAATCAACAACATAGAAATTCGC
>SCQD01000290.1 GCA_004299145.1 Methylococcaceae bacterium | reverse complement strand
TCAACACATACGTCTACGTAGCGCCGACGGACACTTCGTCCTCCGACCCAGAAGATCCGCCGCCACCGCCGCCGCCGTTCAACCCTTTGCCAAGTCGGCCCACTGTGCATCCAACGGCGCTTGCCCATCCGCCCGCTGTTGACGCCGGCTCCGACTCCCTCTCCCCCCGGGAGAGGGCTGGGGTGAGGGAGTTAAAAGGCCATGACCTTTTATCTCTCCCTCATCCCAACCTTCTCCCTGAGGGAGAAGGGGCCGGAAATCACCGGCTCCTGGGAGGGCCATTCGGCGCGGGCAACGCGCTGGAGTCTCTCCCCGCGGGAGAGGGTTGGGGTGAGGGCAATCCAAAAAACGCAATGTGTGACCACGCGCACCCTATTTCCATCGACGCCGACCAGGCCGGCGCCGTGCCGTTGATTGCCTGGGCCGGCAGCAACGCCATTGACATTTTTTAAACCGACGTAAGGATCATCACCATGAAAACCCAAAAATTGCGCCTGCCCGAACTATGCCTTGCGCGGTCACACAGTGCGGCTTTGCTCCCCCTCTCCCTTTGGGAGAGGGCTGGGGTGAGGGCAATCCAAAAAACGCAATGTGTGGCCGCGCGCACTCTATTCATGCCGCTCATACTGGCGCTATGCGTCCTGGCGCCGCCGCCTGTCCAGGCGCTGGTGCTGCCGCTGCATTCCGATGCGATGCTGGTGCCGGGCGACGAGGGCAAATACGGCCGGGACACGTCCATCGTCATCGGTGGCGGCGGCAGGACGCTGCTGGTCAAGTTCGACGATTTCTCACCGTGGCTGCCGGCCGGCCTCGCCGCCGCCGACGTCGAAAAGGTCACTTTCCAGTTCTACGTCAGAACCTGGAACGGCACCCCGGGCGCCCTCACGCCGACCGCGATTCTGGACAATTGGCAGGAAGCCGGCGTCAGCGGGGCAACGGCCCTGGCCAGGGGACACAGCTACCCGCCCTCCCAGACCATCGACGGGTCCGGGCACTGGTACGCGCTGGACGTCACGGAACTGTTCAACGATTGGCGGGCGGCGGGCGGGGTGCGCAGTTTTGAGCTGGCGGCCGCCGACGGCCTGCAGGTGACGATAGACAGCAAAGAAAACACCGCCACCAGCCACGCGGCTTTTCTGGACGTGACCTTGAAGGGCGGCGGGGGAGCCGGAAGCAAAGGCGATAAGGGCGACACCGGAGCGCAAGGCCCCCAAGGCCCGGAAGGACCGCAAGGTGAGCAAGGCCCCGTCGGCCCCCAGGGGCCGAAAGGCGAGTCAGGTCAGGGAGGATCGCCAGGGGTGGCGTGTGGAACCAAGCAAGCGGCAACCTACGACGGGACGGCCTGGAAGTGCGTCGACGTCTTACCCATGCTGGTGATGCGGAAGAGTGAGACCCTGTATCACTCGTGTCCTGGTCCAGGGATTTGTCGCGGGTCAGTTGAGGTAAAGAGTAGCTGTCCGGTTGGGTGGCGCGCTATTTCTGTAAATTGCTCTCTGCCGGTTTCTCAAAATTTTCGTATAGGGAGACTTTTGGAATTTACTGTCCTGGATGGTTTCAGTAGCAGGAAAAACTACTCTTTTGTTGTAGACACACATCCGACCACCGACCCGTACGATGCACGAACTGGCATCTGCATATACAGCGGCTTTACGGAGCCATATTCTTTAGAGACTCTGACAAACAAGACTCTCTGTGCTGTCGTTCCTGATGGAGGTACATAGCCATGTAGGGTACGCTGTGCGTACTTTCAATGGCATCGAACGGTACGCACAGCGTACCCTGCATGGCTTATACCGCCTGCCCCAGCCACAGCGCCATCAGAGCGGCCCGGTTGTTCACGCCGAATTTGCGGTAAATGGACGTCACCCATTGATGGATGGTGTGATGGCTGCGCCCCAGTTGATCGGCGATCTCTTTTTCGGTAAGACCGGTGAGCAACAAACGCAGGACCCGCCGTTCGGCGGGCGTCAGGGGACCGTTCGCCACCAGCAGGCCGTGGGACAGCATCGCTTGACGATGGAACCATTTGAGCCCGCGCAGGACGTAGGCGAGTTCATCGCGCTCGGCGGCACTGAACGGCGGCTGGTCTGGACCGCGAAACACGCCGAACCAGGATTCGGCATCCTGATTGACCGGAAAGGCCACCCAGACGGCATCCTCCCTGCCGACGCCCTGATAATAGATCCGATAGTAAGGCGTTGCGAACCACTCTGGGCCGACCAAATCCCGCAACCGATTGGCGCGAAAAGTGCCCGCACAGGCCAGATTGCGGATGATGGTTTCGTCCACCGCCCCGTGTTCCAGCCTGTCCATCTGCTCGCGGGTTGCCGCATCCAACGGCGGCGAGGGGTGCAGATGGCGGACAATGCGCGGCCGCCAGCCTTGCGCCATATCGTTGGGGGACAGCGTATCCATCCGCACCGCCCCCACCCACGCGGCATTGCCTGCCCGCGCCAGCTTACACAAGCCACCCATGAGATGAAGCAGCGCCTCATCGGAACGGGCGGCGTCGAAATCGGCCAGTTCGTCCCACAAGCCGTGGATAAATTCAATTCGGTTGTCCAGCGCCACGTGACTATTCGCCCGGAAAAACACAGCAAAGTTGTGTTTGGTTGATTCGTTCCCACGCACCGCGAGGGAACGAGGAAGTGGCCGATTCTAGCCGGGCCGCCCTGCGTCTTGATGTGAGTTGTCGCGCAAAACCAGCAACAAAAAAAACCGGCCAGCAGCCGGTTTTTTTCAATGCGGGAGCCGCCCTGTCAAGGCCGCTCTTCCAACCCTTCGCCTTCCTTGCGGATCGGCATCAGGTCGGCGCGCGAGACGCCCAGCCACATGACGATGGGGCTGGCGACCAGTACCGAAGAATAAATGCCGAACACGATGCCGATGGTCAACGCCAGGGCGAAGTTGTGCAGCGCTTCGCCGCCGAAAAAGAACATGGCCAGCACCATCAGCTGCGTCATGGAGTGGGTGATGATGGTACGCGACATGGTGGCGGTGATGGCGTTGTCGATCACTTCGGCCACGCCGGCCTTGCGCATTTTGCGGAAGTTCTCGCGCACCCGGTCGAACACCACCACCGATTCGTTGACCGAATAGCCCAGGATGGCGAGGATGCCGGCCAGCACGGTGAGGGTGAATTCCCACTGAAAAAACGCGAACATGCCGAGGATGATGACGATGTCGTGCATGTTGGCGATGATGGCCGCCACGGCGAAGCGCCATTCGAAGCGCAGCGCCAGATAGCCCATGATGCCCGCCGCCACCAGCAGCAACGCCAGGCCGCCGCTTTCGTACAGCTCCTTGCCGACCTGCGGCCCGACGAATTCCACCCGGCGCAGCGCGGCGGATGCGTCCTGGCTTTTCAGGGTCGAAAACACTTTGTCGCTCAGCTGCGCGCTGCTGACGTCGGCCTTCAACGGCAGGCGGATCAGCACTTCTTTGGCGGTGCCGAAATTCTGCACCGACACTTCGGGCAGTTTCTGCTCTTCCAGCACTTTGCGGATCGCGTCGATATTGGCCGGCTGTGCGTAGCTGACTTCGATCAGCGTGCCGCCGGTAAAGTCGACGCCCAGGTTGAGTCCTTTGAACCCCAGCGCCAGTATGGCGAACACGAACGTCAGCAATGAAATGGAGGTCGTGAGCTTGCCGTAGCTCATGAACGGGATGTCGCGGGTGATTTTGAAAAATTCCATGGGGGTGTCCTTAAATAGCCAGGTTGGTCAGTTTGCGCTGACGGCCGTAGGCGAGGTTGACCAGGGCGCGCGATACCAGCACGGCGCTGAACATGGAGGTGAGGATGCCGATGCACAGCACCACGGCGAAACCGCGCACCGGGCCGGAACCCAGCATGAACAGGGCAAAACCGGCGATCAGCGTGGTGACGTTGGAGTCGAAAATGGTGTCGAACGCCCGTTCATAACCGGCGGAAATGCAGGCCTGCGGCGTATTGCCGCGCCGCAGTTCTTCGCGGATGCGCTCGTTGATCAGCACGTTGGCGTCGATGGCCATGCCCACGGTCAGCGCGATGCCGGCCATGCCCGGCAGGGTCAGGGTGGCCTGCAGCAGCGACAGCACGGCCACCAGCAGCAACACGTTGACCGCCAGCGCGACGATGGAAAAGCCGCCGAACACGCGGTAGTACATGACCATGAACAGGCTGATGGCGATAAAGCCGTAGACGTTCGACTTGAAGCCCATGTCGATGTTTTCCTTGCCCATGCTGGGGCCGACGGTGCGCTCTTCGACGATGTCGACCGGCGCCACCAGCGCCCCGGCGCGCAGCAGCAAAGCCAGGTCGCGCGCTTCGTTGGTGCCGTCCAGGCCGGAAATCTGGAAGCGGTGGCTGAAGTGGTCGCGAATGGTGGCGATGTTGATGACTTCTTCCACTTTGCGCTTGCTGGTCACTTTCTGGCCGTCCACCAGCTTGGTTTCGGTCTTGTTTTCGATGTAGACCACCGCCATCGGCTTGCCGATGTTCTCGCGCGTCACGTCGGCCATTTTTTTGGCGCCGGTGCTGTTGAGATTGATGAATACCGCCGGCGAGCCGCTGTTTTGATCCAGCCCGGAAGAAGCGTCGGTAATCTGGTCGCCGGTGACGATGATTTGCGATTTGAGCAGCACCGGACGGCCGGAACGATCCTTATACAAGCGCGTGCCGACCGGCGCGTGCTCCTGCACGGCTTTCATCAGATCGTGCTCGGTATCGCCCAGGCGGAATTCCAGCGTGGCGGTGGCGCCGAGGATTTCCTTGGCGCGCGCCGTATCCTGCACGCCGGGCAGCTGCACCACGATGCGCTCGTCCCCCTGCTGCTGGATCACCGGCTCGGCCACGCCCAGTTCGTTGACGCGGTTACGCAGGGTGGTGATGTTCTGCGCCACGGCGAATTTGCGGATTTCGCGCTGCTCGGCTTCGCTGATGTGCGCTTCCAGAATCGGCTCGTCGCCGGCAACGTCCTTGACCACCAGCGCGCGCAGTTCTTTTTCGATCAGGCCCTGGCCCTGCTTGACGGCATCGGAGTTTTCAAAAGTGATGCGGATGAGCTCTTTATTGCGGGTGATGGCTTTGTAGCGGATTTTGTTGCCGCGCAGCAGGGTGCGGATGTCTTCCTGATAGCGTTCTTCCGCCTGCTGCACGGCGGCGTTCATGTCCACCTGCAACAAAAAGTGCACGCCGCCGCGCAAGTCCAGCCCCAGATACATCGGCTTGGCGCGGATGGCGGCCAGCCAGGCCGGCGTGCTGGGCGCCAGGTTGAGCGCCACCGTATAACCCTCGCCCAGCCCCAGGCGCAGCACGTCGGCGGCTTTCAGCTGGGCGTCGGTATCGGCGAAACGCACCAGGATGCGGCTGTCGGCCAGTTCCACACGCTTCGGGTTAAGACCGGCTGCGGAAAGCTTGTTGGTGACTTCGATGACGGTACTGCCGTCAGCCTGGTGATTGCGCAGCGGCGACAGTTGCACGGAAGGATCTTCTCCGAACAGATTGGGCAGCGCGTACAGCCCGCCCAGAATGATGAGAAACAAGATCAGCAGGTTTTTCCACAGGGGATAGCGATTCAGAATCATGAGGGGTCCGGGGCGGGCAGTCCGTGTTTATTGTTGTTGTTTTTTCACGCTTTTATAGGTGCCTTTGGGCATCAGGCTGGCGATGGCGTGTTTTTGCACTTGCAGGTAAATGTTGTCGGCGACTTCCAGGCGCACAAAGCTGTCGTCCAAATCCACCACCCGGCCCAGCAAGCCGCCGTTGGTGACGACGTCCGACCCTTTGTTGAGGGACTCCACCATTTTTTTATGTTCATTCTGGCGGCGCTGCTGCGGGCGAATGAACAGAAAAAAGAACACCGCCAGGATGGCGACGGGAAACAGCAGACCGGCAAAGCCGGGATCTTGACCAGCGGCGCCGGCAGCGCCCGCTGCGCCTTCGGCGAAAGCATCGGAAATCAGAAAAGCCATGGCGTATTGCACCTCTTCAAACGTAAAAGGCGCAATTATTACACAACCGCCCTGGCGGCGCATGGTTGCCAGGTATGGACGCGGGCTCCATAGCTCCCGCTCTCGTTGTTATGGTTGCCGGCTGTGCGAGGCAGTCGTTCCGCCTCATTAAAGTATCGTGGCTTGCCGCGACCCATGCGGGGTCGCGGCAAGCCAATGGACTTACTGGATCTGAATGGCGTGCATCATGCCCTCATCCTCGTGGGGCAGAATGTGGCAATGGAACACCGCTTTGCCGGGAATGGTTTCGTAGGTGGTCCATGCCTGGACCGGCTTCTCCTTGGTGGAGCCCGTCGGCACCAGCATCGTATCCATCCAAACCGTTTCCCGGCCGCCGTCGGGGCCGGTGCGCACCGTTTGGAACGGGTTGACGTGAATGTGAAACACGTGGTCATTATCCGCCGTCCACAGGTTCCATAGCTGGGTTTTGTTCAACGGCAACTTTGTCACGGTATCGGCGTTGAAGGTAATGCCGTTGATGCACATATCCCCCTGCACATTGCAATTTTCTTCCTGAAACTGCGCCGGCTCGGAAGTGTAGGCGAGGCTGGTGTCGATATTGGGCCAGGTCTTCAGCGGCGCCATTTCCGCGGATGTGGGCAACGGCATGGGGCTGCCGGTGGCGACGAATTCCACCGTGGCGATCACTTCCTTGTTATTGTTGGTCAAATTGATCGGCGGACACTGGTTGTTGGAACAATTGGCCGGCGCCTGCACCAACACGTCGCTGCGATTTCCCGGTTGCATGGTCAACGCCTTGCCGGCCGGCCAGGTATCCACCGTCCCCAGATACATGCCGTCCACGGCGATTTCGTTCAGCGCCAGATTGCCCAGCGTCAGATTCAGCGTTCGGAACGGCGTGGCGTTCACCAGGCGCCAACGCTGCACTTCGCCTTGATGCAGGGTGATTTTCGGCATTACCTGGCCATTGACGAGGGTCACCGATTTGCCGTTGCCGCTGGCAGCGCTTCTGATGCTGGGCACGGTGATTTTTTCATCCACCGTGCTGGTGGAGGCCTGGACCGGCAAATATTGCACCACCAGCGTGTTTTCCTTGACCTTCAGCGCGGCGGGCAGCTGCGCCGGATCGTCGTCCACGATCAAAGTGCCTTCCATGCCTTGCGATACCTGGAATGAAGTGTTGCCGTGCACGTGCGGGTGATACCACTGGGTACCGCGCCGCTGGTCGGCCGGCACGGTGACGGCATAGGCTTGCCGGCCACCCGCCGCGACTGTTTTAAAAATATTGTCCTGAATATATTTGGGATCGGGCGTATCGCCGGGCGAAACGTGCAGGCCGTGGGTATGCAGGTTGGTAATCGCGTACTGATCCTGAACCGACAATTTATTTTCGAGATTGACGTATAAGACCTCCTTCGGCTTCACGTGCACGGTCGGCCCCACCAGTTTGCCATTATAGGTGCGCAGTATCACGTCACTGGTCTGGGATTTGCCCGCGCCGTCCAGGTATTGGTACCTGACGGCGGTGTAGCCGATGGTGAGGGACAGCGGATTGCTTTTGGACGTGCCGGGCACGTCGACCGGATTCTGGAAAGGTTGTCCCGGCTGCAACAGGATGGGAGGATTGACGGCAACTTTAAAAGCCGCGCCAACCGCCGCAGCGGCGTGCTGCATGGCCGGTTCCGCCCACGCGATGGACGATGTCAGTGCATAACCTGCGTATAGGCCGTGTAGTAGCAATTTTTTCATGTTTTTTTCCTCGAACTTTATGTTAAAGCACGCATCGCGCAGACGGGTGCTCAGGGCGAACGGTGAAGCTCGAATTTGATGGCATTGAGCTTTCCCGCGCATCAGGATGCGCCTGCGGGCTTGATCCGTATGCAAGCCGAGGATGATTTTCGTGTAGCTGCAAGATGATAGTCGCGTAGGCCCTGACTGATGGCGTGTAGGCATAGGCTTACAACGGTGGGGGACTGAACGGTTACCGCCACGGCATAAACCGCTCGGCCCACAACCTTTGCCCGGCGCCGTGGAAATCCGGCGCCGGGCAATGACGCCCAAACTGTTTTCCCCAGGGAACGTAAGCGCCTTCGCGCAAGTAGCGCTGGTAAAGCAGCCTGGCGCGCTCGGGTTCTCGCGCCAGGTTCCAGCCGACCGCCTGGCACAACACCGCCGCAAACGCTTGCGAGGAAGCCGGCAGCAGATCAGCCGCCCGGGCGGCGTGTTCCGCCGCCACCAGCCGGTAGTGAAAACGGACTTCCGGCTTGGCTCTATGGGCTTCGAAGCGCCGCTGCTCGTCGGCGCTGCACATTTCGCCTTCGATGCTGGATGGTCCACCGGCATCACGGGACATGTATGCCAAACTGTATGCGCCACCCCAATTGGCAAAATCCGGTGCCAACTCATACCCCATCAATTCCATCCCTTTGAATCGGGCGAGCATGGCCGCCGCGTACCATGCCTGGGCCTGGCCGATGCGCCCGCGCCACAAGCTGGACGCTTCCTGCATGGCGTCGCGGTACTCTTCGGCCAGCGTGCGCAATTCCAGGTTATCAAAATAGGCTATCGCCGCCTCCCTGTGTCCCTCGCGCATCAGCCGCCGCGCCAGGAGTTGGCGCAAGCGCATGGCCGGATTCAAATTGCCGCTCGCGGTGGCCGCCACCCGTTCGGCGTAGGATGGCTCCGGCACGCTGTGATCGACGAACGTCTTCAGTTCTTCCAGCGTGAGTATGCGTTCGGCGACGTAAGCGGCGTCCGCCCAGTAGCGGGCCGAGGCGGCATAAAGGTGCGAAAGCGCTTGTGTATATTCACCGCGACTCAACCTTAAAACACCACGCTCGCCATCGACCCGATAAAGCAGGGAAGCCTCGTCCCACACATCGTCGGGCTCTTCCGGCACATTGGACACGTAAAAATCCGACGATTTTGGCCGGTCCTCTGCGGGAAACGCGCGAACCGTCTCGGCATAGGCGGCAAGCGCCGCCTCTTGATTACCCGCGCGCAAGGCCAATTTGGCTTTGATCCAGGATGCCAGCGCACTCTGGTCGCGGTTGACCAGGCGTTGCGCCAAATCAAACCTGCCGTTGTTATATGCCGCCGCCGCCAGCCAGTCGGCGCCGGCAACATTCTCGATACCTTGGCGCTCGATGGCATCGGTGATCCTGTCCCAAATCGCCGGCAGCCGATCCGGTATCGGCAAGCGGTCATCTGCCAGCCACGAGTAGTAATGGTTGCTCTGGATGGGAAAAGGGCTTCCCACATCTTTCGTATAAAGATGGGCAAAAAATAATTGCCGCGCCAACGCATTGCCGAGCGCTTCATCCAGCAAAGCGGTATCTGTTTCCAGCTTGCGTACAACAATTTTCAAAGAAAATTCGGCGCTTTTAGAGCCATAGGACAGCTGCTGCAAGTACAGGCCTATGGACTGCGCGAGTTCCCCTGGCCGCACATGCAAGCGGGCTTCTTCGCCGAGACTCGCCACCGCAAGGCCCAAGGGGTCCGGGAGCCCCGACTTCACGAGTTCCCGCGTTTGCTGAAAATACCCTGCTGCGGCTGAATAGTTGCCCTGATGGGCGGCGATCCGCCCCAGCATATAAGCCGCCCAAGCCGCGCGCATGCCATGCTGTTCCACCGGCAGCGCCAACACCGCTGCAAAACGCTGCCGCGCCTTATCCAGTGACGATTGAATCGGCGCGTTATCGGCTTTGGGTTGCGCCGTTGCGGCGTTTGCAGCGCCATCGCCCGCGGGCCGGGGAAATGCGCCGTGAAAATCCACCGCGCCGGCGGTATACAGCCTCACGGCTTCCGGCAAGCCGTCGCCGACGGCATAAGCCGCGTCGCCATCGGCCTCGCGGCGCATGGCGGCTATTTTCTCCGCCGCATCGGCGGCCAGCCCGGCTGCTTCAGCATTGGCACGGTCGTGCTTATGCTCGCCGTCGAAATCCTCGCTGTGCTCTACGACAGGAAAATCAGTGCGCGGCCTGTCGATCAGCCGCCTGATCTCCTTTGAAAAAAAGGCTGGTGGCGCTTCCAAAAGCGCATCCTTGCGCCACACGATGAGTTCTTCGGGAAAAAACGGGCCGCAGCCCCAAGCCACGGGCGGCCCAAACACCAGGATGCCGACCAGGGCGCCACGTTTAAGGATATGCATCGACTCGAACCTCACTGTCTGGACAGCGAACCCAGCCAACCATGCTGCGCGCATGGGCGCGGAGCATGGCCGGTTTCGCCCGATGAAACTGAACTTCCGGTTGCAACGACACGAGGTGGTAAGCGCCGAGTGCATCCGCAGCACTGCATTGCGGACTCAGAACACGCACCGCCGTGGGTGCCGGGCCGTCCAGCTCGCTTTCATTGGTCACGAAAACGTCAAACACACCCGGGTATTCGCCCGGAACCGCCATTGCCGCAAACGTCGGCGTAAGCGTGCGTCCCTCCATCACCGCTTGCCAGGTGGCAAGACTCCACGCGCGTTGGTCGTCGGACGTCGGCAGCCGAAACCACACCACCCCGGCGAAACCAGGCGGCGCCCGTTTGCGCCAAGACGCGAGCACAGCCGCCACCGCCATTGGGCTGACCGTCAATTCCTGCGTGCGGCTGCCGGCCAATCCCTTCGGCACCTCGCTTTCCACGGCCACGACCCGCCCATTCGCATCCCAGGCGATACGCGAACCATAGGTGGGCAGCGCCACCCGAAATTTAACCGGGCTGATCGCCGAGAATTTTTTAACCCAAGCCTCGGCTTGCTCAGGGTCAAACAGTCCCTGCCTGGGGTTGGTTACGGCGTGCAGCTGCAACACGGCCTCGTCGACTTGCCGCAGCAGATGAGGCAGTGCCGGAGACGCCAGCCAGGTCGGCAGAGCGGTGATAACCAGCGGCAAGCCCTGCCCCGCTGTCGCTGGCCGGAGCAGACCGATAAAGGTTGCGTAGTCGGGCAGGCGGCTGGTGGCACAGTCATGGTCGATTTCCAGTCCCGTCACTGGCACACCGGATGCGCGCCATTTTGCCACCAGAGCCAGACTGGCCTGGGCGATGGCGGCCGGCTCCCAGTCCGACAGTTGGCCGTTGATGCGTATCACCAGGAACACCGGCCTGCCGGTTTGCGCCAAGGCGGCGGGGTCGATAGCGACCGGGGAAAGCCGCCCGTGTCGTCCGACCTCTGCGGCCAGCACGTGCCATGCTCCGACCCATGGTCCTGCGACAACCAAGGCATCCTTGAGCGCGGGCGTCCAGCGGCGTTGCCAGACATAGGCGTCGTGGGAAATGGGCGCATCCGGTGGTGCTGCGTGATCGCAAGCGGATAGCAGCAAGAGGCAGCCCAGGATGGTGATGAGCTGTTGTATGGCTTGGTATCGGAGTTGGGACAACATCCAGTTTTTTCACGCGATGATTGCCGTAGGATGGGTAAAACCATGGACGGCGCAACCCATCAAGCGATAGCCGCAGTACAGAGGGGCCGGCTTCAGACATGGTTACCGATGGGTTACGGCATCCATGCCCCTACCCATCCTACAAAGGGTTGGTTTTACGCATACCATTACACACAACTCGCCTCCTCCTGAATCTCCCGCGCGAACTGGAGCCCCATGGCGAAATCCATAACACGCTGAAGTCCCAGCCAAAGGGTTTTCACGCCAGGTTCACCGTC
>SCQD01000029.1 GCA_004299145.1 Methylococcaceae bacterium | reverse complement strand
GCTCACAGGGCGAGATCTATTTGTCTGACTTATCCGGAGATTCGGAACGACTGGAAAGCTATTTAACGGCAAATTAATGCCGGTTTTATTTTTTTTATCTATTTAAAACACGTAAATTATTCCAGCACTCAGGGCCACTCGTTACATGGTCATGAGGCTCCTTGCGAGTGCCGGATTATCGATTGACAGGGTTTGCTAATGAAGTTTTGTATAGTTGGGGCTGGTTTTTCAGGCGCGGTGGTTGCGCGTTCGCTTGCGGATGCAGGCCATGCGGTAACCATGCTCGATGAGCGCAGCCATCTGGGCGGCAATTGCCACACGACCCGCGACACCGATTCAGGGGTGATGCTGCACGTTTATGGACCGCATATTTTTCATACCGACAACAAGGAAGTGTGGGATTACGTTAACCATTACGGCGAGATGATGCCTTACGTCAACCGGGTAAAAGCGATCTCGGCAGGACGTGTCTACACTTTGCCGATCAACCTGTTGACCATCAACCAGTTCTTTGGCAAAACTTTTTCGCCAAACGAAGCGAAAGCGTTTATTGCCGGCATGGCGCGCAAAGACATTACCGATCCCCGCAATTTCGAGGAACAAGCGCTGTCCATGCTGGGTGACGATATTTATCGCGCCTTCTTTTACGGCTATACGCGCAAACAGTGGGGCGTCGAACCGACGGCATTGCCTGCCTCGATTTTGAAACGGCTGCCGGTGCGTTTCAACTACGACGACAATTATTTCCAACACAAATACCAGGGCATCCCCAAACTGGGATATACGGCGATCATCGAAAGAATACTGGATGCGCCGAAAATTGAACTTCGCTTGAACGCGAGGTTTGAAGACATCGACGCCTCCGATTACCAGCATATTTTTTATACCGGCCAGGTCGACCGCTATTTTAATTACCGGCTCGGCAGACTGGGCTATCGCACCCTGGATTTTGAAAAATTCTCCGCGGACGGCGATTTCCAGGGCACGGCGGTCATCAACTACTGCGATCAGGATGTTCCTTATACCCGGATTACCGAGCATAAGCATTTTGCCCCCTGGGAAGCGGATACCTTCAGCAAATCGGTTTGTTACCGTGAATTCAGCAAAGCCTGCGGCGCTGAAGACATTCCGTATTACCCCATACGCCTGGTCGAAGAGAAAAAGCTGCTGGCGGATTATGTGTCCCTGGCGAACGCCCAAAATAACGTTACTTTTTTAGGGCGTCTGGGAACATACCGCTATCTCGACATGGACGTAACGATTGCCGAAGCCATGAAAGCGGCCGACCAAACGCGGCAACTGCTGCAATCCGGGCAAAACATTCCGGCGTTTTTTGTTGATCCTCTGCAATAAGCGTTTTTTGCATTTACACGAGTTCATTAACGTGGGCATTGGAGTTTTGCCGTGAAAACCATGACTGGTCAGGCCGGTAATGGGCGCGGTCTCGTCCTGGTTCGCGTCGGCGCGGACCATCGCATAGCGGGACTGCTGAATGTCCCACGCCAAAAGCGCGACTGGGATCTCGCCGTCAGCCTGTACGAAGAGGTGCCTTTCGCCGACGATGCCTGCATCGATTTTCTCCACTGCTATCGCGGCGGAAAATGGGACGGCATCCACGCTTTTTTTGCCGAAAACCCTGAGCTGCTTGCCCGCTACGACTATTTCTGGCTGGTGGACGATGACATCGAAGTGACGCCGGCGCAGGTAGATAAGCTGTTCGACTACGTGCGCATACACGACTTTGAATTGGCCCAACCCGCCCTGACGCTGGACAGCTATTACTCCTATCGCCTGACGCTGCACTGCCCCGGATTTCTGCACCGATATACCAACTTTGTCGAAATCATGGCGCCGGTGCTGTCCAGGCACGTACTGGAAAACGTGATTCCGCACTTTGCCAATACCCGCAGCGGCTTGGGCATAGACTGGCATTGGCACGATCTGGTGGCGCGCCCCGAAAGAGGCATCGCGATTATCGACGCCGTACCGGTCGGACATCGGCGCCCGCTGCGTCAACACCTGCGCGGCAAAATGCGCGAGGACGGCGTATGCCCGGATATGGAGATGAAACGCCTGGTGGAAGCCTTGGAATTGAAGCGCGTATTCGCGATAGCCAAGGCCGGCGTGCTGCGGGACCGGCGCACGGTCGAGTCGCGCTTCCAGATGGCTTGTATGATGACCTGGGCTTATTGGCTGGTGCGTGACCGTATTACCGCGCGGCCCTGGTCGTTTCCTGAATTTGTTTTTTTTGGCTGGCGACAGATGTTCATGTCGTTGAGCCAGTAGCCCAATCTCACATGAAAATCTCAAAAAATATTCTGGTAATCGGCGGGTGCGGTTATATCGGCTCGCACATGGTGAAGTGCTTGCTGGATGCCGGCCATAAAGTCGTCGTACTCGATGACTTGTCGACCGGGTTTCGCGACAGTCTGTTGGGCGGGGAATTTATCGCCGGCGACTTCGGCAACCGCGCCGTGCTGGATGACTTGTTCAGCCGGCAACCCTTCGATGGGGTGCTGCATTTTGCATCGCTGATACAGGTGGGCGAATCGGTCATCGACCCAGCCCGCTACTATTCGTGCAACGTCGCCAAAACGCTGACGTTGATCGATACCATGAAACAGCACGGTATCGGTAATCTCATCTTTTCTTCTACTGCCGCTGTCTTTGGCGAACCCGAGCAAGTGCCCATCGACGAAAAACACCCGCGTTTGCCGATCAACCCCTATGGCATGACCAAGCACATGGTGGAAATAATGCTGCGGGATTTTGATCGCGCCTATGGGCTGCGCTCCGTGGCGTTGCGCTATTTCAACGCGGCCGGGGCCGATCCTGACGCGCGCATCGGCGAACGGCACCAGCCGGAAACGCACCTGATACCCCTGGCATTGCAGGCGGTACTGGGACGCCGCCCGGCGCTCAGCGTGTTCGGACGCGATTACCCCACCCCCGACGGCACCTGCATACGGGATTACATTCACGTGGATGATTTATGTGATGCCCACTTGCTGGCGCTGGAGTATTTGTGGAACGGCGGAGCCACCATTGCTTTCAACCTGGGCAACGGCGCGGGATTCAGCGTGCAACAAGTGCTGGACGCCGTCATGGACGTAACCGGCGCTCCGGTTCCGGTACAAAATGCGCCCAAGCGCGAGGGCGATCCTGCCCGTCTGGTTGCCGATGCAGCGCTGGCCAAAGCAACGTTGGGATGGTCCCCCCGCTATGCGGACCTGAAAACCATCGTGCGCCACGCCTGGCAGTGGGAACAACGCAGGCCGCACTGATTCCGCAATAACCAGCCCCCGGTCCGCAATGGATTCGGGGGCTTTGCTTTTTTATTATTCGGGCAGTATACTGCCCAACGTGGCTTCTCAAAAGGCGCGCATACATGCATTTTCGTTACCGCAAGAACGTCGTACAACTGGTGCGCACGCTATACAACCAGGAGACCAAAAAGCCCAAAACCGAAGTGGTTGGGCGGATACCCCTGACCGATCCCGCGCTCACCAAAGAACTGAGCAGTGTACTGACCAGCGCAGAGATCGCCGAAGTGGAGTCATGGATCAAACGCCAGCATCGAACGACGCTGCTCCGCGAGGAACTCGCGGCGCTGACGCTGTCCGAAGCGCTGGACCACGCCAATCGCTGGTTTGTCCGCCAGGGCGAATCCGCCGAGGCCAACGAAGCTGCCGCCAATCTACTGCCGGCGCTGCAAGCATTACGCAAAACGCTCAAGAGCAATCATTTGCTGGGATAGCAGGCCCGGCCTCGAACCATCGAGCACGGGGCGGTCATCATCAGCGAATCCATTTTTCCTCTTTTATCCATGTCGGGAGAGTTACCATGACACTACAAGAACTGGTTCAATCAGCCAAACTGCAAAACGAAAAAGCGTTCGGCAAAGTACCCAGCAAGCGCGCCACGGCCATCGTGCGCGCCGTGCTGGCCGAACTGAAAAACCAAATCAAGGATGCACAAGAAGAAAATGTGGCGGTAAAGGGGTTTGGAACATTCGTCATCAAACCGGTTGCCGCGGACAAGGCCAAGCCGGGTGCGGCAAAAACCCGCATTTCGTTTCGCCCGGGCAAACCGAAAGGCAAGGATAAGCAAGGCGATTGAGTCCTGGAGGTTATTGTCGGCCAAATCCTGATCGACAGAACGCCCCCAATAACGCCGTGAGGCCATCGTCCCGCCGCTGAGAAATCACGGCGGGACGATGTTTTCCGGCTGCACCTCGACATCGGCACAGCCCGCCGTCTCCGCCGGAGCGGAACCCGCCACATAAGCCAACAGCCGTGCGCTTGAACACTCCTCGCTGCTGCGCCGGCCCTCCGCATCGACCCACACCCGCTCCACTCTTTCCAAAACCGGCAATTGCAAAGGCTCATGGCTGAAGCGACGGAAAGCATCGCTCCAGATGGGCAGCGCGCCGCGCGCGCCGGTGAGCTTGGCCGGCTGATTGTCGTCGCGGCCCACCCATACCACGCCGACGTAATCACCGGTAAAACCGGCGAACCAACTGTCGCGCAAATCATTGGTGGTACCGGTTTTGCCGGCCACGTTAAAATCTTCCGGCAATACGCCATACACCGAACGCGCCGTACCGGTGCGCGCCACTTCCTGCAACACCGTATTCAGCACATACACGGCCGCCGCATCGACGCCGGCGCGCATCTCCAGGCCATAGCGCTTGAGCGGACGCCCCTGGTTGTCCAACACCGCCAGAATCGAGCGCAACGGCGAGACGAAGCCATCGTCGGCCAGCGACTGATAGAGCTGGGCCACATCCAGCAAAGACATTTCGCCGCTACCCAGCAGCAATGAAGGAAACGGATCGACGCGGCGATTGACGCCGAGTTGGCGCAGCACCGTTACCGTATTGGCCACGCCCACCGCCAAGCCCAGACGCACGGTCGCCAAGTTGAGCGATTCGGCCAGCGCCTGATGCAGCGGCACCAAGCCGTGCTCCTTGCCGTCGTAATTACGCGGCGTCCACACGTCGCCCACTTCGTTCTTCAAGCGTATCGCTTCGTCCTTGAGCAAACTGGAAACGGTATAGCGCTGCGGTTGCAGCAAGGCGGTGAGATATACCACCGGCTTGTACAACGAGCCGATGGGACGCACGGCATCCACCGCCCGGTTAAACCCGGCGTCTTCCGGGTCGCGCCCACCCACCAGCCCGACCACTTCGCCGTTGCTTTTATGCGTGACGATGGCGGCGGCCTGCAGCTGTTCCAGGCGATGGGCTTTTTCCAGGCGCGGCACGGTTTCGGAGACCGCCGCTTCCAACTGGCGCTGCACCTCGGTATCCAGCGTGGTGATGATGCGTAGCCCGGTGGACGCCAGGTCTTCGTCGCGGTATTCGTCGTGCAGTTGGCGGCGCACCAGATCGAGAAACGCCGGGTGGCGCGCCACCGCGCGGTGGCTGGCTTTCACCACGTCCAGCGCTTGTTGTTTGGCCGCTGCGGCCATCTGCGGCGTGATGACACCGGTGCCTGCCATCGTGTCCAGCACCAGATTGCGGTGTTGCATGGCGCGCTCCGCGTCGCGGCGCGGGTCGTAATAGCCCGGCCCGCGCACCAGCGCCACCAGCATGGCGATGTGCTGCAGCTTGAGGTCGCGCAAGGGTCGGCTGAAATAAAACTCGCTGGCCAGACCAAAGCCGTGAATGGCGCGGGCGCCGTCCTGGCCCAGGTAAATTTCGTTGAGATAGGCTTCGAGGATGTCGTCCTTGGCATAGCGGGCGTCCATGATCAGCGCCATGGCCGCTTCGTTGAGCTTGCGCCACAGGCTGCGTTCGCTGCTGAGGTAAAAATTTTTCACCAGCTGCTGGGTGATGGTGCTGCCGCCCTGCACAAAGCCCAGCGCTTTCAGGTTGGACCACATGGCGCGCGCGATGGCGCGCGGCGAAACGCCGTGGTGGTAATAAAAATCGCGGTCTTCCATCGCCAGCAAGCCCTGCACCAGCATCGGCGGCACCTCCGCCAGCTTCACCAGGATGCGGTCTTCTTTGCGGCTGGGATAAAAACTGCCGATCTGCACCGGGTCCAGGCGCAACAGCGCGATGTTCTTGCCGCCCGGCACTTCCTGCAAAGCCGTCGGCGCGCCGCCGGCAAAGCTGACCTTGACGCGCCGATTGGGCTGCTCCCGGTCGCCGAAGCGGAATGGCCGGGTGCTCAGCCAAAACTCGCCGCCCTTGCGCGCATAGCTGGCCGGCGTCGACAGCAGGGGATCGTTGCGATAGCTCAGTTCATCCAGCGTGGATTGCAGGCGCTCCGCCGTCAGCGGCGCACCGACGTACAACTCGACCGGGCGGGCATAAACGTAGGAAGGCAGTTCCCAGCGCTGTCCCTGGAACTGGTGTTGCACGGTGTAATCCAGATAGCCCAGATAAGTCAGCAATCCCAGCAAAGCCAGGGCATAAAGCGGCCACAGCGCCCACCAGAAAGATGCACGAGTTGGTGCTGGTGGTGGAAGCTTCTTCTTGCGGGGCATTTATTCCTTAATCATTCAGGAGTCAGGGAAGTATTTGCTCCGCATCCGATCTACATAGCTCACCAGATTGGGCAGTTTTTCCGCCGCGTTGCGTAGCGGCGTGTCGAAATGCGGGCACAGCAACCCCATGGCAAAAGCGCACAGCGTAGCATCGGCGCCGCAAGGGACATCGCCCATCAGATAAGGTCCTTCGCCCAGAATCGCCGCGACGGATTCCAGCGCCCTGACGGCCAGGGTGTTGATTTCCTGCTGCGAGTGGCGGCCCATGCCTTGAGCCCATAAACTCTTACGCACCTGACGCCGAACCATCGTTTGCACCAGCGGCCGCAAAGGCCAAGGCAGCGAGCGGAAAAACACAGCCGGGCCGCGCGCAAAATTGCCATCATCCAGCCAGCGCTCGTTGACCAGCGCCCAGTAGAGATGATCTTCCAGCATCTTTTCCACCGCCCAGGCGATGCCGCGCTGCTGCGCCGACAAGCCGTGGTCGAAATCGACGCCGTATTTTTGTTCGATGTGCAGGCGGATAAAGGTGGAGTCCGCCACCGGCAAGCCATCATCCTCGATATAAGGCAGTTTACCCTTGGGCGCTTTGCGCAGATTGCCGGTCGTGGTGCGATAGTCCAGCTGCGCCATTTTGAACAACAATTCGGCCTTGGTAACGAAAGGGCTGGGATCGGGCAAGCCGAAAGCCGGCCCAAAAGTATAAAGCGTAATCATCACTGCTCTCCGGTGGTCGGATTGGTCCCGTCGACGTCGAATGGCCGGGTGCCGCCGTTGTGCACAGGCGGACAGCCACCCATCGCCGTCATTTTACACGGTTATTCCATAGAGACCGCGCCACCAAACAGGGGTGATCGCCGTCCCAACCGATCATGACGCGAGAGCCGCCCCTGACCATGAAAGCCGCCGCGTCCTCGCGGAAAAGCTAAGGCTTCTTGAAAGCACTCGCGCCATGATCGGTTTCCCTCACCCCGACCCTACCCAGAGGGAGAGGAAGTAAAGGTTGCTGCGACTTACACGGTAACGTACACAAGTTCGTGTTCGCGTTATAATGCGGGAAAGGCGCGTTTGACGCCTTTGACAAAACCGTCGCCGACGCCATTGAACTATGCAACCACAAGCTGCGCATCGGGTGGCTGCAAGAACGCCGGTAACCATAACAAAAACACTTAAGACACTTTTGATAATGTCTTGCCGGCATGGCAAGTTGCAAAAGCGAGCCGTAGCCTTGACCCAGGCCAGACTTAACGAGAGGAGGTAATAGAGAATGTCCGAAGAAAACAACACCCAAAGCAATCCTGCAGCCAACGCGGCAAATATCGTCGGCAAGCTGACCGACTTGAAAGAAAACAACCCCAAAGTGTTCTTTGGCGGCATCGCCGTACTGGTGGTGCTATTGTGGTTTTTCATGAGCGGTCGGGGTGACGGCAACCTGAAAGTGGCGGTCAACGTATCTCCCGGTCAGTCCGTCACCCTGCTCAACCCGAATGGCGGCAAATCCTTGATCGACGAAGCACCGGGCAGCTTCAGCGTCAATGCGGAAGACGAAAAGGGTGAACGCAACAAGAGCTTTATCTGCTACAGCGATCCGGGCACATCAGCCAAGGTGGTGGAAGAAACCATGGTGCCCACCATGGGTGGCCAACCCTTGCCTTTCGTGAAAGTTGAAATCACCAGCGGCAGTTGCCAAGGCAAAAGCGGCTGGACTTCAAAAACCAACATCAAGCCCTGATATCGTTTTGCACCCGACGCGGCTGCCGGCTTTTACCAGCCGGCAGCCGTTTTTTAAAGCGGTTTGAGGGACGACAACGGCGTGTAGTTGTATCAGCGCCGATTGCCTACGAACTGACAACCGTTGCTATGGTCAGCACTCAAGCCAGCGCGTCGCGCAGTAATTGGGCCAGATGCAGACCAGCGCGGCCATCGCCCTCGGCGATCTGCCGACGGCAGGAAAAGCCATTGCTCAACACCAGGCTGTCCGGCGCCTGACTGAGCTTGGGCAACAAGGATTGCCGCGCCATTTCCCAGGACACGGCAGCGTGCTCCGCCTCCAGGCCGAAACTCCCGGCCATGCCGCAGCAGGACGATTCGACCATCTCAAATTGCAAGCCTGGAATCAGCTTCAACACCTTGCGCATGGATTTCATCGCCCCCACCGCTTTCTGGTGACAGTGGCCGTGCACCAGCACCGCTTTATCCAGCGGCTTGAGCTTAAGGTGCAGTGCATTGGCGGTATGCTCGCGAGCGATGAATTCTTCGAACAGCAGTGTATGCCCCGCGACCCTGGCCGCAACCGTGCCCAAGTCCAGGGCCGAGTACTCGTCGCGCAACGTCAACAGGCAGGAAGGCTCCAGGCCGATGATGGGCCGGCCGGCCTCGACGTGGGGCAGCAGCGCTGCCAGCATGTGCCGCGCCTCGGCCTGGGCCTGCGCCACCATGCCCTGGGCGAGATAGGTCCGCCCGCAGCACAAAGGCCGTCCGGCTTGCGCAGGTTCCGCCACGATGACCCGGTAGC
The DNA here is from genome assembly GCA_004299145.1 of Methylococcaceae bacterium. Taxonomy (GTDB): domain Bacteria; phylum Pseudomonadota; class Gammaproteobacteria; order Methylococcales; family Methylococcaceae; genus Methylogaea. The sequence continues at coordinate 47,398 of SCQD01000029.1, read as the reverse complement.
CGGCGGCTTGCAATACGGCCAGGGCTGCATCGGCCACGTCCGGGTCAAAATGCCGGCTGAAAGTATCCACCAACAGCACCACCTCCCGTCGGCCCGCGTCCGGTGGGGCTGCCGGCGCTTGAAACGCTGTGGCGACCGGCACCGGCAGCTGGCGGTGCGCGGCAATTCCCAGCAGCTTTTCCCCCAGTTTTGCCAAAACCGGCCAGGCATTGCGCCATACGATGAATTGCCCCAGCCACGGCCAGCGATGCAGCCAGAACGGGATGTGGGCAAACAGGCGGGCGCGCAACGACAAGCCTTCCTGTTCGTTGAGTTGGGCCAGGTATTCGATTTTGATCAGCGCCATGTCCACGGCGTTTTCGCATTCGCGCTTACAACCCTTGCAGCTCACGCACAGATCCATGGCTAGCCGCAAATCGGGGTCGACAAAAAGTTGCTCACCCAGTTCGTGATTGAGTGCCGCCTTGAGCAGGCGCACCCGTGCGCCGGTGGAAAGCCGGCTGTCGCCGCCGATGCGAAAACTCGGGCACATCACGCCCTTGTCGTTGTGCTTTTCGCAAGCGCCGCTGTTGATGCAGACCGCCACCGCCTTGGCGAAATCGCCGCCGGTTTTGGGTATGTCGGCATAGGCATCGCCCATGCCCGCGTCTTGGTAGGCCGACCAGTCAAGAAAAGTTTTCATCGGATTGCCACGTTTGTTCATCGATGTTGCCGCCAAGCAAAATCGTTGCCAACGCAACGGAGGGTGCGCGGAGCGGGCAAATCATGGCGCTTGAGTGTCATGATGGCCGGCTTTTGTCGGTAAACCTACATTTTGTGGGCCTTACGGGGGATGCGTTGAAACCGGTCGGCGAATTCATGCACCAACAGGGCGCCAAGAATCAGCGCAGTGCCCAGCACCACCCGCAGCGTCAACGGCTCCTGGTTGGCGGCGTGGCCCAGCATCAAGGACAACACCGGCGTCACCAGGGTAATCAGCGCCACGCGGGTAGCCGGCAATTTGGCGAGCACATAGTAATAGCCGGCGAAGCCCAGGGTGGTGGCGATGACGCCCAGGTAGACAATGGCGGCCAAGCTGGTCAACGGCAGGGCATCGGGCCATTCGCCGTCGAACCACCACCACACGGCCAGATAAGCCGGCAAAGCCAGCAGCAAGCCGCCTGCCACTTGGTACCAGGCCGACAAGCGGGCGCCGATGCGCTTGACCCACACCGAACTGGCCGAGTGCAAAAAAGCGGACAACAACACCCCGCCGATACCCCGCGCCGCCTCGTGGCTGAAGGCCAACGCCGTGCCGAACATCAGCGCCAGCCCGGCCAGGCCCATGCCGTAGGACAACAGCTTGCCCCACCCCAGGCTGCGCTCACCCAGCCAAACCGCCGCCATCAAGGCCGTTATCAGCGGCGTCAGTCCGAATACCACGGCAGTCCAGCCGGAAGGAATGAACTGGGCGGCCCAATAGATCACCAGCATGGAACCAAAGATTTGCAGCGCTACCGCCAGATAAGTCAGCCGTGCCTGGCGATGCCAGGGCAGGCGCCGGCGCAGCATAGCCAACGCCGACCACAGGCAAACGGCGCCGATGGTCATGCGCCCGGTCACGCCGAACAAAAACCCCGGCCCTTCGCCGCTCCATTTGATGGCCAAAGGCGTGGTGGCCCACAGCAGAATCACGCCGATGTAGACCAAGGATACGCGCCAATTCAAGCAACCATCAGGCACGGCGAAGATCGGCGTTTGGAAGCCGGCGAGACAACCACAGCAAATAGGCGCCGATCACGGTTTTGTCCTTTGCCAAACCGCCCTGGCGACCAGCGCAACGGCAGTGAGAAACCCCAGCGTCGTCAGCGTGAAACTCACGCCTGCCTGCAATGGAATACTGTCTGAACAGCAGGAAAAAGATGAACAGGAATTGCGCCATCATCAGATAATCGACGTGAGCCCTGATCACGTCGGCCCGTTCGACGAGGAATCCAGCCAACACGCCGTCGGGAAAAAACAGCGTGATGCCGAGCACCCAGGCAATGATCAGCGCCAGGGTCAGACACAGCCCGGCAAACGCCAAAAGGAATAAGTTGGTCATCGTTATCGGTGCGTGTGAATTTGGGGGGGTGGTCATGGTTAACCTCATCGTGTATCGAAGGTGGGGGATCAAAACAACGCATGGGAGTTTAAACAATGACAGACAACCCTCGCTTGTATGAACGTGCCGCGGCGGATAGCGTCAAATTCGACGCGCTCTGGGACATCAGCGACGGACGCACGTTTTTTACCGGGCCGCTGTACTACAACGCCAGCCACCAGCACGGCTCACCGGTTTTTCTCGCCGGAATTTATGGGAATTTTCGCCTGCGGCTGCATGGCGGCGATTGGCTGTCCTGCCGCACAAACCACGCTTGCAGAATTTTGTCAGGAATAAACCCGTCCCTTCCAGCGGCTACGCTCGCCGCGCCAGTAACGGATGGCGGAACTCCAGGTCATGGTCAGGTATAGCGCGGCGATGAGCGGCATGGTCAAGGCCCAGTAGGGGCTGCGATCATAAAAAACCAGCGTCGGCAGGTACTGCACCACCATCAGTCCATAAGCGGCGGCGGCAACGAGGGCGATGTTGCCGCCGGCCAGCAGTCCCAGCGGCGGCAGCCAGAACAAGGCACCCATCAACAGCGTGCACAGCAGCAGCAACGGCACGGAATAGCGCAATTGCGTATAGGCCGTGCGGGCGACCATGTCCCAGATTTCCGCCAGTTCGTCATAGCTGCGCAGGCTGACCACCGAGCGCGACAAGCCGATCCAGGTGCGATTGCCGGCGGTTTTGACGGTGCGCGCCAGCGTGCAGTCGTCGATCAGCGCGCCGTGTATGGCGGCAAACCCGCCGATTTCCCGGATCAAACGGGTTTCCAGCATGATGCAGCCGCCGGCCGCCGCCGCTACCGCAGGGCAACGGGAATTGGAGAGGGCAAAAGGATAGAGCAGCTTGAAAAAATAGACGAAGGCGGGCATCAGCAGCTTTTCCCAAAAGCTGTCCATGCGCAGGCTGGCCATCAGCGAGGCGAAATGCACGCCGTCGCGGCGCATCTTGTCGCGCAGTGCCGCGACCAATCCGGGCTCCAGGCGGATGTCCGCGTCCAGCAGCAGAGTCAATGGGGTGTCCACTTGCTTGGCGGCTTGCTCCAGCGCCCACAGCTTGCCGCTCCAGCCTTCCGGCAGCGGCTGGCTGGCGATGACGCGCAAATCCAGCCCTGGTGTTTGCCGGGCAATCTCGCCGGTGCCGTCGCTGGAGGCGTCATCCACCACGATCACTTTCAGGTGGCGGCCTTGTGCCGCCAGAACTTGCAGCGTGGTAGCAATGACCGCCGCTTCGTTGCGCGCCGGGATGAGCACGGTGACGTCGCTCAGGTCGCCGTCAGCCGCGTCGGCCGAGGCCTCCAAGACTTCCCGGCTGCGCCACGGCTGCCAAGGCAGCAGCAACATGATCAGCCAGATGGCGGCGACGGCCAGCGTCAGTATCCAGGTTGATTCCAGCATATTTCCCCTTATCGGATGAATCTGCGATTTTACACGAGCACCATGTCCCCCACGCGCCGACCACCCAGCCGCCAGGGCTTTGCGGTGGATGGGGTTTCCGAATCACTCATGGCCTATTTCGTACCGCCGTTGTATCCAGGATACAGCCGTGTCCGAGCACCCGTTAAGCCCCCCACGCCACAATGTTCCGCCCGCCGTGGCTTGCCTCGCGTCGCCAGATTTTTTCCTCCCAGGACACTTCCGGCCTACGGTCGAAGATGAGCAAATGCGCTTCGTCCGCGCCGCAGCGGTCGGCATAGTCTGCGGTTTGTTCCAGGCCCTGGGCCAGGGTTTGCTCCAGGGATTTGTGCAGCAGTTTCAGCTCGATCACCACCCGCTGCACCGGGCCGTGGTAGCCCTGGGTTTCGTCCAGCGGCCATTCCAGGAATAAATCGGTGCGGCGCCGGCCCAAGCCGTATTCGCGGTTGACGCGCCCGCCACCGTTGACGACGCGCTGAAGAAAAGCTTGCAGCAACAATTGCGGGCCGGCTTCCTTGTAATCGAAGCGCTCCAACCAAGCGTCGACGTGTTCGCGGAAAAACTGCTGAAAGGCCGTCAACAGCTTGACCACGTCCAAACGGTGTTCCAACGTCACATACCAGGCGGTGGGCTGGTGCAAACCGTCCTGGATCGGCGAAGTGAGTTCGCGCGGAATGGTTTCCCGGTAAATGCGGTTGGCGATGACCACTTCCGGTTTTCGGCGGATCAGCCCCAAGTCTTCCACATACTGCAAATCGTCGTCGCGGAACTCGCGACTGTCTTCTTCGCCGCGCAGCAGGGGCGCCATCACCCGATGTACCCGATCCTCCTTGAGCTTGTCGGTAAGCTGATCCAAATGCGTGGCGCGCGAATAAATCAGCCGTTCGCGCGCGGCGTTGTAGTGTTCCAGGGTGATGGGCACGCCACGATCCCGCGCTGACTTGTCTTTCCAAGTCAGTTCATAGCCCATGGCATTGACCAGCCAGGGTTGGCCCTGAGTGTCTTGCCACAGTTCATCGAAAATTTCCGGGGCAAAAGTCTGGCCGGTATCCGCCGTGTGCTGGCGAAATAATTCAACGGCTTCCGCCCGGCTGAAATTGCCCAGGCGCAAGGATTCCGCCTTGATGTTGAACGCCGAACCGCCGGTGATGATTTCCTGGTTCCCGGTATGAATCCGGTAGTCGCGCACGTCCCGTACACCGCACAGAATCACCGACTGGGGAAACGCCGCCGGGCGCTGGGCATAACCGGCGCGCAACTGGCGCAGCAGGGAAATCAGCGTATCGCCCACCAGGGCGTCCACTTCGTCCAGCATCAACACGATGGGTTTGCCGGCAAACCTGGCCCAGCGTTGCAAATAGGTGCTCAGGGCGCCTGAGGCGGGCGAAGTGGCCAGCACTTCCCGTTGCCAGGCATGCAGACGTTCATCCTCCAGATAAACCTGCGCCGCTTGGGAAATGTATTCCAGAATGGTTTCGACGCCTTGCCCCACGTCGCCGCGCACCGCCTGGGCCGCTTCGATGTTGGCGTACAGGGCGATATAACGCCCCTGGGCGTTGAGGTGTTGCATCAACGCCAACAGGCAGGAGGTCTTGCCGGTCTGCCGGGGGGCGTGCAGCACAAAATAGCGCTGCTGATCAATCAAGGCTTCCACGTCCGGCAGGTCCAGGCGCTGGAGTGGATCGATCATGTAGTGTTGGCCGGGTACGGAAGGCCCGGCGGTGTTGAAATAGCGCATGGGCGGGAAATCGCGGCAAAAACCCATGGTGCGACCATGGGCACCATCTGTCAATTCGGCAACACGTCGAATGCCCGCTGCCCAGTGTGCCGTCGGGTTATCTAAGTGATTCAAGCAGCCTTAATTATTCCGACTACCGCCGGCGGCTTTCCTGAATCGAAGCCATATTTCCAGGATCGAGCCAACCTCGTAGATACGCTGTGCGTACCGTTCGATCCCCTCGAAGGTACGCACAGCGTACCCTACATCGATAGGCGGCTTTCCGCCCATCCCTGGCGGAATGACGGAATGCCAAACGCGGCTCGAAAATCTGACAAAGTAGAATTACGAACGCTGTCCATAAGTTCAATGGAGCCAGCGAAGTATTCTGCCTGATTTCGGATTGCCATATCGGCTGCGGGCCAGGTGGGGCTTTATTTCGCGGGCTTTGGCCAAATCTTCGGCCAGATGAACGAGCACGGCGGCTTTGTCGACGGATTACTTGGCCACTTCCGCGCCGGCAGTATCCAGCACGGTTTCATCCTCGTATTGCGGCATGGGTTCCGGCACCATCGGCCCTTCCGTGCGCGGCCCCAGCCAGGAGGCGGCCAGCGCTTTCAGCGGATTGCGCATCGCATCGGTCACCGCCGTGGGCTCGTAACCGCAATGCGCCATGCAATGGGCGCACTTGGGATTGCTCACCGTGCCGTATTTCTGCCACGGCGTGGTTGCCATCAGACTTTTAAAGTCGGGAGCATAGCCTTCGTCGGACAACAGGTAACAAGGCTTCTGCCAGCCGAACACGTTGCGCGTCGGGTTGCCCCAAGGGGTGCAATTGTAGGCCTGGTTGCCGGCCAGAAAGTCCAGGAACAGGCTGGAATGGTTGAGTTGCCAGCCACGGCCTTTGCCCAGACGGAAGATGTCGCGGAACAGTTGCTTGGTTTCCACCGACTTGATGAATATGCCTTGTTGCGGCGCCCGTTCATAACTGAAGCCGGGCGACATGGTGACGCCCTCCACGCCCAGGTCGCGCACGAAATCCAGAAACTTGGCGACCTCGGGCGCGGTTTCACCCTGGAACAGCGTGCAATTGACGGTGACGCGAAAGCCGCGCTGCATGGCCAGCGTGATGGCCTCCACCGCCCGCTCGAACACGCCTTCCTGACAGACTGAAGTGTCGTGGCGTTCTTTTTCGCCGTCCAGATGCACGGAAAAATTCAAATAGGGGGACGGGGTGTATTCCTCCATCTTTTTGCGCAACAACAAGGCGTTGGTACACAGGTAAACAAACTTTTTACGGGCGACGATGCCCGCCACCACCTGGGGCAGCTCTTTGTGCAGCAAAGGCTCGCCGCCGGCGATGGATACCACGGGTGCGCCACATTCGTCCACCGCCGCCAGGCATTCCTCCACGCTCAGGCGCTGGTTGAGTATGTGGTCGGGATAGTCGATCTTGCCGCAACCGGCGCAGGCCAGGTTGCAACGGAATAAAGGTTCCAGCATCAGCACCAGAGGATAGCGGCTGCGCCCTTTGAGCTTCTGTTGGATTAAATAGCTGGCGATGCTGAATTGCTGGCGTAGTGGGACGCTCATTGAATTACCCTTGTATGTTCGACGAAAAAGTTGTTGACCATTCTAATCAGGAATGTGGCTTGCGCCAAACATTTTTGCAAAAAAGCAACACCCCCCTTCTCTACGGCAATTCGAGGCGCAGCCCAGGAAAAATAAGCCATTGACGGGACCCATGGAATTGTTAGAATTGCCGGAAACCGGTAAGAACAGCTATTTTGTGACTATTTTACAACACACCCGACGCCGCATCACGGCTTTGCAGCTCATCCCTCGTCCCGTCGGAGCAGACGCTGCCCTATGAATGCATCCCTTGCCGCCACCTCTGCGCTGGATGAGGATCAACTGCAAGCCCGGTTGTTGGCCGGCGTGTCGCGCACTTTTGCGCTGACCATTCCGCAGCTCCCGCCAGGCTTGTATAAAGCCGTGGCCAACGCCTATTTGCTGTGCCGCATCGTCGACACTATCGAAGACGAAGTGGCGTTGAGCAGCGAACAAAAACGGGGGTTTTGCGCCGAATTCGCCGCCGTGGTGCAAGGACAGGCCGATGCCGAGTCTTTCTGCCAACGCTTGGCGCCATTGTTGTCGGCCAACACGCTGCCGGCGGAGCACGAGCTGATCCACTGCGTGCCGCGCGTCATCCGCATCACCCACGGCCTGGACCAGCCGCAAATCGACGCTCTGGCCGAGTGCGTAAAAGTGATGTCCCATGGCATGGCGGATTTTCAGGATCAAGACTTGACTGCGGGCTTGGCGGATTTGGGTGAAATGGGGCGCTACTGCTACTACGTCGCCGGCGTGGTGGGCGAGATGCTGACCCGTTTGTTCTGCCATTATTCGCCGGAAATCGCCCGGCACCGTGATGCCATGATGGCGCTGGCCGTATCGTTCGGCCAGGGCTTGCAGATGACCAACATCTTGAAAGACGTGTGGGACGATCAGCAACGCGGCGTGTCCTGGTTGCCGCGCGATGTTTTTGCCGCTCACGGCTACGATCTGGCGCAACTGGCGCCCGAACACAACAACGCCGAGTTTCGCGCCGCCTACCGGGAGGTAGTCGCGGTGGCCCACGGTCATTTGCGCAATGCGCTGGAATACACCCTGCTGATTCCCAGCCATGAAACAGGCATCCGCGAATTCTGCTTGTGGGCGCTGGGCATGGCCGTGCTGACCTTGCGCAAAATCAACGGCAACCTGGCTTTCACCGCCTCCAACCAGGCCAAAATCAGCCGCCGCAGCGTCAAGGCCACTATCCTGGCGACACGGCTGGCGCTGCGCTGCAATTTTTTGCTGAAACTGCTATTCAAGCTGGCAGGTCTGGGCCTGCCTGCACCCGCCGCCCCGTTATCCGTGACGGCGGATTTTGTCACTCAACCATCGAACACCAAGGCTTAAGAGGGTAACCATTATGCTGAATGCCAATGCCGCCTCCATCCGCATGGACCATCTCAACCTGCAGGCCGCCACGCTGGGCGCGCAGGCTTCCGATCTGGATTTGGCCATCGATCATGCCCGCAACTATTTATTGTCGCGCCAGCACGCCGAAGGTTACTGGGTATTCGAGCTGGAAGCGGACTGCACCATTCCATCCGAGTACATCATGATGATGCACTTCATGGACGAGATCGACGCCGAACTGCAGCGCAAAATCGCCAATTTCGTGCGCGGCCGCCAAAACGCCGACGGCAGCTGGCCGCTATTCACCGGCGCGCCCGGCGACATCAGTTGCACGGTGAAAGCCTATTACGCCTTGAAAATGGCTGGCGACGACGTCGACGCGCCGCACATGGCGCTGGCTCGTGCCTGGGTCTTGTCGGTGGGCGGTGCCGCCAAGGCCAACGTGTTCACCCGCATTGCGCTGGCGATGTTCGAGCAGATTCCCTGGCGCGGCACGCCGTTCATCCCGGTGGAAATCATGCACCTGCCCCGGTGGTTTCCGTTTCACCTGGATAAAGTCTCCTATTGGTCGCGCACGGTGATGGTGCCGCTGTTCATTTTGTGCAGCCTCAAGGTCAAGGCGCGCAACCCGCAGCAGATACATATCCGTGAATTGTTCGTGACGCCGCCGGAGCAGGAACGCGGTTATTTCGACTACGTCAAAACGCCGCTGGGCAAAGCCATTTTGGCGGTAGAACGCACCGCCCGCTTGTTCGAGCCGCTGTTTACCAAAAAAATGCGTGAGTCCGCCATCCAAAAAGCGTTTGCTTGGTTTGAGCCGCGCCTCAACGGCGAAGACGGCCTGGGCGCCATCTTTCCGGCCATGGTCAACGCCTATGAAGCCATGGATGCCATCGGTATTCCGGCGGACGATCCGCGCCGCGTCACCGCCAAGCGCGCCATCGAAAAACTGTTGGTGATACAGGACGAAAACACGGTCTATTGCCAGCCTTGCGTGTCGCCCATTTGGGATACCGCGCTGACCGCTCTGGCAATGCAGGAAGTCATCGCCTGCGACGATCATGCCACCACCAAAACCGCCATTACCCATTCCCTGCAATGGCTGGCCGACCAGCAAATCGCGGCGGATGCGCCGGGCGACTGGCGCGTCCAGTGCAAGGAAGGCGAAGTGTGCGGCGGCTGGGCGTTCCAGTTCGGCAACAGCTATTACCCGGACGTGGACGACTCCGCCGTGGTGGCGGTTGCGCTGCAGCAAGCCGGTGATCCGCAATTTGCCGACACCCTGGAGCGCGCCGGCAGCTGGATTGCCGCCATGCAATCGTCCAACGGCGGTTTCGGCGCTTTCGACGTGGACAACACGCATTACTACTTAAACCACATTCCGTTTGCCGACCACGGCGCCCTGCTGGACCCGCCCACGGCGGACGTTTCCGGCCGTTGCGCCATGTTTTTGGCCATGCTGGTAGATAAGCAGCCGCATTTGCAACCCGCGCTGGATCGCGCGCTGGACTATTTGCACGACGAACAGGAAGACGACGGCGCCTGGTTTGGCCGCTGGGGTACCAATTACATCTATGGCACGTGGTCGGTGATGCTGGCTTATGAATATGCCGGCTTGCCCAAAGATGATCCGCGTATTACCAAAGCCGTAGCCTGGCTGAAAAGCGTACAACGTCACGACGGGGGTTGGGGCGAAAGCAACTGGACTTATCACGACGCCGCGACGCGTGGTCAGTTCGAATACAGCACGGCGTTCCAGACCGCGTTCGCGCTGATTGCGCTGATCGCCGCCGGTGAAGCGGACTGCGCCGAAGTGCGCGCCGGGGTGGAGTATTTATTGCGCACCCAGCAGGCCGATGGGGTATGGAACGATCCGTGCTTTACCGCACCGGGTTTTCCCAAGGTGTTTTATTTGAAATACCACGGTTACGACAAGTTTTTCCCGTTGTGGGCATTGGCAAAGTATCGCAAGGCTGTCTCGGCGCACCGCGCTGCGTAGCGGCGCCGTTTTTCCGCTAGCCTTGTAGGGTACGCTGTGCGTACCTCCGCTGGTTCCCAACCTCCGGGTTGGGAACCCGGTCTTGGAAGCTCCGGCTTCCAGGGCTGAAACAGGAGCTTTAAAATTAAGCCTTCTGCTGGTTCCCAACCTCCAGGTTGGGAACCCGGCCCTGGAAGCTCCGGCTTCCAGGCCGGGAATGCTGGATACCAGAATTCTAAAGACGGCGTGAGCATGGGTATAGGCAAGGTTTTGGGGGGATCGCGCAGTGAGTGGCGGGAAGCCGGAGCTTCCCGGACCGCGTTCCCAAGCGGAGCTTGGGAACGCGAAGAGCGAGAAAAACGAGCAAACACCGGCATCATCGTTGCCCTGCCGGTCGAGTGCCGCAGCCTGGGCGTGCGTTTACGCCACAAGGGTGACGGCGTACGGCTGCCCTCCGGCGTGCGCGTCATGCTGTCCGGGGCGGGACCCGATAATGCCCGCCGTGCTGCCGAAACCCTGATCGAACAAGGCGCGAACGCCCTGGTCAGCTGGGGCTGCTGCGCCGCCTTGCAGCCGGAACTGCGCCCCGGCGATTTGCTGCTACCGGAAGCGGTGTGGGCGGATGGCGTCAGTTATGCCATCGATCCGGCTGTGCGGCAACACTGGCGGGAGGGTTTGAACTTGCGGCAGACGCCGCGCGGTGGCTTGTTGGTCCAATCGGCAAGCATCGTTGCCGATGCCGCCGCTAAACGGGCATTGGCGCAGCGCACGGGTGCCCTGGCGGTGGACATGGAAAGCGGCGCCGTGGCGCAAGCGGCTGATGCGCATAACCTGCCTTGCCTGGTGTTGCGGGCGGTGGCGGACCCGCTGGATTTCACTCTGCCGTCCAGCGTCCTGGATAATACCGATGCGGACGGCAATACCTCCCTGCCCGGTTTACTGTTATCGCTGGCGTGCCATCCCGGCCAACTGCCTGCGCTGCTGGCATTGGGCCGGCATTTCGGCGCGGCCATGGATGCATTGAAGCAAGCCGCAGGAACTGGAGAGTTGGCGTGCCGAAAAACTTGAATATCACCCTATATCACCCATACACGCCGACACGACAACCATGACCACACCCCACGGCACTCTATTTCTCCGCTGCATGGCTTGGTGGGAAGCCGAAATCGTCAACCGCCCCTGGTGGATGTTGGCATTGACCCTGGTCGCCACCGTGTACTGTACCCTGTACACCATGGAACACCTGACGGTGGACACCGACACGGCGGACATGATTTCCATTGAGCTGCCGTTCCAGCAAAACCGCTTGCGTCTGGAAAAGGCGTTTCCCCAGGACGTCAGCACCATCCTGCTGGTGGTGAAAGGCGCCACGCCGGAGCAAACCACGCAGGCGGTGGAATTCATCGGCGCACAACTGCATAAAGAAAAGCAGGTCGTCAAATCCGTCTATTTGCCAGGCAGCGGCGATTTCTTCGACCGGCACGGCTTGCTATATCTGGATTTACCGGAACTGGAAAACATCAGTTCGCAACTGGCCAACGCCCAGCCGTTTATCGGACGTATCAGCAACAAACCCAGCCTGGACGGTTTTTTCGGCATCCTGGGCGATGCGCTGAAAATGTCAGGAAGCCTTGATAATTCTGCTTCGCAGCGGCTTTCGGCTAACGACCTGCCGCTCGATTTGGCGCCGCTGTTGAATAAGATCGGCGCCAGTCTGGACCGGAATCTGGCCGGACAGAACGGCTTGTTGTCCTGGCAGCAATTGATGATGCATCAAAAAAGCGGCTTCGGCATCACCGAACGCTTCGTGATCATCACCCCCAGACTGGACTTTACCGCACTGCTGCCCGCTGAAAAACCCATGGCCGCCGTACAGCGCATCGGCGCCATGGCGGCGGATGGCCGCTTTGGCGCCATCGAACTGCGCACCACCGGCGAAGTGGTGCTGGAGCACGAAGAACTGGACAGCATCACCCAGGGCACGGCGGCGGCCAGCGTGGCTTCCATGATACTGGTGTTCGTCACCCTGCTGATCGGCTACCGTTCGCCCAAGCTGGTGATCGCCACTGTCGTCACCTTGAGCATCGGTCTGGTGTTTTCGCTGTATTTCGCCACGGTCGCCATCGGCCATCTCAACCTGATTTCCATCGGTTTTGCCGTGTTGTTCATCGGCATGGGCGATGCCTATTCCTCGCATTTTTGCCTGCGCTACCGCGAATTGCTGGATAGGGGCATGACGCAACGCGAATCGCTGCTGGAAACGCTAAGCTCCACCGGCTCGGCGTTGATCCTGTGCACCTTTACCGCTTCCATGGGCTTGTTCGCGTTTTTGCCGACCAATTACGTGGGCGTGTCGGAACTGGGCATCATCGCCGGGGTCAGCATGTTCATCGCGCTGGGCACTACGTTTACCGTGCTGCCCGCGCTGCTCAAAGTCATGCCGTTGCGCCAGCCGAAAAAGCCGCGACACGGCGAATCCAGGTATTTGGCCAAGCTCATGGGCAACTGGCCGCTGACCTATGCCAAACAAGTGCGTTGGATCACCTATGGCAGCGCGGTGGGCGCCGCGATACTTTTGCAAGGCTTGCAGGTGGATTTCAGCCCGATCAACCTGCGCGACCCGAACAGCGAATCGGTCAAAACCTTCAAATACCTGCTGCAATCGGAAGACACATCCCCGATGACGCTGGCCTCGCTGGCGCGCACCCCGGAAGAAGCACGCACCAGGCAAAAACGCTTTGAACAACTGGGTACGGTCAAAAAAGTCACCACCCTGCTGGATTTCGTGCCTGAGGACCAGGAGCAGAAACTGGCGCTGATCGAAGACATGGGCTTGATACTGGGCGGGCAGCTGGAGCGTTTCCCGGCGCGCATCGACGGCAAGCCCACGCCGGCCGGCGTCAAAGCCTTGCTGGCTGCCGCGGAAGAGGGGCTGCGCAAGGACCGCAAAGACGCTGATCGCAACACCCTGGAAACTTTCCGCGACCGCATCAAACAGCTGGACGAGAAGCTGGCGGGGTTGGATGAGGCCGCGCAACTGGCATTGTTGCAACGGGTGCAAGACAATCTGATGGGCGCTTTGCCGCAAACCATCGCCCGTTTGCGCAACAACCTCAATGCTGACGCCATCACCCTGAACAACCTGCCGCCCGACGTGCGCGAACGCTGGCTCAGCAGCGACGGCTGGTATCGCATGCAGATTTTCCCCAAAAAAGACGGCAACGATTTGGATGCGTTGCGCGAGTTCATCGCCGAGGCACAGACCGTGGACGCCAACGTCACCGACTTGCCGGTGACTTACCTGGAGTCGATGAACGAAGTGGTGCGCGCATTCGTCCAGGCGTTCAGCATCGCCTTGATCACCATCACGGTGATACTGCTGCTGGTACTGCGCAATGTACGCGACACCCTGCTGGTATTGCTGCCGCTGTTGCTGGCGGGATTGTTCACCGCCGCCACCACGGTGTTGCTGCAAGTGCCGTTCAATTTCGCCAACATCATCGCCCTGCCGCTGCTGTTCGGTTTGGGCGTGGACAGCGGCGTGCACATGGCGCACCGCCTGCACTATTTGCACGCTCAAAATGAAAAAAGCCTGTTCAGCACCAGCGAAGCCAAAGGCGTGTTTTACGGTACGCTGACCACCGTGTTCAGCTTCAGCTCACTGGCGTTCACGCCGCACGCCGGTACCGCCAGCATGGGCGAGCTGTTGGCCATCGGCCTGCTGTTTACACTGATCTGCGCTTTGGTGGTGCTGCCGGCGTTCAGCGTGTTGGGCAGGAAGGCGGCGGATAGCACGACGCCATGAAACACCACATAGACCCCAAGATCGACTGTGTATTCTCTGAAAAAGAACGCAACTACCACGCCTATCAAGCGCGTCAGAATTATTTACGCCAGCAGCGATCCATCCAGCGCGAGATGGAAGAGGAACGTGAAGCCAAGCGGCAAGCGTTATTGCATGAGCAAGCTGCATTGCAGGAAAAAGAGATCGCTTTGCAACGAGAAAACCAGGCTATGCGGGAAAAAGAGGCTGCCATACTGGAAAAAGAGGCCGCCATACTGGAAAAAGAGGCTGCCATACTGGAAAAAAAGGCCGCCATACTGGAAAAAGAGGCCGCCTTGGCTGAAATCGAACACCTTAAAGCAAAGTTCGCGGGCAAAGAGGGTGATAAAACGGCTTGAGTCGACAAACGTGATTCCAAGGTTAAAACAATGCCATCCAACACCATAACCACCATCGTCGCCATGGTCGCCATGGTCGAATCATTGCCGGACACGGCGCAACTACAAGTGGCAGAACATTTGCGGCACTACATTCAAGACTTACAGGATGAAGCACGCTGGGATCACCTGTTCAAAACCACTCAACCGCAATTAATTGCCGCAGCCCGGCGCGCCAAACGGGAAATTGCCGAAGGGAAAGCTGTCCCTTTAAATTATCGTTCCCACGCTCCGCGTGGGAATGCATCCAGCGACGCTCTGCGTCGCGTTGGCGCCACGGATAGCGTGCGATTGGGCTGAAGACACGGGACGCAAAGCGTCCCGAGCGGCATTCCCACGCGAAGCGGTGTTACTAAGGCTTCTGGAAAGCGTGGGAACGATAAAACTATTGACAACACCAGGTTAAATCAATAATGGCAAAAACCATTGCAACACTGCTGCAACAACGCGCAGGCGAAAACTTCGAACTGCACGATAAACACCTCAACGCCCAAATGGTCCGGGTATTGAAAACCATCGGTTACGATAGGGTTTATACCAAGGCCAAAGGACCGTATCTTTACGACAACCACGGCAACGAATACCTGGATTTGCTCAGCGGCTTCGGCGTATTTGCCCTGGGCCGCAACCATCCCACCGTAGTCAACGCCCTGCAGGAAGTATTGACGGCGGAAATGCCAGATTTGGTACAGATGGACGTGTCCCTGCTGTCAGGCTTGCTGGCGGAAAAAATTCTTTCGACCTGTCCCGCCGGCTTGAACCGCATGTTTTTCTGTAACTCCGGCGCGGAAGCGACCGAAGCGGCCATCAAGTTCAGCCGCTATACCACGCGGCGGGAAAAAATCGTTTATTGCGAACACGCTTTCCATGGCCTGACGCTGGGTGCTTTGTCGCTCAACGGCGAGGAAGTGTTTCGCGAAGGCTTCGGCCCCTTGCTGCCCCAGTGCAACGCCGTGCCGTACAACGACTTGGCCGCTTTGGAACAGGCACTGGCGGCCAGGGACGTGGCGGCGTTCATCGTCGAGCCCATTCAGGGCAAGGGCGTCAACCTGCCCGACGACGACTACCTACCGGAAGCGGCCAGGCTGTGCGCCAAATACGGAACGCTGTTCGTGGCCGACGAAGTGCAGACCGGCTTGGGGCGCACCGGCAAAATGTGGGCGGTGGACCACTGGAGCGTCAGGCCGGACATGATACTCATGGCCAAAGCGCTGTCGGGCGGCTTCATACCGGTGGGTGCGGTCGCCATGAAGCAACCCATCATGGACGCGGTGTTCAACCGCATGGATCGCGCCGTGGTGCACGGTTCCACATTTTCCAAGAATAATATGGCGATGGCGGCTGGCCTTGCGACCATGAGCGTGCTGATCGAAGAACAAGTGGTGGAAAACGCCGCTCGCGTCGGCGAAACGCTGATAGCCGAACTGCGCGCCATGCAGCCCCGCTATGAATTGCTGCAGGAGGTGCGGGGCAAGGGCATGATGATCGCAGTGGAGTTCGGGGCACCGAAAAGCCTGACGCTGAAAGCCTCGTGGAGTTTGCTGGAGTCGGCCAACAAAGGTTTGTTCAGCCAGACCATCACCATCCCGCTGTTCAAAAACCACCGCATTTTGAGTCAAGTCGCAGGTCACGGCATGAACGTGGTGAAATTCCTGCCGCCGTTGATCATCACCGACCAGGACAAAGACTGGATCGTCAAAGCCATGGACGCGGTGATCGCCGATTGTCACAAGCCCGCCGCCATCCTGGATCTGGCGAAAAACCTGGTCAGCCATGCCATGAAAAGCAAGGCCGGCGATTGATGCCAGCGAACCATTTCCCGACAACTTGCCCATACAGATCGCTATGATGCCGCAATCCTTTTTTACACACTCCGTCCGCGCCTTGGCTCTGTCCTGGTTGTTGCTCGCTATGCCCACCGTGGTTCAAGCTCACGCCGTCATCACCGCCACCTCGCTGCAGGAGCAACCGATCAAGCCCAACAGCCCCACCCACCTGGCGCTGTTTTTCAACAGTACCATCGAGTTCCGCTTGTCCAAGGTGCAGTTGGTCAGCAAAGGCGACGTGCACCATCCGCTGACCATCAAGCCGGGCAAGCAGCGCGGCGAGTTATTGGTCAACCTGCCGGGGCTGGATGCGGGCGATTACGTCATCAAGTACAAAGTATTCGCCGCCGACGGTCACCTTACCGATGACCTGCTACGCTTCCGCGTAGCGCCATAAGACAAAAAAAGAGAGTACTCAGCACATGCAAGACATACAGGGCTTAGCCAACTTCCTTGATGATTTCATGGGCGGTCTGCAACTGATCGCTTACGCCATGGCCGTGGGCGGCGTACTGTGGGCGCTCGTCGTTTACCGGGTGTCGAGCGATATATCGCCCCAGCGCAAGTTTGCTCTCGGCCTGCCTGCCGCCGGAGGGGCGGAAGACGCCGTTCCGCATACCGCTGCCGCCAGGATGGTGCGCCTGATTCAACTGGGCGCTTACGCCCTGGCTGTCACCCAGGCGACGGAAATCATCATGAAGGGCATCGTCATCGCCACCACGCTGGGTGAATTCGACTTTCTCGCTTACGCGGGTACGGTGCAATTCATCGCTGGGGTGGTGCGCATCCTGTTGTCCGCTGTATTGGGCTGGTATGTGGGGCGGCTACGCCACGAGCCTTTCGAAGTAGGCCACTGGCGCGTGGTTTATTTGCTGACGCTGCCGCTGATTTTGGGCGGCGCCTGGCTGGTGCACGCCGTGGGCCGTTTCGAATACCGCGAACCCTTGATGTTGCTGACCATTGCCCATCAGTTGGCCGCCGCAGTCTGGGTGGGCGGGGTTATTCAGCTGGTCGCGCTGTGGCACTTGCAAGGAAACGATGAACATGCCGCCCGGCTTTGGCCCACGGCTGTGGTGCGTTTTGGCGTGCTGGGCGTGGCGGCGGTGGCGTTGCTGCTTGCTACCGGCTCGGTGCTGACTTTCGCCTACGTGGGCAGTTGGGCCGGCTTGTTGGGCAGCGGCTACGGCAGTCTGGTGGCCACCAAGCTTTGCCTGTTGGTGGTTGTATTGGCGATGGCCTGGTACAACCGCTATGCCGGCCAAGGCTGGCAAAACCGTAGCGACGTCGCCACGATTACCGGCATTACGCCTTATGTGATCGAAGCGGAAGCGTTTGTGCTGGTGAGCATCCTGTTCATCGCCGCCACTTTGTCTTCACAGCCGCCGGCGGTCGACATACCCGAGCTGACCGCCAAGGTCGGCGAAGTGCTGCACATGTTCGCGCCGCGCATTCCCCAGCTGCACTCGCCCAGCCACGCCGAATTGCTGGCCGGCGAAGTGGGGCGCGTGGCCATCGTCGACAAAGTGCCGTCGGTAGCGGGCGCGCAGTGGTCGGATTTCAACCACAACATTGCCGGCATATTTTTAACCTGCATGGGCGTGCTGGCTTTGCTGTCGTACCACCGCTGGTTTCGCTGGGCCAGATACTGGCCGGCGGGTTTCATCGGTCTGGGCGTGTTTTTGTTTTTCCGCAGCGACGCGGAAACCTGGCCGCTGGGCCCCATCGGTTTCTGGGAAAGCACGTTCGGCAACGGCGAAGTGTTGCAGCACCGCATGGCGACGTTTTTGGCGCTGGGATTGGGCGTGATGGAAATCAAAGCCAGGGTGCACGAGGAACTGCATCCGCGCTTGCCCTATGTGTTTGCCGCGCTGTGCGCCCTGGGTGGTATTTTGCTGTTGACGCACGCCCATTCGGAGTTCGAGTTGAAAACCGAATTCCTCATTCAGGTCACCCATACCAATATGGGCATGCTGGCGGTGCTGATGGCGGCCGGGCGCTGGATGGAGCTGCGGCTGAAGTCGACCGCCGCTACCGTGGCCGGCGTGTTTTCCATGGTGGCGATGGTGGCGATCGGCTTTTGCCTGATGTTTTACAAAGAGCCGTTATTTTAGCTGAGGTGCTGGAAGTCAACTTGAAAGTCCTCGCCACCAAGGAAGATTTGCAGCGCATGGAAGAGCGTTACGATGCCAAACTCGTGCAACTGGAACAGCGGCTCATCATCAAATTGGGCATGCTGATGGCTGTCGGCATTGGCGTAGTGGCTACGCTGGTGAAGCTTTTTTAGCGCCCCCGCCGCGTTTCCAATAGCCCCGCCTGCGTGCCGTGCGCTGAGTTTACGCGCCAAACAGCTCAGCCAATTTCCCCCCCGGTTCGTCGGCACGCATAAACGACTCGCCCACCAAAAACGTATGCACGCCGTTGCTGCGCATCAGGGCAACGTCTTGCGGGGTGAAAATGCCGCTTTCGGTAACCACGATGCGGCCCGGGGGAATGGCGCCCAGCAAATCCAGCGTGGTTTGCAGGCTGACTTCGAAAGTGCGCAGGTTGCGGTTGTTGATGCCGATCAGCGGCAAATCCAGCGTCAGCGCGCGTTCCAGCTCGGCCCCATCATGCACTTCCACCAATACGTCCATCCCCAAATCCGCCGCACACTGGGCCAGATCGTGCATTTGCGCATCATCCAGCGCGGCGGCGATCAGCAGAATGCAATCGGCGGCGATGGCGCGCGCTTCCAGCACCTGGTATTCGGCGATGGTGAAATCTTTGCGCAATACCGGCAGCGCACAGGCGGCACGGGCGGCACGCAGATAGTCTTCCGCGCCTTGAAAAAAATCACGGTCGGTGAGCACGGAAAGGCAGGCTGCGCCGTGGCTGGCATAGCTTCTGGCAATGGCTGCCGGATGAAAATCGGCGCGGATCACGCCTTTGCTGGGCGAGGCCTTTTTGATTTCGGCGATGACGCCGGCCTGGCCCAAGGCGATTTTGTGTTGTAACGCCTTGACGAAACCGCGTGGTGCATCGGCGTTATCGGCTAGGCGGCGCAATTCGGCCAGCGGCGTTTGCGCCGAACGTTCGGCGATTTCTTCGCGCTTGCGCGCCAGGATTTTTTTCAGGATGTCGGGAGGGTTATTCATGCTTCTTGGAATGAACGCGTGAAATCGATCAATGCCTGCAATTTTTGCCGCGCCGCGCCGCTGTCGATGGCCTCGGCCGCCTTGGCGATACCGCGCGCCAGCGTGTCGACCAGATCGGCGGCGTAAATGGCGGCACCTGCGTTAAGCAGCACGATGTCGCGGGCAGGACCGTGCTGGCCGTCCAGCACGCCCAGCATCAGTTTCAAGCTGGCCGCCGCGCTGTCCACCCACAGGCTGCGCAGCGAGACCCGCTCCATGCCGAATTGTTCCGGGTAGATGGTGTAATGGTTGATGCGGCCTTCGCGCAATTCGGCCACGCGGGTGGGTGCCGCCAGGCTGATTTCATCCAGACCGTCTTCAGCGTTGACCACCAGCACGTGCTCGCTGCCCAGTTTGAGCAACACGCGGGCGAACTTGTCCACCAAGGTTTCGTTGTAAACGCCCACCAGCTGATGGCGCGCGCCGGCGGGATTGGTCAGCGGTCCCAGCAAATTGAAAATGGTGCGCACGCCCAGTTCCCGGCGCGGACCGACGGCGTGCTTCATGGCGCCGTGATGGCGCGGGGCGAATAAAAAGCCCACGCCGACCTGCTCAATGCACTGCCTTACCTGATCCGGCGCCAAATCCAGATAAACCCCGGCGGCTTCCAGCACGTCGGCGCTGCCGCAGCAGCTGGAAACGGAGCGGTTGCCGTGCTTGGCGACCTTGCCGCCCGCCGCTGCCACCACGAAAGCACAGGTGGTGGAAATATTGAAAGTATGGCTGGCGTCACCACCGGTGCCGCAAGTATCGATCAGATGCGGGCCATCTACCGGCACTTTGGTGGCCAGCTCGCGCATGACCTGAGCCGCCGCCACCAGTTCGTCCACGCTCTCGACCTTGGCGCGCAGCCCGACCAAAAAACCGCCGATCTGCACCGGGGTGGCGACGCCGCTCATCATCAGGCGCATGACTTCTTTCATTTCGCCGGGGGCCAGATCCTGGCCGTCCAGCACCCTTTGCAGGGCGGTTTTCATATCCATGTTTGGAGTACGCTTGGAATTGTTATGGGACCCATATTATAGGTGTGAGCAGGCAAGGTCACGCACTTGTCGTGATGACGGGACATCTCAACAGCCCTGACGCAAGGCCGCCGTATGCGCCGGGGCGTCCCAATGGTGCGTCATGTCTTCATCCAGCAGGCATAAGGTGATGGAGCAGCCCGCCATATCCAGTGAAGTGGTGTAATTGCCGACCAGAGAGCGGGTGATGTTGACACCGCGCCGACTCCAAAACTGGTGAGCCACTTGGTAAATCAGGTATAGCTCCAGTAACGGCGTGGCGCCGAAACCGTTGACGTGCAACAGGACAGGCTGATCACGCACTGGTTTGAGTTCCGCGTCGATGATGTTCGCCAGATAATCGACAATTTCATTGGCGCTGGCCAAACGCATGCGTTCGCGTCCGCGTTCGCCGTGGATGCCGACGCCCATTTCCATTTCGTCCGGGCCGATGTCAAAGGTCGGCTTGCCCAGCGCCGGCACCGTGCAACTGCCCAGCGCCACGCCCATGGAGGCGCTGGCGTGCACGACTTTTTCCCCCAGCGCTTTGCATGCTGCCAGGTCGGCACCGGCTTCAGCCGCTGCGCCGACGATTTTTTCCACGATACTGGTGCCCGCAATGCCGCGCCGGCCCATACCCTGGTGTTCGGGGATGGAGACATCGTCGTGTATCAGCAGCGATGCATGGGGGATGTCCAGCATTTCCGCGGCGATTTCAAAGTTCATCACGTCGCCGGCATAATTTTTGACGATGAACAAGACGCCGGCATCGCCGGCCACCGCCTGGGCGGCGGCCAGCATTTGATCGGGGGTGGGCGAGGTGAAAACCTGGCCCGGGCAGGCGGCATCCAGCATGCCGAAGCCGACGAAACCGCAGTGCAAAGGCTCGTGCCCCGAGCCGCCACCGGAAATCAATGCCACTTTGCCCGGACGGGTTGGGAGCGCGCGGCGCACAAAGCGGGGTTCGATATTGAGCTGAATGATGTCGGCATGGGCCAGCGCAAATCCGCCCAGGCTTTCATCCAGCAGGTGATCGACGCTATTGATGAACTTTTTCATGGCTTTATCCCGTGCTGCAGGTGAAACATTGCATTGTAGGCTGGGGATCGCGCACTGCAAACCTTCTGAAGTCTGAAGTACATCGACGCAGCCATCGGCCGGCTTCACGCAAGGCAGGCTAAGTGGCTGTGCCGCCATGGAAAAATCATTGCATTCCATCGCCGCTTGGTCCACTTTGTCAGCCTGGGACTACGCCGCTGTCGTTTTAGGATGATGCGCGCGTCAGCCATGGATTACAATGTTCGCCGGGTCAAAGGGAGCCGCCGGCACCCGCTTGGGCCGTTCCAAATCCACCCATTGAGCCGTTTATTTGCCGCCGCTTTTGCCTGTTTCCCGTGGAGTGACGCGGTGTACAGTGCTCAGTGAGCGGCAATCGTTCCACCGTTTCCCGGTCAGTGGGAAACTTACTGTGTTGGTTTCGTCCTCCGAAATGGTCCGGGGAGGGGAAACCAGTGATGATAGCTTCGAGGAACCATCCATGTCCCAAGCGCAGTGCGCTGAAAAAAATCCGGCGCTGCAGCCCGGTAAAACCATCGCTGATCTATTGCTCGATTATTTGCGGCAATTGTCGGTGGATTTCGTGTTCGGCGTGCCGGGCGGTGCGATAGAGGGCTTATACAATGCCTTGGCGCGCAGCGAGCGCCAGGGCGGCCCCAGGGCCATCGTGGCCCGGCACGAAACCGGCGCGGCTTTCATGGCGGATGGCTATTACCGGGAAACCGGCAGGCTGGGCGTGTGCTGTTCGACCACCGGCCCGGGCGCGACCAATCTGCTCACCGGCGTGGCGTCAGCTTATGCCAACCAGATACCCATGCTGGTGATTACGGCGCAAACGGCTTTATCGCATTTCGGCAGAAATGCCTTGCAAGAATCGTCTTGCACCGGTATCAATACAGTAGGGATGTTTCAACACTGTACTCGCTACAATACCCTGGTATCCCACGCCGACCAGTTTGAACACAAGCTTTTCAACGCCATACTAACCGCTCTTCGATTACCGGCGGGGCCGGTGCACTTGAGCATACCCAAAGACATTTTGGAGAGCCGGATTGCTCAGACGGGCCCCAGCTTTGACTTGAACAACCTGCTGACCCGCTCGGCGCTGGTTGACAGCGGCGAAATCGACGCTTTGTTCGAGCACGTCTCCCAGGCCAAAAAAGTGGTGATGATGATAGGCGCGGGGTGTAACGAAGCCATTGGCGACATTCTGGGATTGGCGGCCACAATAAATGCGCTGGTGGTGGCTGCCCCGCACGGTAAAGGCCTGATCGATGCCTACCATCCGCTGTTTCGCGGCATCATCGGTTTCGGCGGGCACAGCAGCGCTAGGGATGCGCTGATCGATCCGCAGGTGGATGCCATACTCGCCATCGGCACCAATCTCGGCGAGTGGGCAAGTAACGGCTGGGATTATGACGCAGTGCTCAACAGTCGCTTGATTCATATCGACGTCAACGAAGAGCACCTGACACATTCCCCCATGGCCAAACTGCACGTACGGGGTCACGTTGCAACGGTCATCCAACTTCTGCTTGAACGGGTGCAGCACTCGTTGGCGCTGGATCAAACCAGGTCCGGCTCATTTGCCGATGCACCGCCGTTTACTTCTCCTCGCCCTCATCAATCCCCAACAGGGTTGCCGTTCAAATTGGATGACCAGGAAAGTTACGATTCCGACGCCACCCCGATCAGTCCGCAGCATCTAATGAGGCTGTTGGCCCGATTATTTCCTATTCATACCCGGTTTGCGGTTGATGCAGGTAGCGGTCAAGCATGGGCTATTCACTATTTACATTCTTGCAGCCAAGGCCTGACCGGTCAGCAGCACCTGAATTCCGGTGTGTTTCGAACTTGCCTGGAATTTAATTCCATGGGTTGGGCCATCGGTGCGGCCATCGGCACCGCTTTAGGGAACCTAAGTTTTCCCGTGGTTTGCATCACCGGAGACGGCAGTCTGCTGATGAGCGGTCAGGAATTGACCGTGGCGATACAAGAAAAACTGCCGGTAATTTTTGTGGTACTCAACGATGCTGCGCTGGGCATGGTGAAGCATGGTCAGCGTCTGGGCGGTGCGGAGCCCATCGCTTTTGCATTACCGGAAATTGACTATTGCGCCTATGCCAAAACCATGGGAGCTGAAGGACATATCATTCGGTCTCCGCAAGATTTGAACAACCTGGATATCAATGGTATCTGTCAACGGGCGGGTCCGACTTTGTTGGATGTGCGCATCGACCCAGAAAAAGTGCCGCCGATATCCACGCGCATTAAAGTGTTGGGGGGAGATTCATGAGTAAGCCACAGGAAGTCATTCATAGCCGGATTTGGGAAGAAGTTCCCGAGGCGGACAATCCTTTTGCCGCTGCTGCATGCTACTGCTCGGGCTACGATGTGTACGGCGATGTGTTGGGGCAGGCAAGTTGGATCGAATATCTGTATTTGTTGTTCAAAGGAGAAAGACCCAGCCCAGGCCAGGCCAGGCTGCTGGAAATTTTAGCCATCGCCCTGACCAATCCAGGCCCCAGGGAAGCCAGCGTGCACGCGGCGATGTGCGGAGGCGTGGGCGGGGCCACCCACGCCGCCTGTTTGATGGCTGCGCTGGCGGTGGGCGCCGGCCAACTGGGCGGCGCCCACGAAGTGGCGCGCGCCCTGTGCATTTGGCAGGCTTGTGGGCAGGATCTGCCGGCTTGGCGGGAATATCTGCAACATCCGCCCGTGGAAGAGCGCGCCGATATCTGGTTGCCCATGGAGCACCCGCCCGGCTTTGATCCCCACGGTGCAAGTTGCGCCGCTCCCGTGCGCCGGACGTTGGCGGCGCTGGCGGACTGCGGTGTCGTCGGCGCGCTGGGCTGGCTGCATGAACACAGAGCGGCATTGGAAGCCACGGCAGGCTGTCCACTGGCCATGAGCGGCGTGGCCGCCGCCGCCATGATCGATTTAGCGCTGGACAGTGATCAAGCCGAAATGTTATATCTCTGGCTGCGCTTGCCCGGCGCCGCTGTGCATGCCCTGGAACAAAAAGGCTATGGCTGGCGGCGTTTTCCATTTTTTGCGGATGGCCTGGAATTAGTCGACGATCCAGGCACTCCTTCATAACTCGCAGCCTATTGAAGAGGACCATCAGATGCGCGGCCCGGAAGCACTTTTTGCCAGCGAAGACCATTGGGTGACCAGCATGGGAGCGTGGTTTCCTCAGCGGGGGGCCATCTTGCGCGGCAAAGCGGTATTCGAGGATTTCCAGGAGTTATCCTGGATGGGATTGCTGCTTTACGCCATTACCGGGCGCGTGTTCGACGAAAATCAAATGCGCCTGTTCGAGGGTATGTGGAAGCTGTGCGCCAATTATCCCGATCCGCGCATCTGGAACAATCGAGTGGCGGCGCTGGCCGGCACGGCGCGCAGCACGGCGACGCTGGGCATCAGCGCCGCCACGGCGATTTCCGAATCCACGATATACGGATTTCGGGCCGTTATACGCTGCATCGACATGTTGTACCGCTTTCAGCAGCAGCTTGAGCAGGGGATGGATTTAACCACACTCGTGCAGCAAGAACTGGAAATCCACCAAGGCATCTTCGGTTACGGCAGGCCCATCAAGCAAAAGGACGAGCGCATCGCGCCGATGCTGGCTTTGGCCCAGGAACTGGGGTATGCCGGCGGCGCCCACATACGCCTGGCTTTTGCCATCGAAGACGTGCTGTTGAGCAAGCGTTGGCGCTGGCGTCTGCACATCAACATCGCCGCACTGCTGGCGGCGCTGGCCGCCGACCAAGGGCTGTCCTGCCGTGAATACTATCGTTTCATGATCCCCTGCTTTGCCGGCGGCATGTTTCCGTGCCACATCGATGCCATCGATCAGACTGAAGGCACGCTGTTTCCGCTGCGCTGCACGCGCATCGTTTATAACGGAGCCGCGCGGCGGCGCTGGCATACGCCTTAAAGCGCGGTGATACCGTAAGCTGATGCGCACAGCAGTTTTACGCCGGCAAAATTCAGGTGTTATGATTAAGCCAAGCTTGACGGTTGAGCGCCAACGTAAACATCAGGGGGGAAAGGCATGATCAAATTGACCCGCTTCGCTTTTTGTCTGCTGTTTGGCAGCGGTGCGCTGCACGCTGAAGCGCTCAGTGTCGACGAAAAGGAATTGCTGACCATCTACGGCAACGAAGAATTGATCAGCATCGCCACCGGGCGCGTACAGCCCATTCGTACCGCGCCGGCGGTCACCACCGTCATCACCGCCGAGGACATCAAGGCCATCGGCGCCACTGACATCGACGATGCGCTGGAAACCGTGCCGGGGTTGCACGTATCGCGCAATGCTGTTATAGGTTACAACCCAATTTATACTTTTCGCGGCGTCAACTCTATGCTTAATCAGCAAGTGTTGATGCTGATCAACGGCATCCCCATCACCAACTCTTACCAGGGGGACCGCAACCTCATCTGGGGCGGCATGCCGGTGCAGGCCATTTCCCGCATCGAAATCGTCCGCGGTCCCGGCTCGGCGGTATACGGCGCCGATGCTTCCGCCGGCGTGATCAACATCATCACCAAAACCAAGCAAGAGATTCGCGGCACCGAAGTGGGCGGGCGCGTCGGCAGCTTCAATACCTACGACGGCTGGGCCTTGCACGGCGAGACTTGGGCCGGGTTTGACGTGGCGGCCATGGTGGAATACCACAACACCGACGGCCAGCAGCGCATCATCGACGCCGACCAGCAGACCGTACTGGACTCCGCGCTGGGTTCCAATGCCTCGCTGGCGCCGGGACCGCTCACTTTGACTCGGGATAATCTCGATGCGCGCATCGACCTGTCGCGCGAACACTGGCGGCTGCGCGCTGGCGTACAGCGCCGGCAAAACTTTGGCTTGGGCGTCGGCATGGCCCAGGCTTTGACGCCGGACGCGCGCTTTTCCAGCGACCGCTGGAATACCGACCTGACATACAACAACGCCAAGTTTACCGATGACTGGGCCGTGCAAGGACAGCTGAGTTATCTGGATACCACCTACGAAGGCGAAAATCGCCTTAACCGTTTGCTGCCGCCCGGCACGCTGCTGCCGATCGGCGCCGATGGGCAATTGAACTTCAGCGATCCCATGGGCATGGTGACGTTTCCTGCCGGGTATATCGGCAACCCTGAAATTTATGAGCGCCACGCGCGCTTTAATGTGTCGGGGACATACAGTGGGATAGATTCGCACCGATTTCGCGTAGGGACAGGGTATAACTACAGCACGATATATCAGGTAAAGGCGTCGGAGAATTTCGGCCTTGACCCGCTCACTTTTCAACCCATCCCTTATCTTCCAGGCCAACCTGTAACCAGTGCAACCGGTTCGTCGGTAATTTTCATGCAACCGCAAAGCCGTCACAATCAATATGTTTTTCTACAGGACGAATGGAGGTTTGCCAGAGATTGGCAATTGATTCTGGGCGCGCGCTACGACAGCTTCTCTGATTTTGGAGGTACTGTCAATCCACGCGGGGGACTGGTTTGGGAGACCGGATATAATCTCACCACAAAACTGCTTTATGGCAGCGCCTACCGCGCGCCATCATTTGCAGAAATGTATAACAAAAATAATCCGCCGGCTGTCGGCAACCCAAATCTTAAACCAGAAACCATGGACACGATGGAACTGGCTTTTGATTACCACCTCCGCGGCGATTTGCGCCTGGGTTGGAACCTGTTTCATTACTGGTGGAAAGATATCATTCGCTATGTACCCGACGGCAGCAACAATGTAGCCCAGAATACCGGCACGCAAAGCGGTTACGGCAGCGAAGTGGAAGCAGAGTGGAAAGCCAGCGATGAATTGAAAATAGTCGGTAATTATTCCTGGCAACAGTCCACTGACGATACGCTGGACTATAGCGCGGGCAATTCGCCCCGTCACCAGGTCTATTTGCGCGCCAACTGGGAGTTTATGCCGCAGTGGCATTTCAGCCCGCAAGTCAAATGGATCGTCGGGCGTGATCGGGTATTCGGCGACACCCGCCCTACCGTTGCGGACTATGCCTTGACCGACTTGACGTTGCGCCGCCAGCATTTGGCGCAGCACTGGGAAGTGGCGTTTTCAATACGCAATTTGTTCGATGTCGACGCACGGGAACCCAGTTTAGCAGGAGTTCCAGTTGCTCCAATACTTAATGATTTGCCGCTGGCCGGCCGCACTATTTATGGGGAAGTTCGCTTTAATTTCTAGCGCTTTTTGCTTCTAAACTTGGGAATAAAAAACATGGTTGCCGATGACTCACTAATGCCCCGTAGCGATGTTCGTTTCTTGTGGGATATCATGTCCGGTCTGATGGGGTATCCGGCTTTGGTAGTTGCCCATGAGCTTAATTTATTCCCTTTGCTACACAACAATCCTCTATCACTCCGGCAAATAGCACAAGCATTAAATATCGCCGAACGCCCAGCCGAAGCCGTAGTGTTGACCAATCTTGCTCTCGGCATGCTGAGGAAAACTGAAGCCGATGCTTATGCCTTAACCGCCCTTGCCGAGGACTATCTTTTGAAAGACAGTCCTACTTACTTTGGCGGGGTGCTGGACCAAATTGTAGAAAATGATTTTATTACTTCGGTTAATAGTTTGAAGCAGGCGGTGCTTACCAATAAACCGCAAACTTATGGGGGAGATGATGTCTTCCAGTCGCACGAACAACAAATAGAACGCGCAAAAGCTTTTACTAAAGTCATGCACAGCATCAGCATGGCTCCTGCGCTGGTCTGGCCATCCCATATCGAGCTTTCGCATCATCGCTGTCTGCTTGATATCGGCGGTGGTTCTGGAGCCCACGCCATCGGAGCGTTGCGAAGGTGGCCGCAGCTCGAAGCGATTGTTCTGGATATTGAGCCGGTCTGCGAAGTCGCGGAAGACTTTATCGCGCAATATGGACTTGGCGGTAGAATGAAAACATCTCGCGGCAATCTTTGGGAATTGCCTTACCCATTCGCTGATGTGCATTTTTACTCCCAAATTTTTCACGACTGGTCGGAAGAGAAATGCCGTTTTTTAGCGCAAAAAAGCTATGACAGCCTTCCAGCAGGCGGATTAATCATCATTCATGAAGTACTTTATTTCGATGATAAGACTGGCCCGTTTATGGCGGCTGCCGCGAGTGTTTCCATGTTGTTATGGACGGAAGGTAGGCAATATTCAGGGCAGGAGTTGACGGCTGTTCTCAAGGGCGCAGGTTTTGTCGATATAGTTGTTTCGCCGACATCTGGCTATTGGAGCATTGTCAGTGGAAGGAAGCCATAGACAATCATATAGTTATAAATCGCTGATAGTTATTGACGCAATATTATCTGTTTCTGCCCCTAATTCTGAAAACCAGAAATTCAAGGACGTAGTCGATTGATCTACCGTTATTTATGCCGCGCCACGCTGATCGCTCTAGCGCTGGCCGCTTTTTGCGCGTCCGCCGCCGTGCGGGCCGAAGGCGTTGCAGTGGCCGTGGTGTATCCGGATCTGCGCGATCCATTCCGTACCGTATTTCAGGAGATTATCAATGGTATCGAGCAGGGTTTTAAAGCACCGGTAAAGCCGTACGTTCTGGCCGAGGACGCTGAGGGCGATGCGGTTAAGGCGCAGCTGGAACAGGATCACGTGCCGATCGCCATCACATTGGGGCGAGCCGGCTTGGTATCCGCCAGAATGTTGAGCGATGCCATGCCCGTGGTGGTGGGCGCCGCCTTCATTTCGCCCGACGTGGAAAAACCGGGGATGTCGGGCATTACCCTGTCGCCTGACCCGGAAGCCATGCTTGGAAAGCTCAAAGCGCTGGTACCCGATATCCGGCGTGTTTCAGTGGTGTATGACCCCAAGCGCAACGAATGGGAGATCGACAAAGCCCGCAAGGTGGCCAAGGAACTCGGGGTGCAACTCAACGCCCTGCCCGCAGAAGACGTGCGTAGCGCAGCGGCGCATTACCGCAATTTGCTGGACGAGTCCAAAGACGCCGGCAGCGCTATCTGGCTGTTGCAGGATAACGCCGTCACCGACGAACGCACGTTGTTGCCGGTTATTCTCAAAGATGCCTGGGACAGCAATCTGGTGGTGTTTTCAAGCAACCCCGACCATGTGCGTAAAGGCGCTTTGTTTTCCATGTATCCCGACAACACGGCAATGGGGCGCAGCCTGGGTGTGATGGCACGCAACCGCTTGCAAAACGGGACCGCCAAGACCGGCAGCATCGAACCTCTGCGCGATTTATTGCTCGCGGTCAATATTCGCACGGCTGAACACCTGGGGTTACGCTTCGAAAGCCAAGAGCGGCAGAAGTTTGATCTGGTTTTCCCGGCATCCAGATAGAAGGGAGGCACATCACCATGAACATCCCCTTGGTCATCCGCGTCTGGTTATCCGAGTTGCGCCCCAATTTTTTGCAGCAATTGCTGCTCACTTTTTCCGCCGGAATTTTCTGTCTGGCACTGGTATCGTCACTGGCCATCGCCACGCTGACCAGCGATATTGTCCGTGCCAAGCTGGTCGAACAGGGCCAGCAGGCCACTCAGACTTTTGCAGAGCAATCGACCCTGGCTTTGTTGTATGCCAGCGCTGAAAACGCCAAAGAACCGGCGCAGACCATACTCGGCTTTCCCAGCGTGAAGGGCGTCGCGATTTATGACGCCAACCGCCAGCCCTTGTTCGAGCAGGGGGACGCCACCACGGCGTTTCCCGACCGCCTGCAATGGCCGGAGAACTTGCGGGTAGACCAGGAGACGGCATCCTCTTGGTATTTTGTGTCGCCGGTATACTCGTTTTCCGAAGTGCACGTCGAGGGACATGCTTCACCTTTTCTGACCACCCAAGGCAAACCCGAGCTGATGGGGTACGTGCGTTTGGTGATGAGCAAGGAAACCTTGAAAGCCATGGATGAGAGCATCTTGTCCACCAATCTGACCGCCGCCACCGCTTTTGCCTTTTTTTTCATGCTGGTCGTGGTGGCCGTCAGCAAGCGCCTGACCACGCCGTTGAAGCATTTGGCCCAGGCCATGGCGTGCGCTGCAACGGGTGAAGGCAAGGTGCGCGCCAGCATCAAAGGTCCGAAAGACATCATCAAGATGGAGCTGGCGTTCAATCAGATGATGGAAGCCCTGGAATCCCGCGAGTCCGAGTTGGTCAGTGCGCGCGATACGGCGGTGGAAACCGCCCGCATGAAAAGCGAGTTCGCCGCCAATGTCAGCCACGAACTGCGTACGCCGCTGAACGCTGTGCTGGGCATGCTGGAATTGCTGCGCGACATGGGGCTTAATGCCCAGCAACTGGAGTTTGTGACGGTAGCCCACACTGCCGGCGATCAGCTGCTGAAGCTGATCGAAGACATTCTGGATTTTTCCCGCATCGGCGCCGGCATGAACAAAGTGCAGTCGGTCGATTTCGTGCTGCACGAAATGCTGGAAGAAATCGTCTGCCTGCTGTCCGCCCAGGCACAAAGCAAAGACTTGTACCTGCACTACGACATCGATAGGGAAGTTCCCATGACATTGCGGGGTGAAGCGACGCGTCTGCGCCAAGTATTGATTAATCTGGCGAGCAACGGCGTTAAGTTTACCAAGCAAGGCGGCGTGGAAATACATGTCGAATTCTTGCGTGCCACCCTGGATCACTTTTTCCTGCGCTTTGAAGTGTTGGATACCGGCATAGGAATCCCGCGTGCCGCTCAAAAGCACATTTTCGATGCTTTTTTCCAAGTGGATGGCTCGACTACCCGAGCATACGGCGGTGCTGGTCTAGGCTTGGCGATATGCCGCCAGTTGGTGGAGTTCATGGGCGGAAGCCTGAGCGTCGAAAGTGAGCCGGGGGTGGGGGCCCGCTTTAGTTTCACCCTGCCGTTCGATCAGCCCAGGGAAACCCCCGGCAGCATTCGCACCAACCAGTCTCACATCGTCAAATTGCGCTTTCTGGTCGTCGCCGACCACGAAAGAATTCGCCGCTTTCTCTGCAACATGCTGCAAAGCTGGGATATCCCCAACCCCGGCATGGCAAGCACGGAAACCGCGCTGGAAACCCTGCGCGCTGCTGTACTGCGCGGCGAGTCTTACCACTACGCCATCATCGATCAGTCCGCACTCAACGATCATGCCCTCCAGCTGGCCAAGGACATGCTGGACGACCCTACCGCCGCTCCGGTCAAGGTCATTTTGCTGAACAGTCAGGCACATGCCGGTAAACCACTACCGAAATTGGCCAATATCGCCGGTTCCGTCAGTAAGCCGGTGCAAGCCTCACTGTTATACGACACCATCGTATCGGCGGAATCCGGCGTCAAGCCATTTCTGCCGCTGTTTCCCCAGCGTGATCATGCGATTTATCTGGGTTGCCGCGTACTGGTCGTGGAGGACAATCGCCCCAATCAGCAGGTGGCGCTGGCCATGCTGGAAAGAATCGGCTGCCGCATCGAACTGGCCTCCACCGGCCGTGAAGCCTTGGATTTGATGGCGCGCCGCACTTTCGACGTCATCCTGATGGATTGCCACATGCCGGAAATGGATGGGTACGAGGCGACACGGCGCATTCGGGCAGCGGAGGCAAATACCACCGGCCATGTGCCGATTATCGCCATGACCGCCAATGTGCAAAAAGGCGATAGCGAGCGCTGCCTGGCCGCCGGCATGGATGATTATCTGGCCAAGCCTTTGAAACTCAGCGCTTTACGCGGCAAGCTCGAACATTGGCTGCATCAGGCCAAAACCGCTCAACCAGCAATACCCGTTGCCGAAGAAGCCCCGCAGGCAGCCGAATCTGTCGAACAATTGCTGGACGTCAAAGTGCTGCAAGAACTCAAAAACGACATTGGCGACGCATTTGCCAAAATGGTCGAGTTTTTCCTGGAAGATACACCGGCTCAGTTGCGACAGATAGAGCACGCCATCGCCAACCATGACGCCGCCGGCGTCGCCGAACTCGCCCACTGTATCAAAGGCGCCGGCAAGAGCCTGGGCGCCAATCGCTTGATCGAAGTGGTTCGGCAGCTGGAAGAACGCGGCCGCAATGCGCAGATTCAAGGTATCGAAGAGCTCTATAACAGCGCCGTTATCGAGTTCGATTTGCTCAAGGCGGCCTTGCTGAAAGAAATCCACAACAACCAGGAACGCCTGGACGACGAGGAGCGGTCCAAGCCCTATATATTGGTTGCCGATGATGACCGAACCATACGCTTTGCGTTGTGCGACATCCTGAAAAAAGACGGATATCGGGTCGAGCAAGCCAGCAGCGGAACCCAAGCGCTGTCGGTCTGTGAACACTCCATGCCCGACTTGGTGCTGCTGGATGCCAGGATGCCGGAAATGGACGGCTTCACGGTTTGTTCACGGCTGCGGGCGCTGCCGGACGGCCTGAGCACGCCTATTTTGATCGTTACTGCGCTGGAGGATGATCGCTCCATCGAACTGGCGTTTGCGGCCGGTGCTACCGACTATATACCAAAGCCGGTACATTTTTCGGTGCTGCGTCAGCGGGTTGCCCGTTTATTGGATGCCAGCCGCACCGAAGAGCATGCCAGCCGCCTTGCCTATCAGGATGTCCTGACCGGCTTGCCGAACCGGGCTTTATTTATGGAAAAGCTGGATGCAGCGCTCAACAATGCCCAGCAGGAAGTGCAAATGCACGCCGTGCTGGTGCTGGATCTCGACCGTTTCAAGCTGACCAACGACACCCTGGGGCACGAAGCCGGTGATTTACTGTTGAAATCGGCCGCCATGCGCATTCAGGGCTGTGTGCGCGTGGGTGATTTGGTTTCGCGCTTTGGCGGCGACGAGTTTACCTTGTTGCTGGAAAATATCAGTGATCCCAAGGTGGCGGCGGCGGTTGCCGGCAAGATATGCACGGCCATCAACAGACCTTTCAAAATTCAGGGACAAGAGTTTTATATCAGCGCCAGCATCGGTATTTCCATTTCCCCCGCCGATGGGGTGGATGCAGGGCTTTTGATCAAACACGCCGATACCGCCATGTTTCGCGCCAAAGAGCGCGGCAATACTTACCGGTTTTACGAAGAAAGCATGGAACTGGCGGTTTCCCAGAAACTCAAGCTGGAAAGCGATTTGCGGCGGGCATTGGAACGCGGCGAGTTTTTCTTGAACTATCAGCCGCAATACAACCAGCAAACCGGGCGTATCGTCGGCATGGAAGCGTTGATACGCTGGCGCCATCCCGAGCTGGGGCTGGTACCGCCCATCCAGTTTATTCCAGCGGCGGAAGAAACCGGCTTGATCAGTACTATCGGCGATTGGGTACTGCGTCAAGCTTGCCGGCAAAATAAAGTCTGGCAGCAAATGGGGCTGCCCAAGCTGCGTATCGCGGTTAATCTTTCGGCCCGCCAATTTGAAGAAGAAGACATTGCCGACAGAATCATGAAAATTCTCGGCGATTGTGGTTTGGGGCCGGAGTATCTGGAGCTGGAGTTGACGGAAAGCGTGGTGATGAAAGAGCCGCTCAGAACCCGTGAAACCCTGGAATATTTGAAAAAAACCGGCATTTCCATATCCATCGACGATTTCGGCACGGGCTATTCCAGCCTCAGTCAGCTGAAAAATCTGCCGTTCGACAAGCTGAAAATCGATCAGTCCTTTATCCACGACGTCAATACCAATCCTGACGACGCCGCAATCGTGCTGACCATTATCGCCATTGCCAAAAGCTTAAAACTCAGCGTCATAGCCGAAGGCGTCGAAACCCAGGATCAACTGTCATATTTGCGCGATAACGGTTGCGATGAAATACAGGGGTATATTTTCAGTAGACCCGCGGCAGCCGAAGAAGTCACGCAAATGTTGCAAAACATGGGGTAAAGGTTGCCGCGACTTTCCACGGTAACGATTCAGCGCAAGTGGAGCTTGCGTGTTGACGGCACGCCACTAAAATGGCCCCACTATGCAACGATTAATTTGCGTCATCGGCAATAAAGGCGGCACGGGTAAAACCACCATCACCCATGTGCTCTGCCATGGTTTGGGGTTATTGGGCTGGCGCGCCATCGCCATTCTTACCGACAGTCAGCGCCAACCTTTGTCCAAACAAGGCCGTCGTTATGTTCCCGTCGATGGACGCGAGCCGGAGGTGTTGGACAAAATCGTCGCCAAACTGGAGACGACCCCTGACTGGCTGGCTGTCATCGACGGCGGCGGCAATCGGCCCGCCTTGGATCGGCAGTTTTACGAGATGTCCGGCATGGCGTTGCTGCCGTTTCGCGATTCTCCCGAAGACATGCGTACCGTGATGGACGACCTGGATGCTTTTCCAAACGCATACGCCCTGCCGTCGCAGTGGCCGACCAATCCCTGGCAACAATTGGCGGCGGAACGCTCGGTGGACGATATGATGCTGACATACCGGACGCGCATTCTGGACCCGGTATATACCGTGAGCGCCAGCAAGCAATTGTTGCAAATCCAAATGCCTTCCGCTCTGCCCAATGCGCTGAACAATATGAGCCGTAGCCTGGCATGGCGGGTTTTGCAAAAAATGGGTTTGCCCCGCCATGCCGAGCCACCACACACGGCGCCGAATCGCTGACCTCTCCTCATCCATGGAACCCGACCAGTGCCGGCAGCCACCCTTATTTCCCAAAGACGCAAGCGCTGGCCCTGGCATCGGAGCCTGATACTGCTGGCGTCGCTGGCGGGGATGCTTTATTTCGGCGGAGAAATGTTGCCGCATTTGCTGGAGCAAGGCACGCACCTGCTGCTCGAGTCCCTGGAAATGCTGATCGAGGAGTTTTACGAGCACGTGTTGCATTTGCCGCGCCGTGAGGCGGAAATCGTGACCGTGTGGAGCGGCGCCATCATGGGGTTGTCGCTGTTGTACTGGGTGATCCGCATCATCGTGCGCCGCATCGTGCTTGCTTACCTTGCCGTCCTGCAGTGGTGGCGCAATACCGT
This sequence comes from Methylococcaceae bacterium, assembly GCA_004299145.1. Taxonomy (GTDB): domain Bacteria; phylum Pseudomonadota; class Gammaproteobacteria; order Methylococcales; family Methylococcaceae; genus Methylogaea. The sequence goes on along the minus strand of SCQD01000029.1, from coordinate 12,014 downwards.
CGACGCGATGATAGCCTGGAAAAATGCCTGGAGCGAAGCCGACGTAGCCATTCTGGCGGCTGTCGGCGTAGTCGTGGTGATAATGCTGATTGCCTTGCTGTTGTGAAGTCGCCGGTGCCGCTGGTCCATGCCTGTTTTGGAGATACGGGGCCGACTGTACTGATTTTGCACGGATTATTGGGTAGTGGGCGAAATTGGCACGCTGTTGCCCAGTGCCTGAGTGACCGGTTTCGGGTTGCCGTACCCGATTTGCGCAATCACGGCGCTTCCCCTCATCGCGATGTCATGGATTACCCCAGCATGGCCGCTGATGTGCTGGCGCTGCTGGACGCGCTGCAATGGCCTACCGCGCACGTTATCGGCCACAGCATGGGCGGCAAGCTGGCCATCCATCTCAGCATGGCGCATCCCGAACGGGTATCGCGCGTGCTGGTGGCCGACATTGCACCCGCTGACTATCCCGACCACCACCAGCCTTTGCTGGATGCCCTGGAAGCACTGCCTCTGGCCGGTCTCAACAGCCGGCAGGAGGCCGACGCCCGCCTGACTGCCGCTATTCCGCAGGCCACGCTACGCCGGTTTTTACTGCAAAACCTCATTACCACGTCGGCGGGTTATCGTTGGCGCGTCAACTTGCCATCGATTCGTGCCAACCTGCCGGCACTGCTGGCCGCCCCCGCCATCGACCACTTCCCACCCTACCAGGGGGCAACCCTGTTTCTGGCTGGGGAACGATCCGATTATGTGCGTCCAGAGCACTATGCCGCCATCGGCCGGCATTTTTGCCACGCCCATATTCGCACCCTGCATGGCGCTGGGCACTGGCTGCACGTTGATCAGCCGGAAGCATTTCTGCAGGCTGCGCGGGAGTTTTTGGGATGATGGGTTACCGCCTGCGCACCACCTGATAAGGCCGTAGCGGATAAGCCAGCGGCACGCTCCAGATGTGCACCAGACGGCTGAACGGAAACACCAGAAAAAGGGTGATGCCGAAGAACAAGTGCAGTTTGAACAGCCAGTTGACGCTGAGGATGACGTCGGCCGCGCCGCTCTGGAAAGTGACGATGCGCTGCGCCCACTCGGCCAACAGCAGCATATTATTGCCGTCCAGGTGAAACAGCGAAACCGGCAGCGTCAGCAAGCCCAACATCAATTGCAAGGCGATCAAACCCAGAATGAATATATCCATGCGGCTGCTGGTGGCGCGAATGCGTGGATCGGTCAGGCGGCGGCGCAGCAGAATATACAGCCCGGCAGAGCAGATGCCGCCGAAAATGCCGCCGGCGATGACGGCCAGTATCTGTTTGGCTGAAGTGGTCAAACCGAAAGCGTGGTACACGGCGGGTGGGGTCAGCAGACCGAAAGCGTGGCCGAAGAACAGCAGCAGGATGCCGACGTGGAACAGATTGCTGCCGCGCCGCAGTTCTTTGCTGCTGAGCATTTGGCTGGAGCCGCTGCGCCAGGAGAATTGATCCCGCTCAAAACGGGCCAGACTGCCGAGCAGGAACACGGTGGCGGCGATATAGGGATAATAGCCGAACAAGAAAGTATTAAAGTTATTCATGGAGCAATCTCTTCATGGCGGGTACAGTCAGGCATCCAGACCAAAAAACGTCCTTATTCTTTCCAATATGCTATTTTGTTGCTGAGTCAGCTGTTTGGCGCTCAGTTCCGCGTCAACTTCCTGCTGCAGGTTATCCAGGGCAAAGCGGCGATTGACAAGAATCCGGCTGAGTTCTTCCGCCAATTCCGGCCGATTGGTTAATACTGTTTTAAAAGTTTCCTTATCCAGACGGTAACACATCGTGTCCGTTTTTGCGATTACGGTGGCGCTACGCGCCGCGCCGGTCATCAGCCCCATTTCTCCGATGAGGTTTCCCGTTGTCATGCAGCCCACGTGGCGCTTCACGCCATCAGGCAATTCCAGAAATACGTCCGCTTGTCCTTCCAGCAAAATGTACAACCAGTCGTGGGGAGCATCCCCTTGGCGGGTAATCAGTTCGCCTTTCGCAAAAGGCGAATATTTCAATCTGCCGGCCACGAATAATAGCTCGTCTTCCGTGAGCGAATGGAAGAGTTCCATTTTGCGCAGCGCCTGTATGCATTCATGGCGGATTTTACTGAGCTTGGCGCGTTCATAGCTGCCCCCTGCCTCCGTTACGTGCACGTTATACTCGGGGCAAGAAAAACAAATGTCCTCACGTTGCAGTCCGGCATATATGCGGGAGCGTACCGCAGTGTCGGTGGAATCGGTGGCATCCAGTTCGGTCAGCCAATAACGTAAGCCATAGCGGATGAAACTGGCTTCAAAGTCCAGGGTAACGCAACTGGGCTGTGGGTAGGCCGCCACATTCGCAATGCGGGCCTCCCTGACGGCGTTCTGTACGGCGTTGATGACTTTGCCCGGCGGCGTGGCATAACCCACATTGAAGCGTATCCAGCGCCGCCATTGCAGGGGATGATTTTTACGCCGCCCCAGCACGGTGAATTTGCTTTTTACCAGCAAACTGTTGGGAATCACCTCGGTTTCCCAATTGGAGGTTTCGATGGCGGTGTGGCGCCAACGCATCTCGACCACTCGCCCTACGGTATCGCTTACCCTGATCCAATCGCCGATGTCGATGGAGTTATCCAGTTGCAAAGCCAATCCACCCAAAATATTTCCCAGGGTGTCTTGCATGGAAAAAACCAAGATGGCGGTAATAACGGCCGAAGTGGCGATAATGTCGGATAATTGCAGGCCGGCGTAATGCAAGCGCACCATCAGCCATGCGCAATAACCGATAATGTCCGTAATATCTTCGAGGATGCCCGGCTGCCTGATGCGCAACCCAGGCAACAGTAAACGAAAGACAACAATTCCGCCCAGGCGGATTACGAATATCCCTTCCATGATGATAAACGTTTCGTGAAGGGCGCGTCCCCAGCTTTCAAATCCCAGGGAGAAAATCAGCCCGCTGATCAATAAACCGAGCAGGCTGAGCAGAAAGAAAGCAACGGTGATGAATACCGATTTTTTGACGTCGGGCTTTAGGCGCAGCACGGCAACCACGAAGATCGCTATGACCATCGACCATACCAATGGCAGCTCGTCATGCCAGGCATGGCGGTTTACATCGGCCATAAAAGTCACGAAATCCATAATTACCCCAAAAGTTATTCTTGCCGCGTTTTTGTCTTCATGGCATCAATCCACACCGCAGCGGCAAACGGCAGGGTTTGCCATGAAACTGACGGCTTCTTCTTCCCAGATCTCGTCCATGTGTTGCACGGTGGCGTCCGGGCCTTCTTCAGCAGCCTGCCGATGCAGGCGTTCCAGTTCGGCCGGCGCGCCGGCGATGCCGGCCAAAGCATCAAAAATTACCCGATAAGCACTGCCGCGCTTGTTCAAGCGCGCTCCCAGCAACCCCAATATCGGCATGGCGTCTTGCAACAGGGTGACGGCAACAGCCGGCGTTTGCAGCGACAGGTATTCCAGAAACAAAGGAATATAGTCCGGCAATTCCCGCGCGGCGAGGGCAAAACCGTGCGACTCGTACATTTGCAGCAAATCCACCATGGCCTGTCCCCGGTCGCGCGATTCGCCGTGTACGTGTTCGAACAGGTGGAGGGATAAAAACCGCCCCCGGTCGAACAAGGCGACGTAATCGGCCTGCAAGTCCAGCAAATCGCCGCCACGCCACGCGTCGATAAAAGCCAGCAGGGCGGTTTGCTGTTCAGGCGCCAAGCGCCGTTCCAGGCGCACGACTTCCGCCATTTCATCCAGCGCAGTTATGGCTGCCTGCTCCGGGTAACTGAGCAGTACCGATAATACTTTGAGGATCAACCAGCGATCGCTCACCGGGCAACCGCCTTGATCGGAATCGTGCGCTTATGGCTCTGCTTGGCGCCGCCGAACAGATTGGCGGGGCCGCCGTCATGACAGCCGCTACCGAAGCTGAAGCCACAGCCGCCGCGTTCACTGTAGGCATCGAAGGTAGCGGTGGTGTATTCGCGGTGGCTGGTGGGAATCACGAAGCGGTCTTCGTAGTTGGCCAGCGCCAGATAGCGGTACATGTCTTCCACCTGGACCTGGCTCAAGCCGACGCTGTCCAGTACGGCGGAGTTAATCACGCCGTCCAGCGTTTTGGTGCGCATATAGGCACGCATGGACAACAAGCGTTGCAGGGCCAAGACCACCGGCGCTTCCTGGCCGGCGGTCAGCAGATTGGCGAGATAGCGCACCGGGATGCGTAGCGAGTGCACGTCGGGAATGCTGTCGCCAAAACCAATTTGTCCCGTTTCCGCAGCAGCTTGAATGGGCGACAGCGGCGGCACGTACCAGACCATGGGCAGGGTACGGTATTCCGGGTGCAAGGGAAAGGCGATTTTCCAGTCCAGCGCCAGCTTGTACACCGGCGAGGCTTGCGCGGCTTCCAGCCAGGACTCGGGGATGCCCGCCGTGCGCGCTGCGGCCAATACGGCGGGATCGTTGGGGTCGAGAAAAATATCCAGCTGGGCCTGATAGAGATCCTGCTCCGAGCCGCTGCTGGCGGCGGCTGCGATGCGGTCGGCGTCGTACAGCAATACCCCCAGATAACGGATGCGGCCGACGCAGGTTTCCGAGCACACGGTCGGCTCGCCCGCTTCGATGCGCGGATAGCAGAACACGCATTTTTCCGACTTGCCGGTCTGCCAGTTGTAATAGATTTTTTTGTACGGACAGCCGGACACGCACATGCGCCAGCCGCGGCACTTATCCTGGTCGACCAGCACGATGCCGTCTTCTTCACGCTTGTAAATGGCACCGCTGGGGCAGGCGGCCACGCAGGCCGGGTTGAGGCAGTGCTCGCACAGCCGGGGCAGGTACATCATGAAAGTGTTTTCGAACTGGCCGTAGATGTCCTTTTGCACCTGATCGAAATTGACGTCGCGGCTGCGCGATTCGAATTCGGTGCCAAGGATTTCCTCCCAGTTCGGCCCTCCGCTGATTTTTTCCATGCGTTCGCCGGTGATCAGCGAGCGCGGCCTGGCGGTGGGAGCGGCCTTGCCGGCCGGTGCATTGTGCAAGTGGCCGTAATCGAAATCGAAAGGCTCGTAATAATCGTCGATGTCCGGCAGATGGGGATTGGCAAAAATATTGCGCAGGGTTTGCAGCTTGCCGCCTTGCAGGGGCACGATTTTGCCGTTGGGTTTCAGTTTCCAGCCGCCCTGCCATTTTTGCCGGTTTTCCCATTCTTTGGGAAAACCGATGCCGGGCTTGGTTTCCACGTTGTTGAACCAAGCGTATTCCACCCCGTCGCGGGAGGTCCAGACGTTTTTGCAGGTGACGCTACAGGTATGGCAACCGATGCATTTATCCAGGTTCAGCACCATGCCGATTTGGGCGCGGATTTTCATAGCGGACCTCTGTTTTGTTTTAAGCTGGTTATTCGCGCGATCCTTCGATTCCGCTGGTTCCCAAGCTCTTGCTTGGGAACCCGGTTTGGGAAGCTCCGGCTTCCCGTTTGTTCTGGCTAAAGCGTCATAGACGCGAAGCTGGAGCTTCCCGGGCCGCGTTCCCAACCAGGAGGTTGGGAACGAGCACCGAGCACACGAGCGCCATGGATTACCCCGCTGCTTCCACCGCCTGCTCAGGCTCATCGTCCAGCCAGTCCACTTTCGCCAATTTGCGCACGATGACGAATTCATCGCGGTTGCAGCCCACCGTACCATAGTAGTTGAAACCGTAGCTCTGCTGGGCATAGCCGCCGATCATGTGGGTGGGTTTCAGCGTGGCGCGGGTCACCGAATTGTGGATGCCGCCGCGCGTTCCGGTGATTTGCGAACCGGGCATGTTGACGATTTTTTCCTGGGCGTGGTACATCATGACCATACCCTGCGGCACGCGCTGGCTGACCACGGCGCGCGCCACCAAGGCGCCGTTGACGTTGTACGCCTCCACCCAGTCGTTGTCTTTCAGTCCCGCCTCGGTGGCATCGGTTTCACTCAGCCAGACGATGGGGCCGCCGCGCGACAGGGTAAGCAGCAACAGGTTGTCGGAATAGGTGCTGTGTATGCCCCACTTCTGGTGCGGCGTGATGAAGTTCAGCACCAGTTCCGGGTTGCCGTTGGGTTTTTGCCCCAGCACCGGCGCAATGCTGCGGGTGTCCACCGGCGGCTTGTAGACGCACAGGGTTTCGCCGAAGGCGCGCATCCACGGATGGTCCTGGTAGAACTGCTGGCGGCCGGTGAGGGTGCGCCAGGGGATGTGCTCGTGCACGTTGGTGTAGCCGGCGTTGTAACACACGTGCTCCGATTCCAGGCCGCTCCAGGTGGGCGAGGAGATGATTTTGCGCGGTTGGGCCTGCAAGTCGCGGAAACGCAGTTTTTCGTCTGCGCGCGGCAGGGCCAGGTGGGCGTGGTCGCGGCCGGTGGCTTTGCTCAAGGCTTGCCAGGCTTTGACCGCCACTTGGCCATTGGTTTCCGGGGCCAGCATGAGGATCACTTCGGTGGCGTCGATGTCCGATTCGATGCGCGGCAGCCCCAGACTGATGCCTTCCTCGGTGACGGTGCGATTGAGCGCCGCCAGTTGCCGCACTTCGCTGTCGGTATTCCAGGCAATGCCCTTGCCGCCGTTGCCGATTTTGCTCATCAAAGGGCCGAGCGCGGTGAACATTTTGTAAGTGTTGGGATAATCGCGCTCCACCACCACCAGGTTGGGCAGGGTTTTGCCGGGCACCGGTTCACACTGGCCGCGCTTCCAGTCCTGCACCTCCATGGGCTGGGCCAGCTCGCCCGGCGTGTCGTGCAGGATGGGCACGGTGACCAGGTCTTTTTCCACGCCCAGCTGCCCCACCACCAGTTCCGAGAATTTTTTGGCGATGCCTTTGTAAATCTCCCAGTCGGAGCGCGATTCCCAAGCCGGGTCCACCGCTTTGGACAGGGGGTGGATGAACGGGTGCATGTCCGAGGTGTTGAGGTCGTTTTTCTCGTACCAGGTGGCGGTGGGCAGTACGATGTCGGAGTACAGGCAAGTAGTGGACATGCGGAAGTCCAGCGTTACCAGCAAGTCCAGCTTGCCTTCCGGCGCCTGCTCGTGCCAGGCGACTTCCTGCGGCTTGGCGTGGCCTTGCTCGCCCAGGTCTTTGCCTTGCACGCCGTGCTGGGTGCCGAGCAGGTATTTGAGAAAATACTCGTGGCCCTTGCCGGACGAGCCCAGCAGATTGGAACGCCAGACGAACAGGTTGCGCGGGAAGTTTTGCGGATGGTCCGGGTCTTCGCAGGCGAACTTCAGTTGACCGCTTTTCAACGCCTCCACCACATAGTCGGCGGGCGTTTGGCCGGCGGCTTCCGCGGCTTTGGTCACGGCCAGCGGATTGGCGTTCAGTTGCGGGGCCGAGGGCAGCCAGCCCATGCGTTCGGCGCGCACGTTGTAGTCGATCAGGTTGCCTTGCCAATCGGCGGGATCGGCCAGCGGCGAGAGGATTTCCTGCACGCCGAGCTTTTCGTAGCGCCATTGGCTGGTGTGGTTGTAGAAAAACGACGTGCTGTTCATCTGCCGGGGCGGGCGCTTCCAGTCCAGCGCGAACGCCAACGGCAACCAGCCGGTCTGCGGACGCAGTTTTTCCTGGCCGACGTAGTGCGCCCAGCCGCCGCCGGACTGGCCGACGCAGCCGCACAGCATCAGCATGTTGATGATGCCCCGGTAGTTCATGTCCATGTGATACCAGTGATTGAGGCCGGCACCGAGGATGATCATGGAACGGCCCCGGGTTTTTTCGGCGTTTTCGGCAAACTGGCGCGCCACGGCGATGACTTGGCCGCGCGGCACGCCGGTGATGGCTTCCTGCCAGGCCGGGGTGTAAGGGGTCAGGTCGTCGTAGGACGCGGCAAGGTTGCTTCCACCTAGCCCACGGTCGATGCCGTAATTGGCGGTGAGCAGGTCGAACACGGTGGCCACCAGCGCCTCGGAGCCGTCGGCCAGGGTGATCTTGCGCGCCGGCACGTTGCGCACCTGGATGGCATCGTGGCTGGCGTGTTGGAAATGGAAGTGTGGATTGCCGCCGAAATAGGGGAAAGCCACCGCCGCCACGGCGTCGTGGTTGCCCAGCAGGCTCAAACGTAGCGCACGGGGCGTGCCGTCGTCCGCCTGCGCCGCGATGTTCCAGCGGCCCGATTCGCCCCAGCGGAAACCGATGGAACCGTTGGGCGCGATGATGTGATCGGTGGCGTCGTCGAAGGCGACGGTTTTCCAGGCAGGGTTGTTGTCCTGGAGCAAATTGCCGTCGAAATCGGCGGCGCGGGCGAAACGGTCCTGCACCCAGCGGCCATCCTGTTGTTTCAGCAACACCAGGAACGGCAGGTCGGTGTTTTCGCGCACGTATGAGCTGAAATATTCGCTCTGCCGCTCGACGTGGAATTCTTTCAATATCACGTGGCCCAGCGCCATGGCCAGCGCGGCGTCGGTGCCTTGTTTGGGGTGCAGCCACAGATCGGCGAATTTGCTGGCTTCGGAATAATCCGGACACACGGTGACGATTTTCGTGCCCTGGTAGCGCGCCTCGGTCATGAAGTGGGCGTCCGGCGTGCGCGTTTGCGGCACGTTGGAGCCCCACATCATGATGAAGCCGGCGTTGTACCAGTCGGCGGACTCGGGCACATCGGTCTGCTCGCCCCAGGTTTGCGGCGAAGCGGGCGGCAGGTCGCAATACCAGTCGTAAAAGCTCATGCACACGCCGCCGATCAGCGACAGATAACGGCTGCCGGCGGCGTAGGACACCATGGACATGGCGGGGATGGGCGAGAAGCCGATGATGCGGTCCGGGCCGTATTTTTTCGCCGTGTAAATATTGGCGGCGGCGATGATTTCGTTGACTTCTTCCCAGCCGGCGCGCACGAAACCGCCCAGGCCGCGTTGGGATTTATAGGCATTGGCCTGATCCGGGTTTTCCACGAGGGCAGCCCAGGCCTCCACCGGCGCCAGCGTTTGCCGCGCTTCGCGCCACAGCGTGACCAGCCGCCCACGGATCATGGGATATTTCAAGCGGTTGGCGCTGTACAGATACCAGGAATAGCTGGCGCCGCGGGAACAGCCGCGCGGCTCGTGGTCCGGCAGGTCGGGCCGGGTGCGCGGGTAATCGGTCTGCTGGGTTTCCCAGGTGACTAGGCCGTTTTTGACGTAAATTTTCCAGCTGCATGAGCCGGTACAGTTGACCCCGTGGGTGGAACGCACGATTTTGTCGTGCTGCCAGCGTTGCCGGTAGCTGTCTTCCCAGCTTCTGTCTTCGGTGGTGACGATGCCGTGATCGCCGGAAAACGTATCCACCTTCTTTTTGAAAAAGGTCAAACGGTCGAGAAAATGGCTCATGTCGTCCTCGGGAGTTTGGGTTTGCCGACTAACGCTCAATACTGGGCGTTACATACCTAACGCTTGCTATCGTACACGATCGTCATCGATATTTACGGTTGTTCGCATCATATTCTCCAGTTTTCAGACATCGCTCGAAACAATAGCGCAGACGCCGGGCAGGCTGTCGTTCAGCACGCCATATCCACCAGCAAATGCTCGCCGAATGAGGGGTGTGGCTGGACGCTTACCCTTGACGTAGGGTACGTTAGCCCACAAATTTCTGCCCGCCAAAATCACAGCGAACATGAATTCAAAAAAATCGGACATCCATGCGCTGTGGGACGAGCTTGCCGAATTGGGTTCGGCGGCCCGCGTCGAGGCAGGGCTCACGGGCATACTGACGCGGATATGCAGCCTGATCAATGCCCAGCAGGCCTATTGGCTGGGTTCGGTGCGTATGTGCCGCGGTCGTGATCCATTGCACGGATGGCGACCGGCCGCTATCCGCTATCTATATCCGCGACCGGCGCTGGATGTGAATTACGAGGCACACCGCCGGCTTATCGAAGCCGGAGTGGTCGATCCGAGCATCGTAGCCAATGTGCGCGGCGCTGGTAATTACCGCATCAACATCCACCACGAACTGGTTCCTCCTGAATGGTTTGAATCCGCGTTCTACCACCTGCATTTCGAGCCCCTCGAAATTCGGGACGCCATCTGCCTTGTCACCCCGCTCGGCGAGGACATCGAATCCTGGCTGGGCTTTGAACGTATTGGTCAACACCGACAACTGTTTGGTCAGGCCGAAAGAGATCTGCTGGACGAGGCTGCACGTCCCCTGAAATGGTTTCATCGCCAAATCGCGCTGCATCACGGCATATTGCTCGCCGAAAAGCCGCTGACCGCCGCCGAGCGCCGGATACTCAACGCCTTGCTCGGTAGCGAAGCTGAAAAAGGTATCGCAGACAATCTAGGACTGACTGTATCCAGCGTGCATACTTATGCCACCCGCATTTACCGCAAGTTCAACGTTAAGGGACGCACCGGACTGATGGCTCTCTGGCTACAGCATTAGACCCGGCGCGATTCCCACCCGTCCTCCGGCAATACAGCGAATCGGCAGTCTCTGAATAGAGACTATGCCCCTACATTTCGCCTGTATATTGTGGCGCCCTCGTCAAAGAGGAGTGCCATGAAGAAACCTTTGAAGAAACAAAATTGCGGATTGCTGCGGGGCTGCCGCAGAAAAACGGCATCACGCTTTACAGACCGCCAACACATTGACGGCGAGTGCGCCCGTTTGTCAAGCGCTGGGTGGCTTTCATGAAAATTAAGCATGATCTTAACAAACAGGAAAGGGAGCGGATTTTTCAATTAAGGTATGAGGTTTGTATCGGCGAGTTTGGCTGGGTAATCGATAAGCATGCTTTTGTCTGCCATGATAAAAAAGTGCTGTGTGACCCTCTGGATGAAACGGGATTGCTTTTCGGCGCATTTCTGAACAACCGTTCCATAGGAACCTGTTTGGCTAATTATGCGCATGAAAGCGATCTTGAATATTACTTGAAGCTGTACAACGTCAATAAAATTACACACGGTTACAATGAGGCGGTTTCCATCTCAACAAAGCTAATCGTCGATAAGCACTATCGCCAAGGTTCCGTAGCTTTCAGGATGCTCCTGGCAATGTATCTGAAAGGCTTATCCGATGGGATCAAATACAATTTTATCGATTGCGATCCAGGCATGGTAAGTTTTTTCTATCGGCTGGGATGTTCTGTTCATGAACCCGCGATAGCACGCCCAGATAGCAATAATGCAGTTGTGATGGTCCTGGAATTGGAGAACGAAAAGATCTTGAAAGCAAGGGGCTCGCCGCTTTATAAAAGCTTTATGCAATACTCAAGAAATTCAAATGTTTAATTTTTCATTGAGCTATTTGGAGGTAAGTCGATTGCTGATTGCTCTTTCCAGTCCGTTAGTCACTTATGGCCTTTACCATCAGGTCTGGAAGATTTTTAAAACCAAGAGTGCCAAGGATTTTTCTTTATCGCTGATATCGGCGTTAATGCTTAGTGAGGCTATTTGGTTAAACTATGGACTGGTTATCGAAGAATGGCCGATTATATTAGTCAGCTGCATTAACTTTCCTGCTGTGATTCTAGCGGTTATTGGTTATTACCTTTATGGAGCAACGACGCGGTGAGGCATGGCATTATGCCGCCGCCATATCCGCCAGCAAAGGCCCGGCCACGGCTTCTTCGTCGATGGCCAACCGCTGTTGCAGCATGGCCTGGGTGAGCGCGGCATCCCACAGCGCCGTAACCGCCGCCGGCAATGGCAAATTCAGAAACAGCGCCGGACGCGCCAGTTCGTTGCGCTCGTTCCCAAGCTCCAGCTTGGGAACACCGCCCGGAAGCTCCGGCTTCCCGTATCGGCACGGCGCCGCTGTTCACCGCTGAACGGACGCGAAGCCGGAGCTTCGCGGGAGTGGGTTCCCAAGCGGAGCTTAGTTCTACTTTGTCAGATTTCGCCACTACCCAAAAACATAGCGGCGTTGTATAATAAGTCTTTGATTTATATGTGAATTATCACGATGTCGTCGTGAAAATCCTACACTCAGCCTCATATCCGCCCTACACGGCCTCCCAGAGGCGCTCAGCGCTCATTTGGCGCTATTTTCCTCCTTTTTTGTCTCCCGTAC
>SCQD01000289.1 GCA_004299145.1 Methylococcaceae bacterium | reverse complement strand
CCTTAGAGGGCACTTCTAGGAGGGTAAACTACGAAACACGAAAACCAAGCGTAATCGCTCACCATCGGTATAACCATCTCGTATGGGAAGTATGTTAGGGGATTAAAGTAAAGAAGAAAATGCGGCAAATTGTCGCAGTCCGATGTCGCGTAAAGAAACGCTACAATGTGAGTCTTCCTGTCACCCGAGTTTGCTACATGGAAAACCTGATTCCAGCCGAAAGCGATGCTGCGTGCAGAGAGCATGTGTTGTGGCTGTATCTGTTGCGCAATTTATTGATCGGCGGCATCGTGCTGCTGGTGTTTATTTCGGTGTACGGTTTGGACATTCCGCTGCCGCAGGCGCCGCTGTTCGGTACGCTGTGCGTATTCGGCGCATCCAATTGGTTGACGCGGCTGCGCCTGCATTTCGATGCGCCGGTGGTGGAGTTTGAATTATTTTTGCATTTCGGCTGGGATATTCTGGTCATCAGCGTATTGCTGTATTTCACCGGCGGCGCCACCAATCCCATCGCCTGGTTTTTTCTGCTGCCGCTCATCATCGCCGCCACCGTTTTGCCGCAAGGTTACACCTGGCATCTGGTGATGTTCGCCACCGCCTGTTATACGGTGCTCATCGGCAATTACGTTCCCCTGCCCGCCATTCAGCCCGCCATCGCGCCGGAAATGATGCCGGGCAGGGTGCAGGCCATCATGGAACACAACCACCTGGAGCTGCACGCTTTCGGCATGTGGTTTGGTTTTGTATTCAGCGCCGGCCTGGTGGCGTATTTTGTGGTGGAAATGGCAAAAACGCTGCGCGAGCGGGATCGCAAACTGGCCAGGGCGCGCGAACACGCACTGCGCAACGAGCAAGTGATTTCACTGGGTACGCTGGCCGCCGGCGCGGCGCACGAGATGGGCACGCCGCTCGGCACCATGGCGATTTTGCTCAAGGAAATGGAGCACGATTACGACAAGGCCGGGCAAAAGGATTTGCGTGACAAGCTGAAAATCCTGCGTGATCAGGTGGACCGTTGCAAACAGGCGTTGTCGGTCATGTCCGCCTCGGCCGGGCAAATGCGCGCCGAGTCCGGGCGAAAAATGCAATTGTCCAAATATTTGGACGAGGTATTGAATCAGTGGCGCAGCCAGCGACCGGAAACGCCGCTGGAGTTGGATGTGCATGGGGTGGAGCCGGTGCCATCCATCATTGCCGAACGGACGCTGACGCACGCTTTGATCAATATTCTCAATAACGCCGCCGAGGTATCCAGCAAATACGTCGGCTTCCGCGCCCGGTGGACCGCCAATCGCTTAACCCTGGACATCAGCGACAATGGCCCTGGCATTCGTGAAGACCTGTTGACCGTATTGGGCAAACAACCCGTGGTGACCAGCAAGGCCCAAGGACTGGGCGTCGGCTTGTTTCTGGCGCATGCCGCCATCGAACGCATGGACGGTTCCATAGAAATCCTGCCCCGGTTGGCGCAAACCGGAGCCTGCGTCCGCATCCAGCTACCGATCATACCCGCTGAAACCCGTGAACACTGAAGCTTACCCCGGCCACGACGAAGAATTACCCAGCCTGTTGCTGGTGGATGACGACCCCACTTTTTGCGAAGTGTTGCACATGGCGCTGTCGCGGCGTCATTACGAGGTGCACGTGGCGCATAACATTGCCGACGCCTTGGTGCTGGCCGATCGTCTGGCTCCTGAATACGCCGTCATCGACTTGCGCATCGGGCTTGAATCCGGTCTCAGCCTGGTGGAAAAACTGTACGCCCTCGACAGCAACACCCGCATCGTGATGCTGACCGGTTACGCCAGTATCGCCACCGCCGTGGAGGCCATCAAGCTGGGCGCCACGCATTACCTCACCAAGCCCGCCGATGCCGATGAAATCGTTGCGGCGCTGCATAAAGACGAAGGCGATGCCAACGTTCAGATCAAAGACAAACCCCTGTCGGTGAAACGCCTGGAATGGGAGCACCTGCAAAAAGTGCTGATGGAGCACGACAGTAATATATCCGCCGCTGCCCGTTCCCTGGGGATGCACCGCCGCACCCTGCAACGCAAGTTGGATAAGCGGCCGGTCAGGGAGTGATGATGGTGGTGATGGGGCGTTTACCGGGGGCAAAGGCGACTGACGCCGGTAAGACTCAATGGATAAAATTGCAGGTTTAGCCCCATGGTTTTTGCGGATGTGCAGCGGGTTTTGCTGACACTGCCATAGTCCACGACAAACACGGCTTTGCCTTGTTGCACGAAGGGCTGCAACAAGCCGCATTCTCTGTAGCGAAAACACGATTCGTTGATGGCGAAATCGAACTGGTCCACCAGTTGCGGCACCAGCTCCAGCGCATTTTTTAAACCCACTTCGAGTCCTCTGGCATGCGCTTCGGCGGCAATGGCGGCATTAAACGCGAGCTGTTCGTCGGCGGTCAGCGCAAATCCCGTATGGTTGGCATAACCATCCACGTTGTCGGGGTCGACACCGTCACAGCCTTTCTGTACCGCAAGATCGAGCCGTGTGCGGATAACGTCCAATACGCCCGGATGGCTGATATCCAGCCATTGTTCGCCGGGCCAGCCGGCCAGGGGATTGCCTTTGGTTGCGCCGGGATATAGGTCGGCATCAGGCCGCCAATTTTCCCAGGAACCCGCGCTGAAATAGCAAATCACGCTGCGTCCTTCGGCGTGCAAGGCGGCGATAGTCGCGCGGCTGGTATCGAAAAGATCGATGTCGTAAACCTGCCGGTCAGGGCGTTTGAGTTTGCCGTTCAATTGCAGATGCCAGCTTGCATCCGGGGCTATGTCGCTTGCATAGGCCTGCGAAGACAGCAAGAGCAGGAAGATCAGCATTAATCCGGTTTTCATCTGAGTAAACTCCAAAATATCTGCAAAATCCAAAGTGCCCGGCGGAAGTCGACGGAACCGTCAGCGTTCTGCCTTCGCAAGCTCTCCCCTCTTTAGGAAAGGGGGGCTGAACGGTGGCATGGAACCACACTATACCGCCTCGTTCGCCAACACCACCCGATTACGGCCCTGCTGCTTGGCTTTGTACAAAGCCTGGTCGGCGCGTTGCAGCAGGCTGGCTTCGGTGTCGCCCGCCGTCAAGGCGGCGACGCCGACGCTGATCGTGACCCTCAGTTCACCAGCCTGCTCGGTAAGGCAGGCGTGATTCTCCACGCGCTGCCGCAAGCGCTCGGCAAGTATGGCGGCGTCGTTCAGGCCGGTGTCGGACAGCAACAGCATGAATTCTTCCCCACCGTAGCGGTATACCAGATCGTTGCCGCGCGCGGTGTTTTTCAGGCAAGCCGCTACCGCCTGCAACACTTCGTCGCCGCACGGGTGGCCATAAGTGTCGTTAACGCGCTTGAAATGGTCGATATCGACGGCAACCAGCGACAAAGGCGCAAAATGGCGGCGCGCCGCCTTGCATTCCCGCGTTATGCCGGCTTGAAAATCGGCGCGGTTGCCCACCCCGGTCAGCGCGTCGGTGCGGGCGGCGCGCAGGGCTTGGCGATAGAGCAGGGTATTGCGCAAGGGATATAACAGCGCCTTGATAAATACATCCAACAGTTCCACTTCGCGCGCGGCAAAAGGGTAGTGGCGTTGTAAACGCAACTCGCCCAGCGATTCGCCTTCCAGATTAAGCTGGTAGTTGAGCTGATGGCGGGCGGGTTGGCCGCCGGTCAACAACAACTCCAGTTCGGCATGGGCATAGTCGTAGCCTTCCAGCGCGATGCGCGGTTGCATCAGGTTGAAAAACAGCGACAGCAACTGATCGGTCAGCAGCGTGGTTTGCAAAATACTGGTCAGGTCGTAGCGGTTCGCATCGATTTTTTCTTCTACGTAACAGGCAGGCGCCAACGCGCGGTTGCCGTGTACGGGAAAGGTGAGGATATTTCCAGGTTCCTGATACATGAGCGTAGTCTCCAAGACGAAATCCAAAGCGATTTGCCAGGGTTTAAGCTAAAAACGTGCCAGGAAAATTGTGAGAAGTCGCTCACACAATCGGTGCATCGGCGGCAATGAAGGGCGATTTAAGCGGCAAGGACGGGCGATTGCCGCCATGGAGGCGGCAAAAAATCGCCGGAATTTTGATGGAGGCTTCCGTTCAACGTTTAGCAACGCCTTGACACATCAGCCATTGCAGGCGTATTAATCCCCCCATCCGAGCCCTGCGCGGCGATTCCGTTCCCCCGATCTTATCCACTACGGTGAGCGCTTTTGCTATGAATCGATTTTGCCGGTGCGGCGGATATACGCTCAAGCCCACATCAAGGCTTACCGACAAAATGACTCTTCGCCAATAAACTCCAAGGGGGGCTGTTATGGAATTATTCATTGCATTGATACTGGCTGCACTGTTTGGACTCGTGTGCTACATCGTAAGAACCGAGCAGGACGGATGCGATTGCTCACTTGCCAGGGCGCGCCAGGCCGCCCGTCAAATACCACGACAGGAAAACGCGCCCCTGATTGTGGAACAACCCGTGCTGCCGAACGAAGCCGTCCTAATGCCGCAGCCCCATTCCCAGCCAGCCGCCACCGTGATTCCATCCGTCGAAGCAGCGCCCGTGGATGCCGTGGCCGCCGTTGAAATGGCCCCTGCATATACGGCACCGATCATTGCAATGCCGTTGGCGGTCGACGCCTCCTCTACCGAAGCCAGCCAGGTTCCAGAGCAGGCGTCTGCCGTAGCGGCAACGCATGCCGCTGTCGGCACGCTGTTGCGCAATCCGCT
>SCQD01000288.1 GCA_004299145.1 Methylococcaceae bacterium | reverse complement strand
GGTGTGTTGTATCAACATCGTGTGTTTCCTTTCAATGGGTTGCATCAGTGGTAATAGCTTGATCCGCGCACGTTGTCGTGGTGGGGTGAAATCCAGTCCGCTTGCGCGTCCTGTTGTTCGGCGGGTGTGGCGGGCAACGGCTTGCTGTCCAGCCCGGCTTTCAGGATATTGATGACCGAGCGGCGGTTCAGCGCGCCTATCGACACCGCCCTGGCGCAGGCTGCCTCCAGCCGCTCTTTGCCATATTGGCGCGCCAGCGCCAGCAGTCCCAAACACGCCCGATAGCCCATTTCCGGGTGCGGCTTGCCGGTCAATTGGCGTTCCACGATGCAATGCGTGTTCGGCCCGATGTCGCGTCCCCAGTCAAGCAGGCGTTGTGGCGTCCATTCCAGATGCGCGCGATGCGCCGCCGGCATATGCTCCGCCACCGTGGTGTGCGCGCCGCGCTTGGCGCTCTTGGCATGGCAGGCAACACGGTTGCCGCGAAACAGCAATTCCACCGTGGCGCAGGTGATCCGCGCTTCCAGTTCTTGCCTGACCAGATTGTGCGGCACGCTGTAGTAATGCCCCTCAATATCGACGTGGTAGTCGATGTTGACCTTGCAGTACTTGAACGTCGCCATCTCGTAGGGGTGGAACGGCAGCGCTTTGAGAACAGGGCGATCCAACAACTGGAACCAGGCTTCACGGCAACCTTCCTTCTTCTGGAAGGGACGGCGATTCAGATCATCCCGCAACGAGCGTATTGCCTGATTGAGTTCGGCGAGGTTAAAGAAGCGGCGGTGGCGCAGTCGCGCCAATATCCAGCGCTCCACGATCTGTACGCCGACCTCCGCCTTGGCCTTGTCTTGGGGGTGACGCGGACGGGCGGGCAGGATCACCGTGCCATAATGGCGGGCGCAGTCTTGTGCCGTGCGATTGATCTGCGGCTCATAACGGTCGGCATCGGAGACCAGCGCCTTGGGGCAATCCGGTACAATCATTTCCGGCACGCCGCCGATGAAGGCCAGCGCTTCTGTCAGGCCATGCAACCAATCGGCTTGCGTCTCCCTGGCCGTGGCGCACGCATAGGTGTAATTGGAGGCGCCCAGCACCGCCACGAAGACGTGTGCCTGGCTGATCTCACCCGTGGCTTGATCGATGAGAGCCACGGTAGGTCCGGCATAGTCGATGAACAGCTTCTCGCCAGCGCGGTGAATCTGGCGCATGGAGCGTTTGAGCGTGGCGGCATGAGCGTGATACAGGCTGCAAAACTGCGTGTAGCGGTAAGTGGCGACGCCGCTATTGGCTTCGACATACTCTTCCCACAGCAACTGCAGCGTGACGCCCTTCTTATGCATCTCGCGATGCGCGATGTCCCAGTCGGGGAGCGGGCGAGCGCCTCGGGGGCGTGGGGCGCCGGGGATGAGCAGGCGGCTTAAGATCGGCTTCATCAAGCGGAGAAACCTGGTCCCAATCCAGACCCGCGGCTTGAGCCAGTTGGACATATTTGCTGATGACGCCCTTGGATAGTCCCAAGGCGTTGGCGGTCTGCGCGTGCGAGAGCCCACACGACCATTTCAGACGAAGACATTCTTTGATTTTACGCATGGATACTTGTCTTACCGGCATGTCATTCCCCCGCCAAAATCGCGGGAGGATGCGCGGTCTCCTAGTTCATGCGCAACACCTTTCTTGAGCTGATTTCTATTTCGCTAAGTCGTGACCGCCTATTTCGCTCGACACCAAAAATCGGTCACGACTTAGCGAAACAGCCGGTCACGATAGACCGAAATCGCTGGTCACGATTTAGCGAAATGAGCGGTCACGATGCTCTGAAATACGCATTGATGCAAATAAGTCACCAGCGTTTTGTTGCTGACCCCTGCGGCAAGGCTGATTTCCCGATGCTGAAATCCCTGGCTCTTCAACCAGAGGACCTCCA
>SCQD01000287.1 GCA_004299145.1 Methylococcaceae bacterium | reverse complement strand
CTCTTCGCTGATCTCGAATTCATACGTTTTTGCATTATATGCCGGTGTTGCAAAGGCCAAAATCTTTGCCTCCGCAAGTAGATCTGATGCGTTTTGCGCGATTAAAAGAAGGTCTGATTTAGTTCGTCCAGACCTGCGGGCTTCATCCACGATTGCGCCGCGCCCCCTCGGCGAGTCTATAAACTCTGCGGTGGTGCTGATAGCGACAACCAATTCGTCAAACGTATGCGAGAAATAAGCGATGTTTCCTCTAAGATGCTGAACCAGTCGTACCACTTCCTTAATAGCCTGTTCTTCCTCTTGGCCGTCAAGTCCAAGAAACTGAATAAGTAACGGGGTATCGAAATAAAATGTAACATCCCTATAAGAGTCAGTAACTGAGTGAAGATCAGGACACAGCAATGCATTTGCAAGCATGTGTCCTTGAACAAGCTTCATAAAGGATTCAAGCAAATTTGGATTTGAGGCCAACTGATTTACAAACTGACTTACTAACGCTATTTGCCAATCGCCATTATTCTTAGTGGCAGGCAGGGCCGTCCCCCGCAGGTAATACTTCAGGCATGGAATGGAAAAGTGAGACAGAAATGATATTAAGCAGTCGGTAGCTTGATCCTCGGTTATTTGGCGATTTGAGACTTTCTCAGCGAATGTCATCAAGGCTTTGATAATGGCCGAAATATGCCGATCCGCGTCTGCTTTTTCCGCCAAAATATCAGTAGTTGACAAATCTTTTTCGACAATAAAAAGACCATCAGATTTTTTGAGTACCCCATCTTTTGCCAGCCGCTTCAGTACAACTTGAACAGTGCGCCGAGGAATTTCGAGCCCGAATATTTCGAGTATGCGACCGGTAATAGACGCATCTGTAATCGCTTCCGGAGGCGATTGCACAAGCGCCTGCAACACATATGGTCGAAGATATTCGAGATAGTCACCTCCGTTGTCGATGCTGATTTTTAGCATCGCGAGACTGCTCAGGGTTATGGCATTACTCATAGAAAAAGGGCGGAAACGGGGTCACGGAAACGGGTAGTAAGGGGGAGCGGGGTCAGGTTCTCACAATCCAACAAATGATTGGAAGGTCATGCTGGAATGTAAAACTGACCCCGCTCACCTTCTTTCTGCCGCCCGCCCAGCTTTTGTTAAATGTCGAATTCGGGCAGGCCGGCAATTTTAATTTTTTGGGTCATAGCTCTATCCTCGGCCTACGCCAAACGCACCTCCAGCTTTTTGCCCAACGCCGTCGCATATTTACGTAGAGTATTAAGCGAAAGCGAAGATGTGCCGGTGACAAGCGCGTTTTCCAATCGGGCAACGGCGGGCACTTTCGTGCCCATGCGCTCCGCTATCTGCGCCTGAGTCAGCCCGGCGGCCTTGCGTGCCGCCAAAATGGCGTCGAACATCGGCATTTCTTCCTGCTCCAGTCGCTCAACCTCGGCGCGAACGGCGGGGTTTTTCAGCATCTCGGCAATCATTTCGTCATGGGTTCGCATCTTTGATCTCCTTCATTCGGGTTTGGGCTATCCGCCGCTCGCGGGGCGGGGTTTTGGGTGTCTTCTTGATAAAGCTGTGCAGCATCACGATGCGCTGTCCCACCAGGGTGCAATAGAACACACGGGCGATCCCTTCAACGCCTTTCAACCGCAGTTCAAACAGGCCATTGCCCATGGACTCGGTATGCGGCTCGCCTAAATTTGCCCCCACCTTAATCATGCGCCGCGTCAGCGTCACGTAACGCGCTTGCAATGTCTCAGGCAGTCCAAGAATATCCACTTCAACCGCCTCGCTGTAGTAGCTGATGGTGTAGTTCATGCGGATGAGATAATAACATATCCTTTAAATGCGCCTGGAGTACAGGGGAATAGGGTCAGTTCTCATAATCCAACAAATGATTGGAAGGTTATATTGGAATGTTAGACCTGCCCCTACCCCCCCTATTCACTCCCAGCCACGACCTTGAAAAACAGGGTTATAGTTGTCTTCTTACTTGCCATGACCGCCATATAACCCGATAGTAGTTTTGACGCCTGCTAGACCAGCTTGCTTCTCAAGATTCATTACTTCAGCAACATAATCACCAATCGCAAGGGGTAAATATCCAATGGTTCTCACCTTATCTTTCCCGCCGTGGGATGTAATACATAGCGATACGATGGTTCGATCAAGAACAATAGACTCATCTGCCTTTTTGCGAACAACGATTCTAAACGGAATAGGTCGCCCCAGACCTGTTCGGCGAATCTCGGGAATTTCTTCGTAACGAATATCGCCATTGCAGTCCTCGTTATATCTGTCTCCAACGATTTGATCGCTTAGGCGTGCTTCGACAGAAGGAAACTCAAATGTGATATCTAAAGGGTATATTTTTTCTACTGGAACGTGAAATGAAGTTTTCATCGTTGCATCGCCGATATTTAGATCAATCATCTCGCCGGAAAAAAGCGGCGGAAATACGCAAAGGAATAACATCCACATGGCAGGGCCAATGACCGGTTTCTGACATAGAGAATAAGTGATTGGACCCATAGATAGCTAAACGCGGTAGAAACCATATCAATTGCATAATTCCATGCCTAACAAGAATTAGCCCTCATTTTTGACGCATAAACCATCTGTTTTATGCATGAAAACTGACGCACGAATTTTCCATGCCAGCCTTTGCCGGCAAAAAACCATCACCAAACACAGATACCACTTCATGCCGCGTAGCCGCACAAATTCAGCCGCCGTTTCGCACCAAGAACAAAAACCTCAGTCATGTACGCCGGCCCGCCGAAACCATGAATAAGTCAAAAAACCGGCAATTGCCGCATTGAATTCAACTGATCTTGGCGTTACAAACAGTATCACGGCACCGCTGTGCCTGTATGTAGTCCTAGGATTACAAACCCATTAAAAATGCAACGATTTTGACCACCATTTGATGGGCTTGCCTTATGAACCACGAAGCGCAACGCCGGCCCCTACAACAAACACGGAAAACCAGGTACACACGCAGAAAAACATGTACATAGCTGCGTCTTGACGCCAGAATACACATCAGGAGGTGTACAACCATGCGTACCAATATTGTGCTGGACGACCAACTGGTGCAGGAAGCCATGCGGCTGAGCCGGATCAAAACCAAATGCGAACTGGTCGAACAGGCCTTGCGCGAGTTTGTCGCTTTCCGCAAGCGGCTGGACGTGCGCGACTTGAAAGGCACGGGCGGCATTCGCGAAGATTACGACTATAAAAGCCTGCGTGGCGACCGGATTGCCGATTGACGTATCTGGTCGACACGTCGATCTGGATCGACTATCTGCGCGGCAGCCCTGCTCCGCACGTCGACTTGCTTGATGCGCTGTTGGCCAATCCGCTGGCGGTGGGCATCACCGACGCCATTTACCTGGAAATATTACAAGGCGCACAGCATAGCCAGGCCTTTGAGCGTTTGCGCCGCTATTTCTGCGGGCAGCGCTTTTATCGTTTCGACGACCCGGAGCACAGCCACGCCGCAGCGGCAAAAATCTATGTCGAATGCCGGCAACAAGGCATCACGGTACGTTCCACGCTGGATTGCCTGATCGCCCAGACCGCGATTGAGCATAGTCTTATCCTGCTGCACAACGATCAGGACTTTATTCGCATCGCTGCGGTATACCCCGGATTGAGACATCGCCACTGCCGCGAAAACCCTGCCTGATCATCACTGAATATCTTCAACCACCACGGAACTCCATACCCCATGAACATCACCGCGCGCATCGCGCAAGAGCTGAACGTTGCCGCTCGCCAGGTAGACGCCGCCATCAAGCTGCTGGACGAAGGCGCCACCGTGCCGTTTATTTCCCGCTACCGCAAGGAGGCCACTGAAGGCCTGGACGACACCCAATTGCGTACTCTGGAAGAGCGCCTGTACTACCTGCGTGAACTGAACGCCCGCCGCGAAACCATCCTGGCAAGCATCCGCGAGCAAGGCAAGCTGACCCCGGAACTGGAACAGGCCATCCTGGCCGCCGACACCAAAACGGTGTTGGAAGACATCTACCTGCCCTACAAACCCAAGCGGCGCACCAAGGCGCAGATTGCCCGCGAAGCCGGCCTGGAACCCTTGGCCGACAGCCTGCTGGCCGACCCGGCGCTGGACCCGCAGAGCGAAGCCGCCAAATACCTCGACGAGGAAAAAGGCGTGCCAGACACCGACACCGCCCTGGAAGGCGCCAAGCAAATCCTCATGGAACGCTTCGCCGAAGACGCCGAACTCACCGGCCGCTTGCGCGAAAAGCTGTGGAGCGAAGCCATCCTGACCTCCCGCGTGGTGGCCGGCAAAGAACAGGAAGGCGCCAAGTTCCGCGATTATTTCGATTACGACGAGCCGCTGTCCCAAGTGCCCTCGCACCGCGCCCTGGCCCTGCTGCGTGGCCGCAATGAAGACATCCTGCGCGTCGACCTGCTGCCCGGCAAAGAGCCGGACGTGGCGCACCAGGCCTGCGAAGGGCTGGTCGCCGCCCGCTTTGCCGTCAAGAATCTGGGCCGTCCCGCCGACGCCTGGCTGGCCGAAGCCGTGCGCTTCGCCTGGCGCATCAAGCTGTTCACCCGCATCGAGCTGGACGTGACGCAGCGTCTGCGCGAAATCGCGGAAGAAGAGGCCATCCGCGTGTTCGCCCGCAACCTGAAAGCCCTGCTGCTGGCCGCTCCGGCCGGCGCCAAAACCACCATGGGCCTGGACCCCGGCCTGCGCACCGGCGTCAAAGTGGCCATTTCCGACGCCACCGGCAAAGTGCTGGACACCGCCACCATCTATCCGCACCAGCCGAAAAACCAGTGGGACCAGTCCATCGCCATCCTGGCGCACCTGGCCAAACAACACGGCGTCAAGCTCATCAGCATCGGCAACGGCACCGCCTCGCGCGAGACCGACCAACTGGCCGCCGACCTGATCAAGCGCCACCCCGAACTGGGCCTGACCAAAATCGTGGTCTCGGAAGCCGGCGCTTCGGTGTACTCCGCTTCGGAACTGGCGGCCAAGGAGTTCCCCGATCTGGACGTATCGCTGCGCGGCGCGGTCTCCATCGCCCGCCGCCTGCAAGACCCGCTGGCCGAACTGGTGAAAATCGAACCCAAAGCCATCGGCGTCGGCCAGTACCAGCACGACGTCAACCAGAGCCAGCTGGCGCGCAGCTTGGACGCCGTGGTGGAAGACTGCGTCAATGCCGTGGGCGTGGACGTCAACACCGCGTCGGTATCGCTGCTGCGCTATGTTTCCGGTCTGACGCAAACCATCGCCCAGAACATCGTCGAGGCGCGCGATGCCGGCGGCGCGTTCAAAACCCGCCAGGATCTGCTGAAAGTGCCGCGCCTGGGGCCGAAAACCTTCGAACAAGCCGCCGGCTTTTTGCGCATCAGCCAGGGCGACAACCCGCTGGACGCTTCCGCCGTCCACCCGGAAGCCTACCCTGTGGTGCGCAAAATCATGAGCGACGGCGGCAAGGACATCCGCGAAATCATCGGCAATGCCGCCCTGCTGCGCAGCATGAACGCGGATAAATATGTCGACGAGCGCTTCGGCTTGCCCACCGTCACCGACATACTCAAAGAACTGGAAAAACCCGGCCGCGACCCGCGCCCCGAGTTCAAAACCGCCACGTTCAAAGAAGACGTGCAGGCAATTTCCGACCTCAAGCCCGGCATGTGGCTGGAAGGCGTGGTGACCAACGTCGCCAATTTCGGCGCGTTCGTCGACGTCGGCGTACACCAGGACGGCCTGGTGCACGTATCGCAGCTGGCCGACAAGTTTGTCAAAGACCCGCACGAAGTGGTCAAAACCGGCGACGTGGTCAACGTGTGGGTGCAGGAAGTCGACGTGGCGCGCAAGCGCATCTCGCTGTCGATGAAAAAGCAGCAGGACAGCCAGGGGGCATCGGGCAACGCCGACAGCGGCATCCCGCCGCAAAGCCGCCGCGCCGACAGCGGCCCCAGCCACTCGCGTGCACGGACGCCCTCTAAAAGTACCCCGGCTCCGGTGGCGCGTTCGACCATGGGGGATTTGTTCGCCAAAGCGAAGGCGAAAAGCTGAAGCGCAACACATTCCGAAGCTTGTTTCGACAACATTACTCCAACGCTTATCGCAACGGCGGAATGAAACAAGGGAGCTGGGCCGGGAGTTGTGCCCACCAGCGCACCCCCTCCCCATCAGTGGACTATGCTTACCGCGCTGGGTAAAGTGTCCTGTCGAATTCACCTTTCAATCATTAGCGAGGACTAGAGTATGCCGATGACGCGTCGAGAACTGTTCAACCGGATTGGGGCTTTGGCCGCCTGGGCTGCTATCGCGCCTTTGGCATCGGGTCGGGCGGAAGCCAAAAGCAAGGCCGAAGGCGTGCCCTTCAGTAAGGACTGGTTGCTGGAACAGGCGCAAACCTTGGCGCAATCGCCTTATGCCGGCCCCGGCGCCGCCCTGCCGGGCTGGGTGGCCGACCTGGACTGGGACGCTTACCAGTCCATCAAGTTTCGCGCCGACAAAGTGCTGTGGGCCAAGCAAGACCTGAACTTTCAAGCCCGCTTGTTCCATTTGGGCCTGTTTTTCAAAAAGCCGGTGATGCTGCACGAAGTGGTGGGCGATAAAGCTTTCCCCATTACCTATTCGCGCAAGCTGTTCGATTTCGGCCCCAAGGTGAAACCGCCCTCACATCCCGGCGATCTGGGTTTTGCCGGTTTCCGCATGTCGGTCAGGGGCGATTTCGAGCGGGACATGTTTTCTTTTCTCGGTGCCAGCTATTTCCGCGCGGTCGGCAGCACCATGCAATACGGCCTGTCGGCGCGCGGTCTGGCGATCGATACCGGCATGAGCCGTGAAGAAGAATTTCCTGATTTTCGCGCGTTCTGGCTGGAGCGGCCGGCGCCGGACTCGCATACGGTGATGATACACGCCCTGCTGGACAGCCCCAGCACCACGGGCGCTTACAGCTTTGCCGTCACCGCCGGCGAGCCCACGGTGATGCAGGTGGAAGCGCATTTGTTCCCGCGCAAGCCCATCGAGCGCTTGGGGATAGCCCCCATGACTTCCATGTTCCAGCACAGCGAATACGATAGACGCCGTGGCGATGATTTTCGCCCGGAAATCCACGACACCGACGGCCTGTCCATGCATACCGGTTCCGGCGAATGGATCTGGCGCCCGTTGATGAATCCGCCGTTTACCCGCCTGAATTCGTTTTTCGACACCAATCCGCGTGGCTTCGGCCTGTTGCAGCGCGACCGGAATTTCGACCACTACCAGGACGACGGCGCTTATTACGACAAGCGCCCGTCATTGTGGATAGAACCGCTGGGCGATTGGGGCAAGGGCGCGGTGCAGTTGGTGGAACTGGCCACCCAGGATGAAACGTTCGACAACATCGTGGCTTTCTGGAACCCGGTCGAACCGGTCGTGCCCGGCCAGCGCCTGTCGTTTGCCTACCGCATGTACTGGGGCAACGAACCACCGGTGCGTCCCAACAATGGCGAAGTCATCGCCACCCGCACCGGCGTTGGCGGAATCCCCGGCCAAAAGCAAACGGTGTACTCGCGTAAATTCGTCGTCGATTTTCGCGGCGGACGCTTGGCGGAACTGGGCTGGAAGGACAAACTGGAGCCCGTGGTCACCGCGTCGAAAGGCCGCATCGAAGCCGCCGCCGCCCGGCCCATCAAAGAGCTGAACGGCTGGCGCTGCAACTTCGACCTGGTGCCGGATGGCGCGGACCCGGTCGACCTGCGTTTGTACTTGCGTGACGGCCAGGGCTCTGCCGTATCGGAAACCTGGCTATACCAGTGGCAACCCGGTTGAACCGCGCCGGGAAACAACCGCGATAGCCAGCGCATCAGGCCCTCACCCCAACCCCTCTCCCGCGGGAGAGGGGCTTACTTCAACAACATTGCCCCTCCTTTCAAGCAAAGTTATCCACTGTCAAGACTTGACAGCAAATTAGATGGCGCCGGTCCAGGCTGCCGGCCGGACGGCGCCGCCACCTCGTAACGAAAAAACAAAAATACCCTGCAATATCAATAGGTTGAACAGGACTCTTTAACCAAGTCAAACAATTGGGAACTTTTTGATCAAGCTGAAGCCAAGCCAGTAACCACGCCGCCCGGCGTTGCTTTTCCCGATGTTGTGCACACTTTTATCCACAGAAACGGTGGATAACCCCAGTGGCAACAGCAGCTACAGGCAGGGACGAACAGACCGCTTTCACTGGCTTCCTCACGGCTGGCTCAGGGATTACGAATCAATGGGCGCCCCCCTGTTTGCGTGACCGGTTACGCATTTTGCATTAGCCGGCATTGCCAATAGCTTTCGCTTATTGCAGTGTGCGTGGTGATTAAGCAGCCGCTTCAATCTTGGCCGGGATCGAAAAACAGGGGAATAGATGTGGTCAAACAAAACAGCCAACTACCGGACCGCCGGCACCCGTTGAACTTGGCGGCGATCTCCGCATGGCTATGCCTTTGCGCCATCCCGGCGACGGCCGGTCCGGTCGCTCCGGTGATCGCCCACGGCACGGCGGGGTTCAACGCAAGCCAGCCTGGCCGGCTGAACATCACCAATACTCCCAGCGCCATCATCAATTGGCAGGGCTTTTCCATAGCTCGAAACGAAGTTACCCGCTTTATCCAGTCAAGCGCCAGCAGTGCGGTACTCAACCGCGTGGTAGGCCAAGACCTCAGCCGGGTGATGGGCCAGTTGATCTCCAAAGGGCGCGTTTACCTCATCAATCCCAACGGCATTATTTTTGGTCCAGGCACGATAAGTGACATGGGGGGAAATGGCATGGCCGGCTTTATCGCATCGACCATGCACAGCAACAACGGTTTTATCAAAGGCACCAACGCCTTCGACAACCTGAGTGCGCCGGACTGGGAAACCCACGGCCTGATTCATGAGGGCAAAGCCGGCGCCGTGTTGTTGCTGGCGCCGGACGACAACGACGACGGCGTTTTGCACAACGCGGAAGGGGACATCATGCTGGAAGCAGGCAAAGCGCTGAACATCTCCAATCTGGACGCACCGGAAATCCGCTACAACATCCAGGCATCCGGCGACCAGGCGCTCAACCTGGAAAAAATGCTGACCGGCGACGCGGTGGATGCATTTGCCGGCACGCTGACCGGCCATGGCGAAATCGGCGCCAATGCCCTGAAACTGGACGCCGCAGGCAATATTGTTTTGGAAGCGCAGGACGCCGCCGCGCTGAAAAAACCGAACCGGACCGGCACAAACGGCGATTAAAACCGCAAAATCACCTGCTCCAGGCAAAGTTATCCACTGTCAAGACTTGACAGCCAACCAGGCCGCGCCCAAGGAGATGGAAAGCCGGCTGCGGCTGTCGTCCTGTGGCAAAAATCCGCAATAGTTCATTATTTTCAATTGGTTACAGCGAACAACCCAGCCGGCCCAGTGCATTGGGAACTTTTTGACCAAGCTGAAGCAAAGCCTGTAACCACGGTGTTCAGAGTCGCTTTTCCCGATGTTGTGCACACTTTTATCCACAGAAACGGTGGATAAAACCGGATTGCCCGTCCTTGTACGGGAAGCTGGAGCTTCCAGGGCCGGGTTCCCAACCTGGAGGTTGGGAACCAGCAGACCAGCAGAAACGGACAACGCAGGCAGAATCACGGCAACGCACATGGCGTGCCCATGCCTACCCTACCCCGCTCGTGGCATAATAGGCGTTTCACGCGCTATCCATACCATCCGATACTTTTATTCCAGCGCTCTTGGCTGAACCGCATTCATGAAATCCCAATCCAACCTGGCCGAGAGGTCAAACGCTTTTCCCACCGACGATTTACGCATTTGCGAGATCAAGGAAGTCATCCCGCCCAAGGAAGTGCACCGCGAATACCCCATTACCGAGCAGGCCGCCCGCACGACGTTCGAAGCGCGCCGCGCCATCCACGCTATTTTGCAAGGCGATGATGATCGCCTGCTGGTCGTCATCGGCCCGTGCTCCATCCACGATCCGCAAGCGGCCATCGAATACGGACGGCGTCTGCTGGAGCAGCGGGAATTATTGGGCCGGGATTTATTGCTGGTGATGCGCGTCTATTTTGAAAAACCGCGCACTACCGTGGGCTGGAAGGGGCTGATCAACGACCCGGATTTGAACGAAAGCTATAACATCAACCGGGGTTTGCGCCTGGCGCGCAAACTGCTGCTGGATTTGACCCACATGGGCACGCCGGCGGCGACCGAATACCTGGACTTGATCACCCCGCAATACCTGTCCGACCTGATCGCCTGGGGCGCCATCGGCGCGCGCACTACGGAAAGCCAGGCGCACCGTGAATTGGCTTCGGGCCTGTCCTGTCCGGTGGGGTTTAAAAACGCCACCGACGGCGGCGTCAAAGTCGCCGTGGACGCCATCAGCGCCGCGCGCTGCCCGCACCACTTTTTGTCGCTGACCAAAAAAGGCCATTCGGCCATTTTTTCCACCACCGGCAACGTCGACAGCCACATCATCCTGCGCGGCGGCAAGCAGCCCAATTACGAGGCGGCCAGCGTGGAGGCGACCGCCCAAGCGCTGGAAGCGGCCAACCTGCCGCCCAACATCATGATCGACTTCAGCCACGCCAACAGCCTCAAGCAATACCAGCGCCAGATGGACGTGGGACGGGACGTCGCCCGGCAAATCGCCGGGGGCGATAGCCGCATTTGCGGCGTCATGGTGGAAAGCCATCTGGTCGCCGGCAATCAGGCGCTGACGCCGGGTTGTGAACTGGTTTACGGCCAGAGCATCACCGACGCCTGCATCGGCTGGGAGGATACCGTCGCTTTGTTGGATAACCTGGCGCGGGCGGTGCGGCTGAGGCGGGGGGCGGCTGAGGCTTGAGGCTTTATCGTTCCCACGCTCGGCGTGGGAAAGCCGCCGCGAAGCGGAATAGCTAAGGCTTCTGGAATGCAGCCCTGGACGCTCTGCGTCCCGTATCGTCGCAACAGCAAGCCGCCGCGAAATGGCAGCAGATGCCTCCGCATTGTTTACGGCGCCCTCAACATAACCATCCGCGTTCGATGAAAAGGAAAATTTGTAAGGATTTGAGAATACCTTTTGTGAGATAAAAACCGATGAAATATCGAGCAATGCTTATCGAAGAAAACACGCTCATGACGGTTGTCGAAATACCGGACATGGCGTGGGCAACAAACCGGTAAATTCATGAACATTATCGTCAACGGACTAGCCACCGAAGTCGCCGAGCACGCCACCCTGGCGGATCTGCTGGCGCAACTGGACTTGGCGCAAAAACGCATCGCGGTGGAACACAACCAAGCCATCGTCCCGCACGGTCAATACTCGACCCGCCCCCTGCAACCTGGAGACAGCGTGGAAATCGTACATGCCATCGGCGGCGGCCAGGGCGATCCCCTGGTCATCGCCGGCAAAACTTATCACTCGCGCCTGCTGGTCGGCACAGGCAAATATCAAGATTTGGAACAAACCCGCCTGGCGACCGAAGCCAGCGGCGCCGAAATCGTCACCGTCGCCATCCGCCGCAGCAATATCGGCCAAACCCCCGGCGAACCCAACCTGCTGGACGTGTTGCCGCCGGAACGCTACACCATCCTGCCCAACACCGCCGGCTGTTACACGGCGGAAGACGCCGTGCGCACCTGCCGTCTGGCGCGCGAACTGCTGGGCGGCCACAAGCTGGTGAAGCTGGAAGTGCTGGGCGACGCCAAAACCCTGTACCCCGACGTGATCGGCACGCTGGAAGCCGCCAAAACCCTGGTGGCCGAAGGCTTCGAAGTGATGGTCTACACCTCGGACGACCCCATCATCGCCAAGCGCCTGGAAGAGATCGGCTGCGTGGCGGTCATGCCGCTGGCGGCGCCCATCGGCTCCGGCTTAGGAGTACGCAACCCGTACAACATCCTCACCATCCTGGAAAACGCCACGGTGCCGATACTGGTGGACGCCGGCGTAGGCACGGCTTCGGACGCCGCCATCGCCATGGAACTGGGCTGCCACGGCGTGCTGATGAATACCGCCATCGCCGAAGCCAAAAATCCGGTATTGATGGCCGGCGCCATGAAAAAAGCCATCGAAGCCGGCCGCGCAGCCTACCTGGCCGGCCGCATGCCGCGCAAGCGCTACGCTTCCGCTTCGTCTCCGCTGGAAGGCCTGTTTTTCTGATGTCAGCCGAGCAGCAGCGGCGGCAGATACGCAGCTTTGTGCTGCGCGACGGGCGGATTACCGTGGCCCAGCAGACCGCGCTGGATCGGCTCTGGCCGATTTATGGGCTGAACGATCATGGCCTTACTCAGGAAAAACCTGTTATGGACGCAGCCTCCGGCCCCCTCTCCCCGCGGGAAAGCCGCCGCGAAGCGGAATCACTAAGGCTTCTGGAAAGGGTTGGGGTGAGGGAATTCAATAGCCGTGACAAACGCTTGGATGCCGCCGCCGTGTTCGGCCATGGTAATAAAGGCCGCAGCAACCTTGTTCCCCCTCTCCCACTGGGAGAGGGCCGGGGTGAGGGTGCCCCTGCGCTCATACTGGAAATCGGCTTCGGCAACGGCGACAGCCTGTTGCAACAAGCCGCCGCCACCCCGGAAAAAAATTTCATCGGCATCGAAGTGCACCGTCCCGGCGTGGGGCATTGCCTGCTGGGCATTGAGCGTCTGGCGCTCACCAATCTGCGCCTGTACCGCGCCGACGCCATCGAAGTGCTGGAGCGCTGCATTCCCGACCAGAGCCTGGACGGCGTGCAATTGTTTTTCCCCGACCCCTGGCCGAAAAGCCGCCACCACAAGCGCCGCATCGTCAACGCCCGCTTTGTCGAATTGGTGGCGCGCAAACTCAAGCCGGGCGGCACGTTCCACGCCGCCACCGACTGGGAAAATTACGCGCAGCACATGCTGGAAGTGTTGAATGCGTGCACCAGCCTGGTCAATGCCGCCGAGGGTGAAATGCCGTATGTGGATAGTCAGGCATTGCGCCCCGCCACCAAATTCGAACAGCGCGGCCAGCGCCTGGGGCACGGCGTGTGGGATTTGTTATATCGGAGCGTAGCGTAATCGGACGAGCATCGACAATGGCTGACTGGCGACGGGGATATTAAAACGCAGGGGGAGGCTGGGAGTAGGTGGTAGCGTTGGACGCTTACGATACACTATTCATTTCCTTCTTTTGACGCCTCGGCGTCTTTGCGCGAGCACCATGAACCGATACCCCACGCCGCTATGTCTCATCCTGACCGGGCTACTGGCCTGGCTGCCCTTTTCATCCGCCTGGGCCGGCACCGCGGCAGACTGTAAGGACAGCGACGCCGTGGCGATCTGGACTTCGCCGCGCCAACCGCTGGCGGGTGAATCGCTGAAGGTCATGGCGGTCGCCGGCGACGGCGCGCTGCAGGGCCTGCAACTCAGCCGTGCCGACGGCAATGCCATCCCCCTGCCTACTGTCGAGCGGGGTGGGCCGCCCTGGAGCCTGAGCACCGTACTGGAACACGCCGAAGCAGGTGATTACACACTGGAAGCCCTGCGCGACGGTCAGCCCGTCGCCTGCCGCACGGTGCGGGTGGGCGGCGCCGCGACTCGCCCGATCCAGGGCTGGGATCCGGCCACGGAAGCGTTCTACTCGGCCTGGATCGAACAACTGTTCGATGCCCCGCTGGACGCCGACATGAGCTTTCCCTCGCTGGAACCGGTACTGCGCGATAATTCGCGCAATTTTCTGCACGATTATTTGAGCCGCGGCGAGGACGCTAAGTTTACCGCCACGCCCGATTGCGCCGACCTGCCGTATTTTTTGCGCAGCTACTTCGCCTGGAAAATCGGCCTGCCGGTCGGTTTTCGCGCCTGCAGCCGGGGCAGCAACAACAGCCCGCCCCGCTGCGGCCCGCCCACCGTGCTGGACAGTTTCACGCACGGTCCGGCGCCGTTGAGCGCATTCAAATCCACCATCTTCCAGGTCATCAACGGCGTCCACTCGGGCTCCGCCCGCACCGGCCTGCTGGACGACGCCACCGACTTCTACCCGCTGCCGCTGCAACGCGAAACGCTGTGGCCCGGCACGATATACGCCGACCCCTATGGTCATACCCTGATGATTGTTAAATGGCTGCCTGCCAATGCCGAACGCAGTGGTTTGCTGTTGGCGGTGGACGCCCAGCCGGACAACTCGGTGGCGCGCAAGCGCTTTTGGGAAGGCACTTTCTTGTTCGCCGATGACGTCGCCAGTGCCGGGCCTGGCTTCAAAGCCTTCCGCCCGCTGCTGACGACAGCCGGCGGCCTGATCACACCGAAAAATGCCGCGCTGGCGGACAGCCCCCTGCCCTATTCCGATGAGCAAGCCGAATTAAGCCGCGATGCTTTTTACGCGCGCATGGGCAAACTGATCAACCCGGCCGGACTGGACCCGCAACAGGCTTATGAAAGCATGCTGGACGCGCTGGTGGAGCAGTTGAATACCCGGGTGAACTCGGTCGATGCTGGCGAGAAATACCTGCGCGCTCACCCCGGCACGGTGGTGGACATGCCCCAGGGCGCGGCCATCTTCGAAACCATCGGCCTGTGGGAGGATTATTCCACCCCCTCCAGGGACATGCGTTTGATCATCGCCATGAACGTGCTGGACAATCTGCCCAACCAAATCGTGCGCCACCCGGAGTTGTTCGTGCTGGCCGGACGTGCGCC
The DNA here is from genome assembly GCA_004299145.1 of Methylococcaceae bacterium. Classification (GTDB taxonomy): domain Bacteria; phylum Pseudomonadota; class Gammaproteobacteria; order Methylococcales; family Methylococcaceae; genus Methylogaea. The sequence goes on along the minus strand of SCQD01000287.1, from coordinate 34,354 downwards.
CGAACAGGCCAAAAAAGACCTGGAACAACTGCACCGGCAGCGCATCAGGCAACGCAGCATCCGCTATATCCGCAGCGATGCTAGTCCTTATGAACTGAGCCTGGCGGAGATTTTTGCGCGCAAAGCGGCGTTTGAAATGTCCTACAACCCCAACGACTGCGCCGAACTGCGCTGGGGCGCCCAGCCCGGCACGGCGGAATACGCCACTTGTGGACGCCAGGCGCCGCCGGCCCAGCACGCCCGCATGGAGCAATACCGCGTCTGGTTCCGCGAAGCGCGGCGGCCTTCGCGGTGATCGAACTGGCCGTGGCTGCCGGAGCAGGTTTTATCGTGACGCAAAACGTGCGCGATTTCAGACAGGCCGAACTACTTTTTCCCATCATGGCGATAACGCCCGAACAATGGCTACGCGAGGCAAAACAATGAGCACGGTGACATTACGCATTCCCGACGACAAGCACGCACGCTTGAAGGCCCTCGCCAAATCCCGGCGGATCAGCATCAACAAACTGATGGACGAATTGGCGACCATCGCTTTAACCGAGTTTGACGCCAAAACCCGTTTTATGGCGCTGGCCGCAGGCGGAAATCCCCAACAGGGGCTGGCATTGCTGGATAAACTGGATCGGTTGGAACGGGCGGCTTAAGATTTAGAGCCACAAAAGAGCCGTCTGTTTTTACCAACGCCCGACCATGACCACCGTTTCCGTTCTTACTCCTCCACTGACCACCACCCCCGGCACCGTCGCACGCTGGGCTGCCCTGCCCGGCTGCGCCGACACGCTGGCATTGGCCTCGGCCACATTGCAGGCTAACCAGCTGCTGGTCGTCATCACCGCCGACCAGAACGCCGCGCTGCGCCTGGAACAGGAACTGGCGTTTTTTCTGGACGGCCAGGCGCCGGTGCTGCACTTTCCCGACTGGGAAACCCTGCCCTACGACGTGTTTTCCCCTTTGCCGGAAATCGTCTCGCAGCGGCTGGAAGTCCTCGCCCGCCTGCCGCAAACCCAGCGCGGCGTATTGGTGCTGGCCGCATCCAGCCTGATGCAGCGTGTGGGACCGCGCAGCCACATCGCCGCCAACACTTTCGCGCTCAACCTGGGCAGCCGGCTCAACATCGACGACACCCGCCAGCACTTGGAAAGCGTCGGCTACCAGTGCGTGTCGCAAGTCTTGCAGCACGGTGAATACGCGGTGCGCGGCTCCATTCTGGATATTTTTCCCATGGGCAGCCGCACGCCGTTTCGCATCGAACTGTTCGACGACGAAGTGGAATCCATCCGTACCTTCGACGTGGAAAACCAGCGCTCGCTGGAAAAAGTGCAGGACATCCGCCTGTTTCCGGCGCGCGAATTTCCGTTTACCGACGAGTCGATCAAGCACTTCCGCAAAGAATTCCGCACCCATTTCCCCGATGCGGAAAAAACCAGCACGATTTATCAGGACGTCAGCAAGCGCATCCCGCCCGGCGGCGTGGAATATTACCTGCCGCTGTTCGTGGAGAGCACGGAAACCCTGTTCGAGTACCTGCCGGCCCGTACCTTGTTCGTATTGCACGAAGACGTGGACCAGGCCGCCTCGGCTTTTCGACAAGACGTGCAAAACCGCTTCGAGACGCGCCGCGACGATCTGCAACGCCCTGCCCTGCCGCCGGCACTGCTGTACCTCGACCTCGAACAGTTGCAGACGCGCCTCGCCGCCTATCCGGCCATCCGTCTGAGCCGCGAATTACTCCCTACCCAGGAACCTGCCGGGGGCGCGTTTTTAATGCCCTCACCCCGGCCCTCTCAGGAAGCCTTAGTGATTCCGCTTCGCGGCGGCTTTCCCGATGGGAGAGGGGGCTTTGCGGCGCCCCCGGCAGGTTCCTGGGTAGAGGGTTGGGGAGAGGGCGAGAAAGCAGAGGAACTTGACAGCCATACCCACTTCGCCTGCCACCCCCTGCCCGAACTGGCCCTGCAACCCAGCCTCAAGCAACCCGCCGAAGCCTTGCAGCGCTTTCTGGACCAGCACGCCGGGCGCGTGTTGTTCGTGGCGGAAACCGCCGGTCACCGCGAAGCGCTGCTCAATAATCTGGCCAAATACGGCCTTAAACCCAAAGTGGCGGATTCCTGGCGCCAGTTTTTGAGCATTGAACACAAGCTCTGCATCGTGGTGGCGCCCATGGACCAAGGCGTGCTGCTGGACCAGCCCGCCATCGCCATCATCACCGAAACCCAGCTTTCCGGCGACAAAGTCCGGCAACGCCGCCGCCGGCGCCGTTCCGCCGAACGCCAGCTGGAAAATATTTTCCGCAATCTGGAAGAACTGGAAATCGGCTCGCCGGTGGTGCACCGCGACCACGGCGTGGGCCGTTATCTGGGCCTGCAAACCCTGGAAATCGGCGGCAATCCCGGCGAATACCTGACCCTGGAATACGCCAACCAGGACAAAATCTACGTACCGGTTTCCTCCTTGCACCTGGTGGGCCGCTACAGCGGCGCCAGCCCGGAAACTGCGCCGCTGCACAAGCTGGGTTCGGACCAGTGGGAAAAAGCCAAGCGCCGCGCGCTGGAAAAAATCCGCGACGTCGCGGCGGAGCTGCTGGACATCCAGGCCCGGCGCGCCGCCCGCGCCCGTCCCACTTATGCCAGCCTGGGTAACGAATACACCGCATTCAGCGCCACTTTCCCGTTTGAAGAAACCCCGGACCAGGAAAACGCCATCCGCGACGTGCTGGCCGATTTGACCTCGCCACGACCCATGGACCGCGTCGTCTGCGGCGACGTCGGCTTCGGCAAAACCGAAGTCGCCATGCGCGCGGCTTTCGTGGCGGCGCTGTGCGGCAAGCAAGTGGCCGTGCTGGTGCCCACCACCCTGCTGGCCCAGCAACACTACCAAAATTTCCGCGACCGCTTCGCCGACTGGCCGCTGCACATCGAAGTGCTGTCGCGTTTCGTCGCCGCCAAGCAGCAAACGCAGATTTTGCAGCAGGTGGCGGACGGCAAAGTGGACATCCTCATCGGCACGCATACGCTGCTGCAAAAAGGCGTCGAATACCACAACCTTGGTCTGGTGATCATCGACGAAGAACACCGTTTCGGCGTGCGCCAGAAAGAGCACTTCAAAAAACTGCGCAGCGAACTGGATTTGCTCACGCTCACCGCCACGCCGATCCCGCGCACCCTCAACATGGCGCTGTCCGGCCTGCGCGACATCTCCATCATCGCCAGCCCGCCGGCCAACCGCCACCCCATCAAAACTTTCGTCAGCGAATGGAACGACGTGCTGATCCAGGAAGCCTGCTTGCGCGAAATCCGCCGCGGCGGACAGATTTATTTTCTGCACAACAAAATCGAGACCATGGAAAAAACGGCGGAAAGCCTGGGCAAACTGGTGCCGGACGCGCGCATCCGCTTTGCCCACGGCCAGATGCCGGAACGCGAACTGGAGCAGCTCATGCTGGATTTTTACCACCAGCGCTTCAATTTATTGTTGTGCACCACCATCATCGAATCCGGCATCGACGTACCGTCCGCCAACACCATCATCATCGAACGCGCCGACCTGCTGGGACTGGCGCAGCTGCACCAATTGCGCGGCCGCGTCGGCCGTTCCCACCATCGGGCTTATGCCTATTTGCTCACCGCGCCGCCCGCCCTGCTCACCAGCGACGCCACCAAGCGCCTGGAAGCCATCGAAGCGTCCGGCGAACTGGGGGCGGGTTTCATGCTGTCTTCGCACGATTTGGAAATTCGCGGCGCCGGCGAACTGCTGGGCGAAGGCCAGAGCGGCAATATGGAAGAAATCGGCTTCAGCTTATATACCGAATTGCTGGAGCGGGCGGTCAACGCCATCAAATCCGGCAAGCAGCCGGAACTGATCGACGCGCCGTTGGAATCCGGCCCGGAAATCGACCTGCAATGTCCGGCCTTGATACCCGACGATTATCTGCCGGACGTGCATGTCCGCCTGGTGCTGTACAAGCGCATCGCCGGGGCGGCCAACGACGAAGAACTGCGCGCCTTGCAGGTGGAAATGATCGACCGCTTCGGCCTGTTGCCGGCGCAAAGCAAAAACCTGTTCGCCATCGCCGAGTTGAAGCTGGCGGCGAGCAAGCTGGGCATCCGCAAAATCGAAGCCGGCCCCAGCGGCGGGCGCATTTTGTTCAACGCCGAGCCCGACATCGACCCGCTGAAAATCATCCAGCTCATCCAGACCCAACCCAAAGCCTACAAGCTGGACGGTCCGGAAAAACTGCGCTTTTTCGCGCCGCTGGCCGACGGCGCGGCGCGGCTGGCGTTTATTGGTGAACTCTTGGAAAACATACGCGGCCGGGGATGAATTCAGCCGTTCGCGCCATTGATCCGCCGACAAAAAACCGGCAGAAATTGCCGCGTGCGTGGCGATCTTGCCGACAAATCAGGCGGTGGCCCGCGCCACTGCGGGGTTGCCAGTAATGGCACAAGGGATGCATGGGACAAAGCGCAACTCAATGCCAAATGAGGATACGACCATGCACTTACAATTTTATGAAATCAGAGCTGACGGAACTGCCGTGGTATACGATAGCCCGATTCCCAGATGCAGCAAGATGGCGGCTGTGTATTGGGCGAGGACGCTGGCGGAACTCAAAAAACTTCACCCCGGTTACCGTCTGCAGCAAGTTTGGGAACCCGGCGTATAACGAGCGCCCCCCAGGCATTTTTGCCGCCGTGGTAACCCGTTCATGGTTCGACAAGCTCACCACGAACGGGTTATCACGGCAGGTATGGGCAAGGGGGGAACGGTTTACACGACCGCCAAGCCGTGCGCCAAGCACATTCCTCCATCGTTGTTGCATGAGACCCGCAAGTCAGCAGACTTGCGGGTTTTTTGTTGGAAACAATCTGACAATTCAGGTCATTTCTCGACTTCCATAGCATTGCCCTCCCAGGCACCGCCAAACAAATACCGGCTGAAACCGAAGTTTTCCGGTGTCGACAAACCGACGGGGTATACCGCCATACATGGCATGAAAATCGCTTGCCATGCAATCCATGATGGTATTATCAAGCACCATGCGGGTTATTACGCAAAATTGGGAACAGTACCGCAAAAACTGCCGAAAAAAGCGTCGAATTGGCATCCAATAGGCGCACGGCCTCATTCCTGGATGTTCGTCGAAAACAACAACCCCATTGTGACGGGTCACAATAAGCCATGAGTTATTTGTCAATGCGCGCAGCCAAACAAAACGGCCCCCTCAATTACTTGCTGTCATTGCTGTTGCTGTTATCCGGCTTCGCCGGCATTTCCTACGAAATCCTCTATGGACGTCTGCTGGGCAATCTGATCGGCGATCAATTTGCGGTATCGGCCTCGGTATTGATCACTTTTTTGCTGGGCACCGGCTTGGGCTCTGCATACGCGCACCGCTGGCGCAATGGCTTATGGCTGATCGAATTGGGCATAGGCGTATGCGCTGCCCTGTTTGCCCTGATTTATGATGGCCTGGAGCAGCTGCTATATACCTACCACGGCCTTTTGTCGGAAGGTTTGGGCGGCAAGCTGCTGGTTTGCTCCATCCTGCTGAGTATTCCGGCTTTTTTGGTGGGTTGCAGCGTCCCGCTGTTTTCCAGTTACCTTGAACACGCCGACAGTCAGGCGCGCTTTACCCGTGTTTATACGGTTTACAATCTCGGCGCCGCTCTCACCGCCTTGATACTGGAATTCATGCTTATCCGCTACGTCGGCATCAAGGGGGCGCTGTGGTGTTTTGCGGCGGTAAATGCCGCCATATCGTTATGTTTGCGCTTATGGTTTATTCCCGGTTGCGCCGATGCGCGGCAATCCATCAAGCTTGATACCTTTTTCAGTCGACGCCTGTTGGCGGCATTGGCCGTTGCCAGCGTCGCTTCGGCCGCATTCCAGCTGTTCATGCTGAAGCTGGCGGAAATGATGTTCGGTCCTTTCCGTGAAACATTTGCCCTGGTACTCGCCATCGTATTGCTGGGCATCGCCGTGGGTACCGCACTGGTACGCTGGTTTCGCATCGGTTTTACCGCACTGCTGGGCGCCAATCTGCTGGGCTTGACGCTATTGCTGTTGAGCGTGGAACCGGCCATTCAGTTTTATGCCGAATGGTATGAACGCGCGGCGGAAAGCCACGCCTCCCTGGTCGCTTTCAAGTTCGGCCTGTTGCTGTCGCTGATGGCCATCCCCGCCGCGACGTTCGGCGCAACCATACCCGCGTTATTGCAACGCAACGGGGATGTGGCCAAAGATTCCGGCCGCCTGCTGTTTGTCTCGGCCTGGGCCAACGGCGCCGGATTTTTATTGATGGTATTTGTATTGCACCAATACCTGGAATATGGGATGCAGTTATTGGCGATTGCCGCAATATCGCTGCTTGCCTGGGTAATTTCCAGTGATTTGCGGACCAGCCGCTGGGCTTACGCCGTATTGGCGGCACTGGGCCTCATCGGATTGCACCGGAAAGCGTGGGATGAAGACCTGCTTTACTTAAGCTACACCTCATTTCATTCGACCCAGGACCTGCGGGAAGCAAGGCATTCGTTTAAGTCCATGCATACCTTCAAGGGTTATCAGGATGTTTTCGCCATTACCTGGTATAACAAAACCCCGCATTTTTTCATCAACGGCTATGTCAGTTTTCCGCTGAATTCGGCGTCGGAAAGAGTGGTCGGCTTACTGGCGAGCTACTTCTCCCCCCGTACCGATCAAGCCTTGGTACTGGGCTTGGGCAGTGGCTCGACGGCTTCGGTGGTGGGGTTGGCGTTCGACAACACCGATGCCGTGGAAATCAATCCCGCCGTGCGGGCCAATTTATACCAGATGAAGGAATGGAATTTCGATATAGAGCATAATACCCGCGTCAATATTATCGTCGATGACGCCATCCATTATGCACGCACCTCCGGCAAAACCTATTCCCTGATATTGAACACAGTAACCTCTCCATTGTATTTCAGCTCGTCAAAACTATATACCGAAGATTTTTTCCGCATCGTCAAAAAACGACTCAGGCCGGATGGCATTTATGCGACCTGGGTCGATTCGCGCATTGGAGATAAAGGGTTTGACATTATCCTGAAAACATTGAACACCAGCTTTAAAGAGTGCGGAATTTTTTATATTAAAACCACCTATTTTCTGCTGCTGTGCGGTGACCAGCCCTTGGCGTTACAACAAACGGAACTGTCGAATAAAGCACCGGAACTGTGGCGGGAATTATTGGAGAAGTTTTATATTTCTCCGGATTACCTTCCTTATAATCTGCTGACCACCCAGGCGCTGAAGCTAGTCAAGAACACGGATGTTGCGGTCAATCGCCTGGACTTTCCCGCGCTTGAGTTTGAAATGGCGGGCTTGACGCACAAAGGAATTCCAGCTTTTAAAACCACTTTGGCCGGTCAAATGTCCATCACCGAGCTGGCCGGCGTATTGGCGCCCGTAGCCATGGGCTGGAACCCGCTGAATCTGGAGATCCATGCTGATCGACTGCTGGATGATTCGTATATCACAAAACGCTGGCATGATTTGCTCCGTGCCGCCATTCCAGAGTATGTGCAAGCATACAATGCGGCTGAATTACAGTATTTTGCCCGGCTCGCCGAGACGGCGGATACCGCCAAAAGCCATCATAAATACGGTTTCCAATTGATGAAACGAGACCGCCACCAGGAAGCGCTGCAACAATTCAGCCTGGTGCTGGCCCAAAACCCCCGTTACAACAACACCTATTTTAATATGGCCGCGTGTTACGAGCGCCTGGGAGACCTGGAAAAGGCCGCCGATTATTTTCAGCGGGAGCTGATTGTCGACCCCGGCGATGAGGATGTGCCGCCCAGGCTGGGTAAAATATTCGTCCAACTGGGGCAATATGAAAAAGGTTTGTTTTATTTGAACGCGATCACAAAACCAGCCGACGCGCACAGTAAAATATATAAAGAAAAAGCACTGGCCGCCTTGAGAAAATCATGACCATACACGCCAATTCTTACAGATCTCTTATGACAATAACCGGCGCGACTCGAAGCAACCGGAATTTTGTCAAACCCGGTTCGCGGGGGTTTTCATTGATTGAAGTCTTGGTGTCCTTGCTGATCGTCGCTTTTGGTCTGGTGGGTTTGGCCGGATTACAGGCAAAAGGATTGCGCTACAGTCGCAACGCTTATTTGAACTTTCAGGCGGCGCGCCTGATTTACGACATGGGAGACCGTTTGCGCGCCAATAAAGCCGGAGTGCAGGCGGGATACTACGATGCCGTCGAAACCATGCCGAGCAGCAATCCGGGCTGCGTCAGCGACGACAGCCCAGGCGGCGGAGCAGTCGATTGTACGCCGCAGCAAATGGCCGACTACGACGCTTATCGATGGTTGAACGACGTGGCCGCTCTACTGCCCGGCGGCGTGGGTACGGTGACGCGCTCTCCGGCGCTGGCATCGTGTTCCAGCCGATTCAATATCAGCGTGGTGTGGGAGTCCGCCGATTTTGCCAGGGCCAATGTCAACACGACTCGGCAAGAATTTAATATTTGCCTGGATAAACCATGATTTACTCGACCCGTCATAAACCGCTATTACCGAACAAAGGGTTTACCCTGGTTGAACTGTTGGTAACAATGGCCATATCCGGCGCATTCGTGGTGGGGCTGATGCAGATGATCGTCAACAATGCCCGTAACTACCAAGTACAAAATGCCGTGGCGCAAATGCAGGAGGACGGAAGTTTTATCGGCGAAGCATTAAACCGGGAAGTACGCCGCGCCGGTTATATTACCCGGAATCCTCATGTGGCTTGCGTGCAACCACTTTGTGCCATGGACAGTGAAATTTCAGCGGGTTTGGTCGACGGCGGCGGCGGGCGTGCCTGTGCATGGGATGGCGCTTCGTGTTTGCCGAATATCGACCTTTTCGATCAAGGCGAGTATATCAAGGGCGCCAGCGACAATGGCGGCATGCTGGATAATACCTCGGACTCTTTTATGTTTCGTTATCAGGTCGAAGATCAGGACGATTTATCGGCAACGTTGTGCGGTTCCGACTTAACTTTCGACGCGGGTGCCGAAGAAGATTATGTCAATGTATTGCTGGTGGGATTTTACGTGGACAGCCGGCACATACTGCGGTGTGTTGCGAAGCTGAAAAAGGACGTGAATGTTGACGGCGTTTACAATACCGATGCCGGCGAATATGAGCTGGGGACCAATATGCCGCTGATTTCCAACGTGGAAAACATGCGGGTGCTCTACGGGCTCGATACGGACAACGACTCCAATCATTCCGCCAATCTGTACATGGATGCGACCAGCACCGCCAACGCGAATGCCTGGACCCAGGTGGTCAGCGTCAGAATCAGCTTGGTAATGCGCTCCGACGATAAAAATATTGCCGTAGGCAATGCCGATACTTATTCGATCAACGGCACCACCCTTACCACGATCAGTCCGGGCGAAGGCCGATTGTTCCAGGTTTTTTCCACCACGGTGGCCTTACGTAACAAAGTGCTTTAAGTCATGAACGGGTTTGGTTTTATCGGCTCGAGGCAGCGAGGGGCTATTTTGATGTTCAGTCTGGTAGCGCTGTTGCTGATGACGCTGCTTTCCGTGCAACTGATGCGCAGCAATATTTTGCAAATGCAGATTGCCGGCAGCGCGCAATTCCAGACGGCGGCCCTGGAAGATGCCGAACAGACGCTGCGCGATATAGAAAATGAGTTGGCGAACAATTGCACTCAGTGCGGACTGGATGCAGACGATCCCGTGGGATTGGAGGCCGACGTCGAGGATAAAGTCCTGCTGGTAAAAAATGCTCATCTTTCTCCGGCAACGGGAGCCGAGCCGAGCATCACTATCGATGTAGTGAGCACCTATACCACGGGCAGTGATTCGGTGGTGATTTATGCGATTCAAGTTACCAGTGCGGGATCGCGAGGCACAACCCGTACGCTGGAATCGTTGTATCAGGCGGTTTATTGAAGTGTGTGTTGTATCGGTTGGCGTAGTTTGTATTTAATTAAATAGGGGGCAGCATGAAAGATTTAGACAGGAAACATATGAATATGAATTGGCGGGACGATGTGCCGTATGCATGTCCGCATAAGCGGATTGGCGCAGCACGGCTTCAAGGTCTGGCCGGCGTATTGGCCTTGGCGCTGGCCATGCCGGTTTTGCCGGCTGTAGCGTCCGACAAGTCTTCCAGTTCGTCCGACAAATCTTCAAGCTCGTCAGACAAATCGGAAGACAGCTCGGACAAATCATCCGGATCGTCCAGCTCGTCGGACAAGTCGGAAGACAGCTCGGATAAATCTTCCGGCTCATCCAGTTCCTCCGGTTCGTCCGATAAATCGGAAGACAGTTCCGATAAGTCTTCCGGCTCATCCAGCTCGTCAAGCTCGTCAAGCTCGTCAGATAAATCGGAAGACAGCTCGGACAAATCATCCGGATCGTCCAGCTCCTCCGACAAGTCGGAAGATGATTCCGATAAATCCAAGGACTCATCCGACACATCGAAGGATGATTCCGATAAGTCCAAGGATGACTCCGATAAATCCAAGGATGCTTCCGACAAATCATCTGCGACATCTTCGGAAGCCAAATATATTGTTTCCGGTTGCGCCGATTCTTATCATACCGTCTTGCAAACAGCGGTAAATTGCCCGGTTTATTCGTCGGACAAATCCGATGACAAGGACAAGGATAAGGCGGGCAGCGAAGACAAGAGCAAAGACAGCTCGGGTGATTCTAGCAAGGACAGCGAGGACAAGAGCAAAGACAGCTCGGGTGATTCTAGCAAGGACAGCGAAGACAAGAGTAAAGACAGTTCGGAGGAGGATAAGAGCAAGGACAGTTCGGAGGATAAGAGCAAGGACAGCTCGGGTGACTCGAGTAAGGAGAGCGAGGATAAGAGCAAGGATAGTAAAGATAGCGATGATACGGACGAATCCGCTTCGTGTTCCAGTTCCAGCGAAAGCGCATCCGCTACGGGGAGCAGCGTCGACAAGAGCAAAAACGACGTGAGCGCTTTTTCAGGCAAAAAAATCACGATTTGTCATGTGCCCGGCGGCGATTACGACAAGAGTCACACTATCACCGTGAGCGTTCACGCACTAAAAGGGCATTTGGACAGTGCAGATTCGACACGGCTGCACAGCAAAGATTATATAGGTCAGTGTAACCAGAACGTTATTTCAATTCCTGAATCAACGCTGAATGCAACCAATGTCAAAACCGCATACGACAATTGCCTTAAGCCAGCCACGGATGTCGACGGGGATGGCAAAATCGATGGCGGCGGCGGCAGCGTCATCGTGAAACCCGCGGATTCGGGGACGGGTAGTTCCTCTGGCTCCAGTGCAGGAGGTGCGAGTTCGGGTGCCGGTGGTTCCAGTGCGGGTGGCACCGGCGCAGGTTCCGGTGGTTCCAGTGCGGGCGGTGCCGGCGCAGGTTCCGGTGGTTCCAGTGCCGGCGGTGCCGGCGCAGGTTCCGGTGGTTCCAGTGCCGGCGGTGCCGGCGCAGGTTCCGGTGGTTCCAGTGCCGGCGGTGCCGGCGCAGGTTCCGGTGCAGGCGGAGCCGGTGCTGGTGGCACAGCCTCCGGCAGCTCCACTTCGGGCGGCACCAAAGGTGGCCGGCTGAATTGGCGCGAAGTCACCAAGCCGGCGCCAACCAAAGATAGCTCCGATGATGGAGCCGTGTTGCCCGAAGATACCGGTAGCAGCGCGACCGTACCCTAAATAAATCGGCAAAACCCTTGGTTCGAGCATGAGCGGTGTTTTACCATGCCGCTCATGCTCGTTTTGTTTTGTGCGAAAGATTAAGGGGGGCTCCATGTACCAATCGCGCGCATTTACCATACTGGAACTGATGATAACGCTGGCCATCGCCGCCGTGCTGGTGGCAATCGCGGTGCCCAATTTTCAGGACTCCATTATTCGCGCCCGTCTGTCCAGCCAATCCAGCGATCTGCTGGCCACGCTGCAACTGGCGCGCAGTGATGCCGTCATGCGCAATGAAGCGGTTACGGTATGTGTTTCTTCGAATGGGCGTGACTGTCTGACTAGCGGCACTCAGCAGTGGGAGAACGGCTGGATTGCTTACCTTGATGCGACTCCCACCAGCCTATTGCGCGTCATTTCCAGTTTTTCCAGCGGCTATACGCTGCGATCGGCCAGCAGCATCGGTGACTCCATCACCTTTGCCGCCAATGGCCGCAGCTCCGCCACCGGACAATTCGTGAGTTGTTACGATGGCGCCGTCGCCAACTCGAAAGCCGTATTCGTCGCTACATCGGGAAGAATTTATGAAGGCAAGGACAATAATGGCAACGGCATTCCGGAAGATGAGTTTGCCGACGACATTACTTCATGCGACCCTTAACCGCAAAAAACCATCGGAGCGAAATTCCATGCCGAATCAGCATAATAAACAAGGATTTACCCTAATAGAATTGGTGGTGGTGGTGGCGATCATAGGCATTCTCGCCGCCATCGCTTACCCTTCTTACCAAAAAAGCGCGGCGAAGGGGCGGCGCTCCGACGCCATAACGGCATTGATGCAGGAAGCCGCCTTGCAGGAAAGGTACGCCATACAAAATAACGGTTGTTATGCCGATGCACCGCTGGGTGACTATTCTTCGAACCAGAATTATGTCATCACGCTTACCAACGTGGTTTGTGCCGGCGTACCCACCTATACCGCAACGGCGACGGCCACCGGGGCACAGACCAGCGATACCGACTGCGCCGTGATCAGTCTGGACAGCACGGGCGCCAAAATTGCCCAGGACAGCGCAGGCACCGATTCGTCGTCGACCTGTTGGTAACGGGCTGGGAAATTGAGCACACACGTCCGGTGTATCATAGTCGGCCACCCCAACATGGAACTCCGGCATGTTAAAGCTTTACAACACACTGAGCCGCCAAAAAGAAATCTTTAATCCCATCGTGCCCGGCAAAGCCGGCATGTATGTGTGCGGCATGACGGTCTACGACTACTGCCACCTGGGCCACGCCAGGGTCATGGTGGTATTCGACATGGTGGCGCGCTATTTGCGCCACTCCGGTTATGCGCTGACCTATGTGCGCAACATCACCGACATCGACGACAAAATCATCAAACGCGCGGCGGAAAACGGCGAGTCCATCGAAGCGCTGACCCAGCGCTTTATCGACGCCATGCACGAGGACGAAGCCGCATTGGGCGTTTTGCCGGTGGACCAGGAGCCGCGCGCCACCACTGCGATCGCCGACATGCTGTCCATGATTCAGCGCCTCATCGAACGCGGCTATGCCTACCAGGGCAACAATAACGACGTGTACTACGCCGTGGCCCAATTTGCCGGTTATGGCCGGCTATCCGGCAAAAACCCGGACGATCTCAGGGCAGGCGAAAGAGTGGGAGTGGACGAGGCCAAGCGCGATCCATTGGATTTCGTGTTGTGGAAATCCGCCAAACCCGGTGAACCGAGCTGGGACTCCCCCTGGGGGCCAGGCCGTCCCGGCTGGCACATCGAGTGCTCGGCCATGTCGACCTGCTGCCTGGGCCGGCATTTCGATATTCACGGCGGCGGCATGGACCTGCAGTTTCCCCACCACGAGAACGAAATCGCCCAATCGGAAGCTGCCACCGGCGTCAAGTTTGTGAACTATTGGCTGCACAATGGCTTTGTGCGCGTGGATGAAGAAAAAATGTCCAAATCGCTGGGCAATTTTTTTAGCGTGCGCGAAGTACTCAAGGCCTATCCCCGCCCCGGCGTGATTCGTTTGTTCATCCTCTCCAGCCATTACCGCAGCCCGCTCAACTACGCTACGGAACAGCTGGACAAGGCCACTGCCGATTTGACGACACTGTATATCGCCTTGCGCGGCGTGGCGATTACCCAGCAAACCGATGCGGGAGCCAATTACTGCCGGCGTTTTCAGGAAGCGATGGATGACGACTTCAACACACCGGCGGCGGTTGCGGTGCTGTTCGAATTGGCGCACGAGACCAACCGCAACAAACAGGCCGGCGATCACGCCGCGGCAGCTACACTGGCCGCCACGCTCAAAGCGCTGGGCGGCGTGCTGGGATTGTTGCAGGACGACCCCGATGCCTGGCTGAAAATCGAAGCCCATGCCCCTGCCACGGATGGCGCCATGGCAAGCGATGCACTGACGGCGGCGGCTATAGATGAACTCGTAATGCAGCGATTACAGGCGCGCAAAAACAAAGAATGGGCTACATCCGACCGCATTCGCGATGCACTCAAAGCCCAGGGCGTGGTGCTGGAGGACGGGCCGGAGGGCACGACCTGGCGGCGCGTTTGATTCCTTCATGCCGGCCGCTGCAGTGCAAGAAAACTGTGCGCTTGCTCCCGAAAAAACCTCACTGCCTCAGCGGCAATCCCGCTAAAATAACCCTGTTTGGGATATGTAGTTTTTAAATACCCCCTTGTCCACCCTTCCCGCTCCGGCGTTATCCCACCGTCGGCGCTTGTGCGCGGCGGGTTGTAAAATTCCAGTGACGCCTTTAGCTCTGATGACTATCAAAAACAAGACTTCCAGCAAATCGGCACAGGTCGGGTTAGCCCTGTTGGTGATGGCCCTGATGCTTGGCAATCATGCCGCCGCCCAACCGCGCGAGGACGTGCGCCGCATCGATGCCCCGGCGCCAACCAAACCTTTTGATTTATCCGAGGTGGAACAAAAGGCCAAAAAACTGGCCACCTTGCCGTTCAGCAAGGATGACGGCGATTTACCCGACTTTTTGTCGAACATGGACAGCGAACACTATCGGGACATCCACTTCAAGCCGGAAAAATCGCTGTGGCGCGATGAGCACCTGCCGTTTCAGGTGCAGCTGTTTCACCGTGGCTACCTCTATAAAGACCGGGTAACGCTCAATCTGGTCAGCAACGGCCAGGTGCAATCCATCCCGTATTCTTCCGATTATTTCGATTTCGGCCGGAATATCTTTCCAGCCGCCCCGCCGCCCACGGTGAGTTATGCCGGCGTGCGCTTTCATTACCCGCTGAGCAAGGCCGAAAATACGGATGAAGTGGCGGTATTCCTGGGCGCCAGTTATTTTCGCGCCGTGGGTTTGGGCCAGGTTTACGGCTTGTCGGCACGCGGCCTGGCTATCGATACCGGCCTGCCCAAAGCGGAAGAATTTCCGGTATTCAAAGAGTTTTGGGTAGAAAAACCGGCGACGGACGCCGACAAACTGGTGGTCTACGCACTGCTGGACAGCGCCAGCGTGACCGGCGCCTATCGCTTTGTGCTGCGGCCCGGCGTCAATACCACCATCGACGTGAGCAGCCACCTGTATTTTCGCCAGAGCGTGGAACGGCTGGGCGTGGCGCCTTTGACCAGCATGTTTTTCCATGGCGAGAACACAGATCGCTTTATCGACGACTATCGCCCGGAAGTGCACGACTCAGACGGTTTGCTGGTGGCGCGCAGCAGCGGCGAATGGACTTGGCGGCCATTGAACAATCCACGCCAATTGCGCATCAGCGTGTTCAAAGACACCAATCCCAAAGGATTCGGCCTGGCACAGCGTGACCGGGAGTTCGACCACTACCAGGACCTGGACGCCGGCTACCATCGGCGTTCCAGCCAATGGGTGGAACCGCTGGGCGACTGGGGCGCCGGCGGCATCGATCTGATCGAAATTCCCAGCGAAGCGGAAAAATACGACAACATCGTGGCGTTCTGGGTGTCCGATCAGCCGGCCATCAAGGGACAGGAGCGCATATTCAATTACCGTCTGCACTATATGCTGGACCACAGCCTGGAACCCGCCGGCGGCCGCGTGCTGTCCAGCCGCGTGGGCAGCCAGGCCGCCGGCGCGCCCCGCCGCCGCTTTGTGGTGGAATTCGCCGGCAAACAGCTGAAATATCTCAGCAAAAAAGCGCCGCTGGAAGCGGAACTCAGCGCTTCATCCGGCAAGCTCAGCGACGTGACGGTCACGCATAACGATGCCACCGACGGTTGGCGCCTCGGCTTTGTGCTGGAGCCGGAAGCGGACAAGGACGTCGTGGATTTGCGAGCATTTCTCAAGAGTGGCCGCGAGGTATTGTCGGAAACCTGGCTGTACCAATGGAGTGCCAAGTGAGCGACGCCCTCTCCCCCGACGATGCCCAACCCGCCGCGGAAGCGCGCTTCCTGCGTGAAGCCGAAGACGCCGTGCGCACGTATTTGCAGGACATGGGCTTCGGCGCGGCAGCCATCGAAGCGGTATTGCCGCAGTGTGTAAGCAAAGCCAGAAAGCGCGTGGGGCGCAGCCCTTTCGCCATGGAAGAATTACAGCGGCGTGCCGTGGAAGACGTGCAACGGCGCATAGACCGGGCCATGGCACAATTACTGGAACTCGACCCGGACGACCTGCCCAGCGTGGCGCGCGCGCGCACGGCTTTGCTGCTGGATGGCGCCGATTTTCCCAAAGACCATTTGCTGAGCAGTCAGCCCATACCGACTGAAGCGGTGCGGGCTCTGAATACCCACTTGCCCACCGCCACGCCGCCGGAAAACCCCTTGCCCATGGCACCGCAAACGTTTCGTTTTATCTGGAATAATGCGTAATCCTGGAACGTTTTCCTTGAAAATTCCCTTATGTCTATAGACTCACACCACTTCGCCATTCCCAGCCGTGGCCGCGTACTGCTGCGGCGTACGATTTATTTCAGCCTGGTATTGCTGACCACCGCCGCCGCCATGGCATTGCTGGTCGGCGTATTTCAGAAAAACGGCGTTACCCCGCTGGAATTAACCCTGTTGATCTTGTACGGACTGCTGATTTTATGGGTCAGCACCTCTTTCTGGATTGCCGCCGTGGGTTTCTGGGTGCAATTGCGCGGCGGCGACCCTTTGTCCATCACCCGCCAGCCACCCAAACCCGGTGCCGCCGCCGATGGGTCGCCATTGCGCACCGCCGTGGTCATGCCGGTCTACAACGAAGACCCGGAACGGGTGTCCGCCGGACTGCGTTCCATCTGGCAATCGTTGCAGGAAACCGGCAAAGCCGATGCTTTCGACCTGTTCATACTGAGCGATACCCGCGACCCCCAGTGCTGGCTGCAGGAAGAGCTGAACTGGTACCAGATGTGCGAAGAGCTGAACGGCCACGGCCGCATTTTTTACCGCAACCGCGTGCACAACACCGCCCGCAAAAGCGGCAACATCGCCGATTTTTGTGAACGCTGGGGCGGCAGCTACCGCTATATGATCGTACTGGACGCCGACAGCATCATGGGCGGGGCCACCCTGGTGAAAATGGTCGAGGTCATGGAAGCCCAGCCGCAGGTGGCTTTGCTGCAAACCCCGCCGGTACCGGTGGGGCACGAATCGGTATTCGTGCGCGTACTACAGTTTTCCAGCAGCCTGTACGGCAGCATGTTCACCGCCGGCCTGAACTTCTGGCAGATGTATGACGGCAACTACTGGGGCCATAACGCCATCATCCGCCTGCGCCCTTTTGCCGCCCACTGCCACTTGCCCAAGCTGGCGGGCAGCGAGCCTTTCGGCGGCGAAATTTTCAGCCACGATTTTGTCGAAGCCGCCTTGCTGCTGCAGGCCGGCTGGGAGGTTTGGCTGGCCTACGATCTGGGCGAAAGCTACGAAGAGCTGCCCACCACGCTGATCGACTACGCCAAGCGCGACCGGCGCTGGTGCCAGGGCAATCTGCAACACATGGGGGTATTGGGCCTTAAAGGCATGAAACCGCTGAGCCGGCTGGCGCTGCTGATGGGCATCATGTCTTATCTGTCTTCGCCGCTGTGGGGCTTGTTCTTGATCGTCACCGGCATAGAGGCTTACAACCAGAGCCAGACGATACCCGTGTATTTCTCCGGCGATAATTGGTACCCGGTGTGGCCCGAATCCTACACGGTGGAAATGACCACCGTGCTGCTGGTAACGCTGGCCATGCTGTTTTTGCCCAAAATACTGGGCATGCTGTTGCTGCTGGTGCAGTGGCACAGGGTGAAAAGCTACGGTGGCCTGATGCGTGTTTGTCTGAGCGTGTTTTTGGAAACCCTGTTCACCACGCTGATCGCCCCGGTATTGATGCTCTACCAGAGCAAATTCGTGCTGGCCATTCTGTCGCGCCGCAGCGTCGGCTGGCCACCGCAGCAGCGCGGCGACTACCGCCTGCACTTCAAAGAAGCGCTGGCCGCACACTATGTGCATACCCTGATCGGCGTGGTGGCGGGAGCGCTCAGCTATCACTACGTGCCGGATTTTTTCCTGTGGCTGACGCCGGTGCTGGCCGGACTGGTGCTTTCCGTACCTGTTTCCATGTATTCCAGCAGCACGCGCCTGGGCCAGGTTTTGCGGCGCTGGGGCTTGTTTCTGACGCCGGAAGAAAGCAATCCGCCCAAAGTGTTGCGCTTATTGCAGGACAATTTGGATAACGTGGCATTCTGGTCGCGCCGCGCCGATGGCCGGGCTGAAAGCATCGTGGCCGACGCCGCCGTGGTGTCATTGCACCAAAGCCTGCTGCCGCGCCGCCCGTTGCGCAAGCGCCAGCACCACCAGTTGCGCGCCTTGACCTATCAGTTGATGGAAGACGGTTCGGACAGCCTTACCGTGCAGGAAAAACGCGCCGTATTATCCGACCCGGACACTTTGCTGCGCCTGCACACCCTGGCCGTCAGCGGCGCCGTGACGGCAACGAATCGCCATGACTCGACGTCCTGAGCAAAAAACCAGGCGCAACGCTATGGCGCGGCATTGACGGCGCGTTACAGCTTGGCGCAACGGCGTTGTCATGCCGTGGTGGCGTTGGGCTTCGAGCGTGTGGTGTGGCGGGAGATAACGTAGGAAGGCGAATGCGTCCCCAGCTACGCCGCTAAGCAAGCCTGCAACGCTTCCGCTTCGCTGATCACGCAAACCTGGTTGCGACCAGCCTGTTTGGCGCGGTACAACGCCTGATCAGCCAAATTCAGCAGAAAATCCGGCGCCAACTGGCGAGTAGGCGTCAAAGTGACGCTACCCAGGCTGATGCTGACGTGGGGAGCGGTCGCGGAAGCCTGATGCGGAATACCTTCCGCCAGCACCGCCTGGCACAACGCCCGGCAGATGGATTCGGCGCCTGGACGGTCGGTATGCGGCAGCAGTGCGGCAAATTCCTCGCCGCCGTAGCGCGCCACCATGTCGGCCGGGCGCAGCAGGGTTTTGCGCAGTTTCTGCGCAATGCGCTTCAAACACTCGTCGCCCGCCAAATGGCCATAAAGGTCGTTGTAAGCCTTGAAATGGTCGACGTCGATCAAGACCACCGTCAACGGCTGTTCTTCACGCAGGGCGCGGCGAAACTCCATGAGGAACTGCTGGTCGAAAGCGCGCCGATTGGCGATGCCGGTCAAGCCGTCCTGGAAGGAGTGTTGCTCCAGCACTTTGGCGATGCGTTGCAGCTCCTGTTCGCGGTTGACCGCCGCCGTGACGTCGTGAATCCGTACCAGGCAATAGCGCTGTGCTTCGCAGTTGAGCGGTATCACGCTGATCGCCTGCTGCATCGGGTTGCGGTCGAAACGGTTGGTTTCCACGAATAAGGGAAACGGCTGGCGATTCAGCGATTGTGACACCAGCGACGATAATCCCTGGCTCAGTGCGGCCTGAATGGCTTGGTGCACGCGGCTGCCCGCCATGGCCGGGAATGCCTGGGCAAACGGCAATCCGGCGATGTGCAGCTCCTGGTACTCGGAACGCCGTTCCAGCCAGCGGTTCCACAGCACGATATTTTCATCCCGGTCTATCGCCAACAGCCCGGCGTCGATGGCATAGCAAATCTGGTTCAACAAGGCGGGAGGTTGCGGCATGATGCATCAGAGACCGTTTTTTTGCAGAAAAGCGGCGAGTACCGTTTTCAGATCAGCCAGAGAAATGGTGTCCAGCAGAAACACCAGATAACCACGGATTTCGTGTTTTTCCACGGTAAAGTCGATAAAAATCACCAGCGTCAGCTCGGATGGCCCCGCTTCCGCCTCACTGAGGCTGATCACCTGGTCCATGGTGCCCCGGTAGAGGCTGGGCAAGGACGAGTGGCATTCGTTTTCGAGCATATTGGCGATGGCGCCGACGCAGGCGTTCAGGATGATGTTGCCGATCTCGCACAAAGCTTCCTGCTGCATTTCGGTCAACGTGCCGTGCGGCACGCGCTCGCCCAGCATCAGCTTGACCAGTTCCAGGCTTTTGTCTTCGGGGAACAGCAGATGGGCATTGGCGCGCAGCAAACCGGAAACGCTTTGGTGCACGCCGCAAATGCGGTTGGATTGCAGCTGCAAGACCTCGCTCAGGCAAGGCCTGGGCAGAATTTTGATGTTCGGCACCGATAGTTTGAGTTCTTCGTTCAGCAACTCGTTCATGGCCGAGGCCGCGTTGCCGATGCCGATATTGAACAACTCGGTGAGCGCGTCCTGTTCCAGCTCGCTGAGCAGCATCGACTCATTCACCCAACAACTCCACGATTTGCATGCAGCTTTTTTCGGTAATCGGCTTGGCGACGAAAGAAAGGCCCAGCGCCAGCGCGCGCTGGCGTATCGGATCCTGGATGTTGGCGGTCAGCAGCACCGCCTTCAGCATGGGATGGCTTTTCAACAACTGTTCCGCCAGCTCCATGCCGTTCATGCCTGGCATGTTGTAATCCAGCGTGGCATAGTGGGGAGATTCCGCCGTTGCCGCCGCCAGGGCGGTCTCGGCATTTTCCGCTTCCACGATACGCCACTGCGGCCTGAAGACGCTGATAATGTTGCGCAGCATGAGACGCGCCACGCGGCTGTCGTCTACGATAAGCAGGGTTTTAGCGGAGTTCATGGAAGGCAGGGTACCGGCGGACTGTGAATGTCCGGGGATTGTAGGATTGTCGGACTGACAACGTCAAATCACGCTTTCTAATAAAAAGGTAAGTTCTATTGGTCCAGTTACGCTTAGCCAAAGTCTCCATCGCTTTTGGCGTACACCCGCTGTTGCACGAAGCCGATTTTCAACTGGATAAAGGCGAACGCGTCGGCCTGATCGGCCGTAACGGCGAAGGCAAATCCACTTTTTTAAAAATTCTTGCCGGCAGCCAGCCGCCCGATAGCGGCGAAGTCTGGCGCCAGCCGGGGCTACGCCTGGCGTTTTTGGAGCAAACCCCGGATCTGCTGCCCACAGGCCTGTCGGAAATCGACGGTTCCCCCGCCGAAGTCACCATCTACGACGCCGTGGCGGGCGCGCTGGGCGAAATCGGCGTGCAGCTGGCCCATTACCACCATCTGCTGGCGACGGATTTGAGCAGCGACAGCGCCATGAAAGCGCTGGGCCGCGTGCAGCAATGGCTGGACGCCCACGATGGCTGGAGCCTGCAACAGCGGGTGGAATCGGTGCTGAGCCGGCTGGATTTACCGGCCGACAAGTCCGTGGCGACACTGTCCGGCGGCTGGCAAAGGCGCGTGGATCTGGCGCGCGCCTTGGTATTGAACCCCGACGTGCTGTTGCTGGACGAACCCACCAACCACCTGGACCTGGAAGCCATCGCCTGGCTGGAAGACCAACTGCTGGCGTTTCCCGGCGCCGTGGTGTTCATCACCCACGACCGGGCCTTTCTGCAAAAACTGGCCACTCGCATCATCGACCTGGACCGGGGCACGCTCACCTCCTGGCCCGGCGATTACGCCGATTATCTGGTACGCAAGGCCGCCGCGCTGGAAGAGGAAGCCACCCACAACGCCCTGTTCGACAAAAAACTGGCCGAGGAAGAATCCTGGATACGCCAGGGCATCAAAGCCCGCCGCACCCGCAACGAAGGCCGCGTGCGCGCCCTGAAAAAATTGCGGAACGAGCGCGCTCAGCGCCGCGAGCGCCAGGGCACGGCGAAAATCCTGCTGGAGCGCGGCGAAGAATCGGGCCGCAAAGTGATCGAAGCGGTCGACGTCAGCATTGCGCTGGGCGGGAAGCCCATCGTCGACCATTTTTCCACCACCATCCTGCGCGGCGACCGGGTCGGCCTGATCGGCCCCAACGGCGCCGGCAAAACCACTTTATTAAAGCTGCTGCTCCAGCAATTGCCGCCGGACAGCGGCAGCGTGGAGCACGGCACGCGGCTGAGCATCGCCTATTTCGACCAGTTGCGCGACCAGCTCGATCCGGAACACACGGTATGCGAAGTGGTCGGCGACGGCCGCGACTGGGTCGCGGTGGGCAATCGCCAGGTGCACGTCATGTCCTATCTGGCGGACTTCCTGTTCAGCCCGGCCCGCGCCCGTTCGCCCATCCGCAGCTTGTCCGGCGGCGAAAAAAACCGCGTGCTGCTGGCGCGCTTGTTCAGCCGCCCGGCCAACGTGCTGGTCATGGACGAGCCGACCAACGACCTGGACCTGGAAAGCCTGGAATTGCTGGAAGACTTGCTGGCCGGTTACGACGGCACGCTATTACTGGTCAGCCACGATAGGGCTTTTCTCGACGGCGTGGTCACGCAAAGCCTGGTGTTCGAAGGCGATGGCCGGGTGAGCGAATACGTCGGCGGCTATTCCGACTGGCAGAGCCAGCGCAAATCCACCCAGCCGAGCAAGCCCGCCAAGCCTGCCGTGCCGGTGGCTGCGACCGAGCCTCCCTACAAACCCGCAGCCCCGGCACGCCGGAAACTCAGCTTCAAAGAGCAGCGGGAGCTGGAACAATTGCCGGCGCGGATAGAAAGCCTGGAAGCCCGCCAGGCGGAACTGTCCGGCCTGATCCACTCCGGCGCACTGTTCCGCCAGGACCGCGCCAGCCAGGAAACCGCCCTGGCCGAGTTTGCAGCGCTGGAACAAGAACTGGCGATGGCTTATCAACGCTGGGAAACCCTGGATAGCGTGTAATGCGGGAAAAATGGCTGCGATACCACCGTTACCTGGCGTTAGGCGCCGGTTTGTTTTTTGCGCTGCTGGGGCTTACCGGCAGCCTCAGCGTCTACCGCACCGCGCTGGATGAACTGCTGAATCCGCAATTGGTGATCGATGCGCCGGGCAAGGAATACCTGCCTTTGGACCGCATCATGGCCGCGGTGCGGCAGGCGCACCCGCGCCGCGACGGCGCCTGGACGCTGGAAATGCCCACCTCCGAGCGTGGCATGATGACCGCCTGGTATGAACAACCGCACGAAACCATCGGCGAGTATTACGCGCCGCTGATGGTGTCGGTCAACCCTTACAGCGCCGAAGTCGTCGCCAGCCGATTCTGGGGAGCCACAGCGACCACCTGGCTGCTCGATCTGCACACGCAGCTTTGCGCCGGCCGCCGAGGCTGGAACGCCGTCGGCGCCTTGGCGGTGTTGCTGATGCTTTCGCTGGTTTCCGGGCTGTACCTGTGGTGGCCGGGCCGGCAGCGCTTATGGCAAGCGCTGGCGCTACGCCATGACCTCGGCGTGGTGCGGCTGGCCTTCGACCTGCACCGCGCCGTCGGGCTGAGCGCCGCCCTGGCGCTGTTCCTGGCGGCTTTTACCGGTTTTCACCTGAGCTACCCTGCCCTGCTGGAAACGCTGACCGGCGCGCCGGGCATGCATCACGGCACCGACAGTTCCGACATTCGCAGCACGGCGGTGCCGAACAATACCCCGGTCCGGTTGGGCAGCGCCGAATTCATCGCCCGCAGCCCATTTCCCAGCGCCGAATTGCGGCGCATCACCACGCCGGACGGCAACGCCGGCGTCTATCGCGTCAATTTTCGCCAGATTGGCGAATTAAACCGCACGCACCCGTTCACCCTGGTCTGGGTGGACCGCTGGAGCGGCCAGATCCAGGCCGTGCGCAATGCCGCGCAGTTCTCGGCGGGGCAAACATTCATGACCTGGATCTGGCCGCTGCATACCGGCGAGGCCTATGGCGCGACGGGCAGGTTCATCTGGTTTATTGCCGGCCTGACGCCGCTGCTGCTATACGTCAGCGGCGTATTGTGCTGGCTGCACCGGCGCGGCCTGTTCCGGGACCGCCCGGTGGACTTCGCCCTGCTGTGGGCCTGGGGGCGGCGCATGGCCGGCGCGTCCTATCGCTGGAGCGTCGACGGCTGGCGCATCGCCGCCGTAACGGCCCGGTTGCTGATCCGGCGTGCGTTAACGGTCAAGATCGGCGATGCAACGCTGGAGCAATGGCTGCACCGCTGGCTCGCCCGGCATGGCTACCGACTTGAGCGGTGGTGGCGCAACACTTTCACGCCATAAAAAACATGTATTTAGTATGTATATTTTTGTTGCAAAATCAGTTTGTAGGTTTAGACTGACAAACAAAAGTCGGCTCACCCGACAGACATCTTTCCATCCACCTGCCCGACGCGGCAGGCAAGCAAGCCGCATGCATAACAGGTAATGCATGCTTTGGAGCCTTGGTGGGAAGGCTCCGCTCCAAAACCGTAGGCGCAAGGCCTACGGCTTCATAAGCACGACAAGGCAGTCAATATAACAGTGGGATAGCCGGTCGTTAGGAGCCTAAGCGCTTCTAGTCCATGGTTCTCGGCGAATAATCACAACACATACCCTTCAGGATGGCGCTGAAAGCATCGCTGCGCGCCTTTTTGTGGGGCTGCATAACCATATTTGGGGGATAACTCATGGCTACCATCATCATCGACGGCGACGACAAAAACAACCAACTCAAAGGATCAGCCGAGGATGAACTTTTGCGCGGCGGCAAAGGCAGCGATACCTTGACCAGCGGCGGCGGCAACGATTTTTTGCTGGGCGGAGACGGCAACGACACAGCGCTGCTGCCCGGCGGTATTTCCGATTATAAACTGGGTTATATCGACAACCGCGCCGTATTGACCCAGATTGCCGGCGGCGCGCGGACGGTGCTGGGCAACATCGAAACGGTCAGCTTTGCCAATGGCGGGAGTATCGCTTTATCCGGCGCCTATGCGCCGGCGCTGGTGTCCACCGGGAGTCATTCGGCGATTGGCGCGCTGAATAACGGCAATTATGTCATTGTCTGGGAAACCCCCGCCGATTCGACCTATAACGGTATGGACAGTCTTGGCGATATCAAATACCGCTATTATCAGATCGACGGCAGCTTCAAAGAAAGCTACGGCACGGGATCGATGCAAGGCATGCAGGCCAATCCCGCCATTACTCCGCAAAAAGACAACAGCTTTTTGTTGAGTTGGGACACCTATCCCGATTATGTCGTACCACCCGGCAAGCCGGACCTCTTTGACGTTTTCGGCACCGCTCTCGGCAGTACTAAGGACATCGCCGACATGGCGGCAGCGCAGGCCCAAATTCTGGGTGAAGCGGCCACCCGCATCGCGCAGGAATACATTCCGGGATTGGCGGACGTCATGACGGCAATCAATGTCCTGGAAAAGTGGGGGGCTTTTGGCGATAACGCTGAACCGGCGGTGCAAAATATCGCGGCGCGCGTTATACCGGCCGTCCCGCCTGCCGCGCCCACCACCGATAAAATCGTCAATAGCCAGCTCGAATTGGCGCAGACCCTGCCCAGCAGCACGCTGCTGAGCAACGGCAATACCGTGGTGACATGGCAAACCACCACGGCCGGCCCGACGATTCCGCTGCCCACGCTCGAACTTTCCATTACCACCTACGAACCGCAGTATGAAGAACTGCACCTGCGCCTATTGGACGCAAAGGGGTATCCCTTCGGCGGTGAAGTGAATATCTCCAAAGGGTTGTTCGGCGCTTACTATACGCCGGACGTCGTGGCGTTGCCCAACGGTGGTTTTGTGGTGGTGTACGATACCAACGACGCGGGCACCAATTGGGGCGAAATTTTAAAAGTAGCCATGGATGTTTTTGGGCTGAATAAGTTTGGCTGGACCGATGCGGTAACCCTGGACGAATGGATTGCCAAGTATTACCCCCTGGATATCGATGCGCAGATATACGACAACAACGGCAAACGCATCACCTTTGATCAAGGCAATGGTAATAAAGAAGACAGCATTCAGCTGAATGCTGAAACTACCAACACCAAAAATCAAACTGCGCCGGCGGTGGCCGCGCTGAATGACGGCAGCGGCAATTTTGTCGCCGTCTGGCAGAGCGAAACCGCCAATTCCGGCTGGGATATCCGTGCGCGCCTGTTTTCTTCCGCCACCGGCAAGGCACTCGGCTCGGAAATCACCGTCAATGCCGATACTGCCGGAGACCAGCAAAGACCCGACATCACCACGCTGGACGACGGCAACTTTGCCATCGCATGGTCGGGCGGCAATGGCGTAGCCGTTCAAGTCGTGTCGGTCAAAGACAACAATCTGGTCAAAATCGGCAGCGGCTTCAGCAGCGCCGACGGCCAGGCGGCGAACCCCGCCGTTGCGACGCTGCGCGACGGCAGCGCGGCTTTTGTGGTGAGCTGGGACAGCGTCGACGGCGTCAAAACGGCGCAGTTCGATGCCTGGGGCAATCCGTGGCTGGCGGTTACCGCCATGACGGTCGAGGGCACGGCCAAAAACGATACCCTGCAAGCCGATTGGGGTGATCAAAACATGCTCGCCCTGGGTGGGGACGATCAAGTACAGGCGGGGGATGGCGCCGACACCCTAAAAGGCGGCGACGGCAACGACAGCCTGCAAGGCGGCGGGGGGGCTGACCGCCTCTACGGCGGCAATGGCGATGACAAGCTGACAGGCGGCGCCGTGCTCGAAGGCAATGACGGTAACGACACTTTGGAAGGAGGCGGAGACCTGATCGGCGGCGGCGGCAACGACAGGTACCTGGTCACATCCTCGAATGTCATTACTGAAGAAAAAGGCGAAGGTAATGATACCGTTATATTTTCTACGGGGGGCTTCAGCGGCGCGTTGTATTTACCGGTAGAGAGTGAAATAGAATTGCTGCGCATCGACGACATAAACAGCTCGACTGTGGTAAAAGCCAGCAATACCGACAACTGGATCATCGCCGCAGGTAATGACCTTAATGACATTTACGGCTTAAAAGGCAATGACACCCTGGACGGCGGCGGCATTATCGATAAAAACAGCCTTCCGCTTTATTATGATACTTCAGCGGATACTTTACAGGGAGGCGCAGGAGATGACCGGTATTACGTGCGTACCGGCAACGAAATGCTGGTGGAAGAAAAAGATCAGGGCAAGGATAGTATTTCCGCCTACGCCGATTATGCCATGGCGGACAACCTGGAAAACCTGCAGGTCTACTACCCGTCCGGCACCAAAACCACCGATCCCGGCTTGACGATTACCGTCAATGGCTTGCCGAACAGCATTACCGGCGGTGCCAGGGATGATACTTTCAAGCTGTACCAGGGCGATGTTTACAGCTTCCTGCAAGCGGATCTGTATACGAATGAAGGCGATACGATAGACGGTGGCGGCGGCGACGACATGGTATTTTTTGCCGCCTCGCAAAAATGGTTTACCTTCACCACCAGCAAGGACGGCGTCGTCACGATGTCGAAAGTGGCCAATAACGGGGCGCTCGTCACCCCGGTGACCGACCTGAAGAACATCGAATGGCTGGAGTTTATCGATGGCGGCGTGCCGGTGACCGGCGGCGTGGTCGCCAATGCGACGGACGGCGATAACAGCCTGAAAGGCGATGGCGGGCAAAAAGGCGTCATCAACGCGCTGGGCGGTAACGACATCCTGGATTTTGCCGGCACCAAAGCCGCCACCCTGGCCGGCGGAAAGGGTAACGACACGTTTACCGTCGATGCAAAAGACGTCATCATCAACCCAGGCGTGACTGACTCGGAAAAAAAAGATGATGGCTTCGATACGCTTAAGCCGATGTATACGCCTCGGGGCATCCTCGGTTCGACCGGCGCCATTGATTTGACCGACTATTTCGTGGTAGTGAAAGAAAACGGCAAAGACGTTAAATACCCGATCCTGGAAGCCGTCAGCCTGCCGGAGGGTAACGACGGGATCACCTTAAAAGGCACTGCCGTCGATAATTGGCTGGCGGGCAATGCGGGAACCAATACCCTGATCGGCGGCGACGGCGCCGATAAGCTGCAAGGCTTTGCGGGGAACGACAGCCTGGACGGCGGCAATGCCGTTGCGGTCAAAACGCCGGGCAAAATCCTCCTCGGCTGGCAGCCGTCTCAAACCCCCAAGACAGGCGGCTGGCAGATACTGGACGGCGGCGGCGGCGCCGACACCATGCTGGGCGGCGTCGGCGTGGATGTTTTTTATCAGGACAATGCCGGCGACAAGATTCAAGGCCCGCTGGAGGGTTCCGGCAAAAACGCCTACGCCGTGGACAAGCTATATACCGAGGTCAATCTGACGACCGATACCATGCCCGCCAATATCAGCAGTATTTATTTGATCGGCGATGCGAGGGCGGTATCTTTCAAAAATTCCCGCCCTACTTACGTTTACGGTAAAGAGTCGACCTATATACAACTGGATAACGGTCAGGTCATCACCGTCAATTTTGACAATACGTTGAAAGGTGTCGCCGTCTATGGTTCCGGCGGCAAGGACACGCTGGACGGCTCCCTGCTCGCCAGGGGTGGCGACGGCGACGACACCCTGGTGGGCGGCTATGAGCAGCGTGGCGAACTGTGGGGCGATGCGGGCAACGACACGCTGACCTCCGGCTACGCCAAAACCTCGGTGAAAATGTGGGGGGGCGCGGGTGATGATACCTACTACATCCTCAACTACGCCGACGCCAATAGCAGCGTCAACCGCCTGGCTACGCCGGTCGAAATTGCCGGACAGGGCACCGATACCGTCTACTCCCAATACCCCTTCACCTTGACGGACGGCATTGAAAATCTGGTCTTGCTGAACGTGGATGCGGCGAATAAGTCGGCTGACAACAATTTCGGCGCTTTCGGCAACGAGCTGCCCAACAAACTGGTCGGCAACGACGGCGACAACGTGCTGAACGGCAACGCCGGAGCGGACACGCTCGAAGGCGGCAAAGGCGACGACCGCTATTTTATCGACGATGCGGGCGACAAAGTGGTGGAAGCGGCCGGCGCGGGCAAGGACTGGCTGTATTTGCAAGCGAATGTCCCGTTGGCACTGGCGAATAACGTGGATTACCTGTTTTTGGACGGCGTCAGCGGCGCCGATGTCATCGGCAACCCCCTGGACAATCTGCTGCTGGGCAACGAGTTGAACAACACGCTGGACGGCGGCGCGGGCGCCGACACCCTGGTGGGCGGCAAGGGTGATGATGTCTATTATGTGGACCATGAAAAAGACTTGGTCCTGGAATACACCGACAACCTTTCCGGTTACCCAGGTGGCTATAAGGTTGCGTGGGGCGGTGACGACACCGTACAGGCATCGATAAGCTTTACGCTCTCCTCGGCGGCCGGTGCAGGGAACATCGGCATCGAAAACTTGTCTTTAACCGGCGACCAGGCCATCAACGGCACGGGCAACGAATTACCCAATGACATCGTTGGCAATAAAGGCGACAACGTCTTGAGCGGCGGCGCGGGCGATGACTACATCGACGGCGGCGCGGGCAAAGACACCGCCGTTTTCAGCAAGTCATTAAGCGATTACTTGGTTGTGCGGGACAGCACGGATCGTTACTCCTTGTCCGGCACCGACACGGCGTGGTGGGCTTCGACGGCAAAACCGGGGCCGGACGGCAACGACACCCTGAACAACGTCGAATGGGCGCGCTTCGGCGATGGCCGGGAAATCAGGCTGGACGAGCTGGCGCGTTATTACGCGCTGGGCGGCGGCGGCAACGACACAGTCACCGGCAATGAATTGAATAATCTGCTGTACGGTTATGCCGGCGATGACACGCTGGACGGTGGACTGGGTAATGACACCATGATCGGCGGCGCGGGGTCGGATGTTTACGTGATCGACAGCAAGCAGGACGTGATCATCGATCCCAGGGAGCTCGGCTCGAAAGCCAACGACGTCGTTTCCTCCATCGACTATACCCTGCCTTACGCCATCATCACCAACCTGACCCTGACAGGAAAACCGGGCCTGGCCGGAACCGGCAACAGCGACGCCAACGTCATCAAAGGCGGCGACGGCGACGACACGCTGAGCGGCGGCGAAACCGATCCCGAAGCCCGCTACAGCAACGACACCCTGTTCGGCGGCGCCGGCGGCGACGTGCTCAAGGATGATTTTGGGCTGGAAAGCCTGAGCGGCGGCGCCGGCCGGGATCAAGCGGTTTTTGCTGGCGACTACAAAACCTACACCTTCAGCAAAGGCAGCACCACGGACAATATTTTTGTCAAATCCGCTGCCGGCCTGACTTTGGCGGTGGTGTTGCCGGACGTGGAAAAGTTTGTTTTCAACGGCGTGACGTATAGCCGCAGCCCCGGCCCCGATATCAGCAAAAATCTATTGATACCGCTGGCGGGCGATTTTGTGTCCGGCCAGGCGGGCGCCGATATTTTGCTGGGCGGCAAGCTGGCGGACCTGTTATATGGCTATGGCGGGGACGACACGCTGGACGGCGGCGCGGGCGATGACACGATGAGCGGCGGCGGCGGTGACGATACGTTCAAAGCCGACAGCGTCAAGGACGTGGTCGTTGAAGCGGCGGGAGCAGGCGTCGACACCGTCATCGCCGTGGCGTCGGCGGGGTCGAAAATCGCACAAACCCATCGCGCGCCGGAAGACGCCGCCACGTTCATCCTGTCGGACAACGTGGAAAACCTGACCTTGAACGCCGGCAGCGGCGTGGCAAACGGCGTCGGCAACGCTTCGGACAACCGCTTGACCGGCAACGACCAGAACAACGCGCTGAGCGGCCTGGGCGGCAACGATACGCTGCAAGGCAACGAGGGGAGCGACAGCCTGGACGGCGGCGCCGGCAGCGATACCGCGCTGTTCGCCGGCAAGGCGGATGCATACACGGTCAGCCTGGCCGGCGACAAGCTCATCGTCGTCGGCGAAGGACGGGACGTATTGACCGGCATTGAGTTTTTGAGATTCAGCGACAAAACCGTCGACGCCAAAGACTACAGCTCGATTTTGACGGCGCCGGAAGACATCACGCTGAAAGACACGCAGGCCGCCGACGACTTTGCGGCGCAAAAAGGCGTTTTAGGCGTGACCGGCCTTTACCAGAACGATACGCTGAGCTTCGACATCAAAAACGGCAAAGCCGGTGACGGCACGGTCAGCCTGAACAGCAACTACGGCACGCTGACGCTGAACCCAACCAGCGGCGCCTACGCCTTTACCCCGGACAACGCCGCCATCGACGCCCTGGCAGCCAACCAGAGCAAAACCGTCGACTTCACGCTGACCGTCGCCAAAAACGACCAAGTGCTGGATACGCAAACACTCACCGTCAAAATCACCGGCGTCAACGACGCCCCGCTCTTGACGCCCCCCGGCACCCTCAAGCTGACCGGCGGCGCTGATCCTGCCGGCTTGACCGGCGCCTTGGCCGCCAAGGACGCCGAGGGCGACAAATTGGCTTATGGCATCATCGACGGTGATAACGTCGTCGCCAGTCAGACAGGAAGCTATGGCGAGTTGACGGTAAACAGCAGCGGCGGCTTTGCGTTTACGCCGGACCAGGCCGCCATCGACGCCCTGAAAGCCGGTGAAAGCGAAACCGTCACTTTCATAGTCGGCGCTTCGGACGGCGCGTTGACGGATACGGCAACCCTCACCGTCAAACTCAGCGGCGTCGACGACGCCCCGGTGCTGGAAACGCCCACGGCGCTGGAACTGGCCGATACCAGCCAGGACGACAGTTTTACCCCGCTGACCGGCAAGCTGTCCGCCCAGGACAGCGAGGGAGCCACGCTGAGTTATGGGATCAAAGGCGTCACCGCAGCCGGCGCCACGGCCGGCAAAACCAGCGCTTACGGCATGCTGACCATCGACACGTCCACCGGCGATTATGCGTTCAATCCCAACGATAAAGCCATTGATGCGCTGATGGCCGACGTGACGCAAAGTGTCGATTTCACCCTCACCGTCTCCGACGGCAAGCTGTCCGGCGCGGCGACGCTCACCGTCGCCGTGACCGGGGCCAACGACCAGCCCGAGCTGTCGGCGTCCGGCGCCGCGCCGACGGCACTGCTCGACACCACGGCCGCCGACGCGTTTGCCGCGCAACAAGGCGGTTTCACCGCCACCGACCGCGATAAAGGCGATACGCTGAGCTTTTTCGTGCAAGGCGGCTTCGACAGCCCCACCAGTCTGACCAATGCCTACGGCACGCTGAGCATCGACCCAAGCAGCGGCGCTTACACCTTCACCCCCGATGCCAAAGCCATCAATGCGCTGGGCGCGTTCGACAATACCGCCACCTTCACCGTCGGCGTGGCGGACAAAGGCGGCGCTTTCAGCAGCCAAACGCTGGAATTCCCCATCACCGGCGTCAACGACCTGCCGGTGTTCACCAGCACGCCGGCGCTGAGCTACAACATCATGGGAACGGATTTTTCCAGCAAAACCTACACCGCCGGCGCCGGCGACGCGGAAGACGACGCCAAAGCCCTGCTCATTCCGGGATTTGCCGGTTTGAGTTATGCCATACAGGGCGCAGGCGGCGACGCCGTCACGCAACTGGCCGGTACTTACGGCACGCTGTCGGTGACCGACAACGTCTACAGCTATGCGCCCGACGCCGGCAAAATCAAGGCTCTGACCAGCGACGGCAGCGACGTTTTCACCCTACAGGTGCAAGACAGCAACGGCGCGGCATCCACCCAGGCATTGAGCGTAGCCTTGAACGCCGACAACAGCGGCACGCTGAAAATCGCCGCGCCGGCCGCCATCACGCTGACCGACAGCGGCGCTGTCGACGACTTTGCCGCCCAGAGCGGCGCGTTGACGGTGACGCCCAGCGCCAATGGCGTCACCTTCAGTATTTTCGACCCGCCACTGGGATTGCCCGACGTGCAAACGGGGCAGGACGCGGGAGCAGCGACGCAGAGCCTGCAAGGCAACTACGGCACGCTGACGCTGTATCAGGACAGCGGTAAATATCGCTACGAACCCGACGATCAGGCCATCAACGCGCTGAAAGTGGGGGTTAACGTCAACGAAGACTTCACCGTGATTGCCGCGGGCAATAGCGAGGTTGCCATCCAAACGCTGAGCATCATCCTGAAAGGCGCCAACGACGCGCCGCTGCTGGCGCTGCCGGCCGCGATTTCGCTGGCCGATAGCGCCCAGGCCGACACCTTTGCCGCGCAAACGGGAACGTTGACGGCAACCGACCCCGAGCAGCAAACGCTGAGCTATGGCCTGCAAAACGGCGCCAGCATCAGCGCCACGGAAGTCAGCCGCACCGGCGTTTACGGCACGTTGACGCTGAACAAACAGACCGGCGCCTACAGCTTTGCACCCAAGAACAGCGCCGTCGACGCGCTGGGCGCCGATGCCTCGGAAGCGTTCACCGTCACGGTATCGGACGGCTTTACCACCGCCACGCAAACGCTGAATCTCAAGCTGACCGGCGTCAACGACGCCCCCGTCATCAGCGGCACACCGTCGTTGAGCTATGCCGACACCGCCGCCGACGACAGTTTCAGCGCTTTGTCCTATGCCATTGTGGCCAACGACGCGGAAAACGACGCGCTGAGCTACGCCATCCAAAGCGGCGTCAACACGGTTACCAGCCTGGCGGGCAGCTACGGCGCCCTGACGGTTGCCGGCGGCGTGTTCAGCTATGCGCCGGACGACGCCAAAATCGAAGCCCTCAAAACCAGCGCCGCCGACAGCTTTACCGTGCAGGTGACGGACAACAAAGGCGCATCGGTTACCCAGGCTTTAACCATCAACCTGACCGGCGCCGACGACGCTACCGTGATCAGCGGCACCAGCAGCGGCACGGTCACGGAAGACGGCAGCACCAGCGCAAGCGGCACCTTGACCGTCACCGACCGCGACAGCGGCGATGCCGCCGCGTTTACCGCACAAACCAACAGCGCGGGGACTTACGGCAGTTTCAGCATCAGCGCTGGCGGCGCATGGACCTACAGCCTCAACAATGGGGCGAGCACCGTGCAGAACCTGAACTCGGGCCAATCGGTCAGCGACAGTTTCACCGTGCAAACCGCCGGCGGCGTCGGTCAGGCCATTACGCTGACCATTCAAGGCAGTGATGAACCGGCGCCGCCGGACACTACGCCGACGTTTACAGTGACCAATACATCCGGCACGGTAACATTTGGCGGCACGGCAACGGGAGCTGTGACGGTGACAAACAACGCCGGGACGCTGACCTTTGTTCGTGGAGGCGTTACGGCGACATCCACGATTCTTTTGACGGACATAGCTATCGGAGGTCTTCCGACGGTGACAGTGGCTGGGACGACTTCTGTTACGGATGCAAACACCTTTGACACAAAAAGCACCGGTGTTATCACTGCGACCATCACTAGCGGCACAGCCGCCGCCTTAGCCGCATTGACCGGAACGGGCAATGCTTACACCACCATGGTGACCGCAGGTTCAGCGGCGGCGGCTGATTTGAACACCATTGATGCGGCGACCA
>SCQD01000286.1 GCA_004299145.1 Methylococcaceae bacterium | reverse complement strand
GTTTGAACTGGCGCGGAGATTGAACATCGCCCCGACTTTGGCTGACCGGCTGCTGTCCCTGCGCCATCAAAGCCGCATCGAACAAATCGAAACCGCGTTGGCCTCCCTGGGGAAAAAACTGGTCGTCGATGTTGCGTGACGTTTTATGCTTGGCGTATTCGCAAATTACTCTTCCGCAAACAATTCCTGCAAATCGATCACCAAGTCGGGAAACAGCTGGGGGCGGGCCATGTCATCGCCGGCAAACGTGTTGCTCAATGCATAGCGTTCGCTGTTTTCGTCCAATACAAACGCATGAATCACCTGTTCGTAGGGGTACACCACCCAGTACTCGCGCACGCCGCTTTCCTGGTAGAGTTGGTGCTTGATTTTGACGTCTTTGTTGCTGTTGCCTCTGGACAGGATTTCAATCACCCAGTCCGGGGCGCCGTTACAGCCCTGGGTATCCAGTTTGGCTTTGTCGCAGATCACGCATAAATCCGGCTGGACCACCGTGTGTATATCCTGATTCGCCAATAGCGATTTCCTGCGGTCATAGAGCCTGACGTCGAATGGGGCGGCAAACACTTGGCAAGGCTTGCTTTTAAA
The DNA here is from genome assembly GCA_004299145.1 of Methylococcaceae bacterium. Lineage (GTDB taxonomy): Bacteria > Pseudomonadota > Gammaproteobacteria > Methylococcales > Methylococcaceae > Methylogaea. The sequence goes on along the minus strand of SCQD01000286.1, from coordinate 10,616 downwards.
AAAAGGATACAGCCGATTGCTGAGGTACATGGACAGCCGTTGATGATCGACGTTCGGCGCCGGCGACATGCGCTGGATTTTGCCCTTGATGAGTTCAACGGTTTCGTCGAACTGCCAGGTCAAATAATCGGCATAGCTGTAGCTGGCGGTTAAATCGAGTTGTGACAGTTGGGTTATTTGTAAGGTGGTCATTGCAGCAGCTTCCTGATCAGTTTTTCACCCATCCTACACGCGCGGCGGCGCAAAGCTCAATAGGTCCGCCGCCGTAAACGGCCAGCCCAGCTCGGCGCCATCTGTGCGCCTGATGACCGGAATGCGCACGCCGTAGCGCTCCAGCAAGTCCTCGTCGCCGGCGACGTCGACGTGATGCGCCGGCAAGGACAATGCCTCCAGCAAGTCCTGCGCCTCCTCGCACAAATGGCAGCCGGCCGTGCCGTATAGCGTCAGCATCCCGTCGCTTCCGGCGGGTTCAACAGGGACGGCGCCGACATCAGCGCTTCAAATTCCTTGCGCGGCATGGGCTTGGCGAATAAATAACCCTGGCCTATGTCGCAGCCGGCGTGGATGAGCAGGTCTTTTTGTTCCTGGGTTTCTATGCCCTCGGCGATGACTTTCAATCCCAGCTTGCGCGCCATCACGATAATGGCGTCGCACAGCGCCAGGTCGCTGGGGTCGGAGCATAAATCGCGGATAAACGACTGGTCGATTTTCAAGTAGTCGACGTTGAAGTTTTTCAGGTAAGACAAGGCCGAATAGCCGGTGCCGAAATCGTCGATGGCGATTTCGATGCCTGCACCGCGCAGTTGGTCCAGTTGTTTTTCCACGTTGCAATCGTTGTTCAACAACAAGCCTTCGGTGATTTCGATGACGATGCATTCGCCGGGCATGTCCAATTCCCGCAAATAGTCCAGCCAATGCCCATGATCGGTGCCCAGTTGGAACTGCAGCGGCGACATGTTGACGCTGACCTGGAATGGTCCGCCGTGGCGTGTGATCCACTCGTGCGCCATGGTCACGGCTTCTTTGAATACCCAGTCGCCCAACTGGGTGATGATGCCGATGTCTTCGGCCAGGGGAATGAACTCGGTCGGCGCGATCAGGCCACGCCGCGGATGATTCCAGCGCAACAGCGCTTCCGCTTTGATGATGCGGCCGGTGCTCAAATTGTTGATGGGTTGGAAATACACTTCCAGTTGCTGCAATTCCAGTGCGTCGCGCAGTTCATTGATCAGTTGCAAGCGGGTTTGCGCGGCTTCCTGCATGGACTCGGTAAAGTAACAATAGCGGCTGCGGCCCTGGTTTTTGGCGGCGTACATCGCCTGGTCGGCATATTGCAGCAAGGTTTCCGCATCGTGCGCATCGGTCGGATAAAACGTAATGCCGATGCTGCCCGAAATACGCGCCGTTTCACCGCCCAGCCCGAAAGGCTCCGCCAGCCGCTTGATGATGTCCTGGGCGATGCGGGCAACGTGACGGCTGTCGCCGACGTCGCTCAACAGAATGGTGAATTCATCGCCGCCCAGGCGCGCCACCGTGTCCACTTCGCGTACACACTTCACGAGGCGGTGGGCGGCATCCACCAGCAATTGATCGCCGATGTCGTGGCCCAGCGCATCGTTGACCGCTTTGAAGTTATCCAGGTCGATGAAAAACAGTGCCAGCGGAATGCCGTCGCGATGGGATTTTTTCAGCGCCAACTCCAGTTTTTCGCGGAAAGAGCGGCGATTGGGCAGGTTGGTCAAAGGGTCGAAATTCGCCTGGCGCCAGATCAGTTCGTCCGTCTTTTTCTTTTCGGTAATGTCGGAAATCAGCGCGATGCGTTGATGGACGGCGCCTGCCGCGTCATAGATCGTGTTGATGCTCAACCACTCGGCATATAAGCTGCCGTCCTTGCGGCGATTCCAGATTTCGCCGTGCCAGCTGCCGGTGACCTCCAGTGCGCGCCACATTTTGTGGTAAAAATTTTTATCGTGGCGTCCCGAATTGAGAATATTGGGGTTTTTGCCGATGACTTCCGCCGGGGTATAGCCGGTGATTTTGGTAAAAGCAGGATTGACGGCGACGATATGGTTGTTGGCGTCGGATACCAGCATGGCTTCGCTGCTGGTGTTGTAGATGACCGAGGCGATTTTCAGTGCTTCTTCCGTGTGTTTGCGTTCGGTAATGTCCTGCACGACGCCGTAAATGGCAGCCGGTTCGTCGAGCGCATTAAGCTCTGGTTTACCCTGCACCCAGATCCAGCGCACGGCGCCGTCTTTGCGCACGATGCGGCACTCGCAGTGGAACGGCGTGGTTTTGGACAGGATATGCTCGATCCGGTGCGTCATTTCCTGCCGGTCTTCCGGGTGTATGTATTCCAGAAACGCGGCGAAATTCCAGTCCGGCAGCGGCGGTTCTTCACCGAATATCCGGCCATGAATGGCGGAACGCCAGGTCGTGCGGGTTTTCACGTCCAGTTTCCAGGCCCCCAGTTCGCCGGCCTTGAGCGCATAAGTCAGGCGTTCCTCGCTGGCATACAGCTGTTCCGCAGCCAGCTTGTGTTGAATGTGATTGCGAATGCGCGCCTGGGTGATGGGGATGGAAAACGGCTTGGTGATGTAATCGATCGCGCCCAGGTTCAAGCCCATGGTTTCGTCGGTTTCCTCGCTTTTGGCCGTGACAAAAATGACCGGGATATGCCGCGTGGCCGTATCGGCTTTCAAGCGCTTGCACACTTCGAAACCGTCCATTTCCGGCATCATGATGTCCAGCAGGATAAGGTCCGGCTGCGGCAGTTGCCGCGCAATTTCCAGCGCTTCGAAACCGTTGCCGGCTACTTTGACCGTATACTCGGCGTGCAGCGCGATGGCAAGAATTCTGACGTTGATGGGAACGTCGTCGACGATCAGGATGATTTGGCGATTGGGCATGGAAATCTGCTGGTTAGAGGCGGTGATCACGGGTTTTCGACGATTTTCGCCAGCGCCGAGCGGGCGTCGGCATATTGGATATTGTCGATGTGCTGACGCAGTTTGTGCAGTAAGGGCTGTCGAGCGGCATCCAGGTTTTGCTCGATTCGGGTGATGAGGATTTCATCGATAAATTCGTGCGTAGCCAGCAGCCTGTCCAGGGTTGCCGCCGCGGCATGCAGCGCCTCGGCATTTGGTGCAGCGCTGGGCGCGGCTGGTTGTTCCGGCTTATCCAGTTGCGCCAGACCATGCTGGACTTCATCAATGCTGCGGTGCAGCCAATCCAGCGTTGCCGCGTCGCAGCGGCCATCGTTCTTCAATTCTTCTTCCAGTTTTTTACAGGCTTTGTGGATGGTCATGGCGCCTAAATTGCCTGCCGTGCCTTTCAGCGTGTGAATCAGCGTTCTGGCGCTGCCGCCGTCGCCGCCGGCCAATGCGTTTTCGATGTCCGGCAGGCTTAGTCGCAGGCTGGCGCCAAAGCCGCTCAGAATATTGACCAGGGCTGGGTAATCGTCAGCGGCGATGATTTGCAGCGTTTCCGATTCGAAGCCCGGCAGATGCAGCGTGTCCGTTCCATCCGGCGGCGGTGCGGCATCGCTCAAAGGCAGTGCCTGCGTTTGCCCGGGTTTGATCCAGCGATTGAGCGCGGTCAGCAAGGCTTTGGCCGTAATCGGCTTGCCCAGAAAATCGTTCATGCCCGCCGTCAGGCAGTTTTTCTGCTCTTCCGGGGTGACGCCGGCGCTCAGCGCGATGATGGGCAGTTCCGCATAGTGCGCTTGCCGGCGTATGCGCCGGGTGGTTTCTATGCCGTCCATGTGCGGCATGTGGATGTCCATCAGCACGGCGTCGTAGTGGCCTGTCTCCAGCTGTGTCAGCGCTTCCAGTCCATTGTTGGCGATGCCGACGTCGATGTTGGCCAGTTGCAGAAATTTACCGGCGACCTGCTGGTTGATGACATTGTCTTCGACCAGCAGGACGCGGGCACCGCTCAGGCTGAGCGTCAGCTCGGACAATTCGTCCGACAGCGTGCCCGCCTGCCGCGTATTGGCGCGCCGTTTGACGATGTGCTGGTCGGGGGCGGAAGCCACGCCCTGTTCCAGCTCGAAGCTGAATATCGAGCCGATGCCGGGTGCGCTGGTTACCATGAAGCGGCCGCCCATCAGCGTCAGCAGATTGTGGCTGATGGCCAGTCCCAGGCCGGTGCCGCCGAAACGCCGGGTGATGGAGCCGTCGGCTTGATGGAAAGGCTGAAACAGCCGGGCTTGTTCCTGCTCCGACATACCGATGCCGGTATCTTTTACCTGAAACAGCAGTCGCGCCTGGGTGCCGTGCAGTTCGATCAGCCGTATGCTCAGCGTTACTTTGCCCTGTGCGGTGAATTTGATGGCGTTGCCCAGCAGATTGGCGAGAATCTGTTGCAGCCGCAGCGCATCGCCGAGCAATTGCCGGGGCACGGTATTGGCGATATTGATTTCGAAATCCAGGTTTTTTTCCTCCGCCCGGACCGCAAACAGGTAATTCAAGTGATCCAGGACATTGTCGAGGTTGAAGCTGGCGCACTCGATCGACATATGGCCGGATTCGCACTTGGACAGGTCCAGGATGTCGTTGAGAATGTCCAGCAGGCTTTGCGAGGAAGTGTGGATTTTGTCCAGATAATCGCGCACCGCAGGCGGCAATACTTCATTGAGCGCCAATTGCGACAAGCCGATGATGGCGTTCATGGGCGTGCGGATTTCATGGCTCATATTGGCCAAAAAAGTGGATTTGGCTTTGGTCGCCGTTTCCGCCGACTCCTTGGCGGCGATGAGTTCCTGTTCGGCTTGCTTGTTTTCGGTGATGTCGGTCACCGCTTCGATGATGCCGATGATTCGGCCGTCGTCGCGCCGCATCGGCGCCAGCGTGCTGATGGCCCAGCCGGCCCGGCCGGTACTGGGAACGTGCCAGCGAAAAGGCGGGGTTTTGATCTGTTCACCTTGCAGTGCGCGCCGCCAGCCGTCCGGTACCGGCGTATCGGCCAGAAACGGGAACACATCCAGGGGATGGCGGCCCAGGCAGTCCTGTTGGGAAATCCCGGAAATCGATTCCATAAAAGGATTCCAGACTATAAAGCGCAATTCGGAGTCGTAGACCACGATGCCTTCCTGCACCGACTCGATGACCTGGCGATTGAACTGATGGGCGTCCTTGTTCGAGAGCACGGCTTGTTTGTGCTCGCTGATGTCGCGCACGGTGGCTTGCAGAATTTTGTTGCCGCCGTGGTTGAAGGCAGACAGCATGACTTCGGCAAAAAAATCCTCGCCGTTTTTGCGGCGGTGCATCCATTCAAAGCGGGTCGGCCCCTGATCGAGCGCAAACAGGATGCGCTCGTTGGCGGCGGTCACCGAGTTTTTGCCGTCGGGCTGGCGGGGCGGTGAAAGATCGGAAGGGTGCAGCGCGGTGAATTCCCGCTTGTGGTCGAAACCGAACATTTCCAGCGTGCGGGTATTGCAATCGATAAAGCCCTGGCTGGACAGCAGCATGATGGCGTTGCTCGAATGCTCGAAAATGGCGTGATATTTTTCTTCGCGCTGTTTAAGGGTCTGCTCGGCCTGATCGCGCGCCACCGCGTCTTCGGCGGAAAGCCGCATCAGGCTGGTGTGCAGCATGGCATAAGCCAGCAGTTTGCCGAGGTGCGCCACCATGGCGAACTTTTCATGCGGCGAGTCGGAGTACAGCATGAATGCGTCGGAAACGAACAGGAAGCCGCCCATCGACGCCAGCGCCTCGAACAGGGGGTGCTGGCGGCGCTCCCGCCAATAAGCATAAATCACTCCGCCCCACAGCAAGAGCAAAGGCAACTGGGTGGGACGCTGGATGCCGAGCAGGCCGGTATCGACGTAACGCGGCAGATACAGCGATGCGCAGTACAAGCCCAGCGCCGTCGACAGCAGGCCGAGCGCAAAGCGGCGTTTATGCCTGGCGCCTGGATGATGAGTCAGCCATAGCGTGCCGGTCAGGGCGATGGGCAGCAGATAAACCGAAGGCGGCCAGGTTGCCGGGCGCAATACGTGCGCATAGGTTTCTATCCAGTCGAACCGCCCTGACCACTCGATGCCGATCAGGCCGTGCACCAGTTCGGTGGCGGCGGTAAAAGCGAAGCTCAGCGCCAAAAAAGCGCGTTCGTTCCGCTGCGTGATTTGCACGCCGCTCATCAGGAACAGCGCCACCAGCAGTGAAAGTATGGTGTTGCTCACGTCCAGGGCGAGGTGCAGGCGCTCGTGGTTTGCTTCGGTGCTATCGAGCAGCGCCCAGGCGATGGCCGCGTATGCCAGCGCAAATGGCAGGAAAACCTGCCAGTTTTTGCTGGGGAAGTATTGGTTTGATTGGGGGGCGCGTGGCAGCAAATTCATTATTTGCTCGGAATTGATAAGCCGAATATGGTATTTTGGCTGCCACCGTAAGATTGGACAAGGCAGGTTTGGCTTATGAGGAGAAAATGCATACGCGCTATATTACAGCCAAATTCGTGCAAATCGGGATAGAGCATTCGTCGTTGGTGCGGCAGCTCAACTAGAACCAGGGTTGATGCTGTCGTGTGATTAGCTGGCGTGGTAATGTGGATGGCTATCCATAAGGCCGGTTTATGTTTCCGAGAATGCGCGGTCATGCCCCGGCACGGTTAGTCTGCCGGTTTGGTTGCCTGGCAATCGCAATTCCAGCCGCCAAAAACCCTGGGTAATCAAGTTTGCTCATCAACCAAAGCCGTCCAAGCCGCGCAGTGCTGGAGAAGTATGCTCTCCGATGGTGTTGGTGACCCGGTTGGCGGCTGTAACGGTTCGAGCGCCATGCGTAACCTGCCGACCGCGTTCGTCCAGGTTTTTCAGGTGGGCAACCCGCCTATTTCTTTGAAAATCATCGAAAAAAATCATCATTTCCCTTGGCCGTTTCGCCAAGGGCGTCATTGTATAATTACGGTTTGTAGTTCTGGGATTATAAACAGTTTCACTGGTGTGCTTGAGCTTGGCTGCAAATCCTAAGCGTTGGTCAAGCCGATGCAGCTTCGTGGGTGCGCTGCCGCGTATTCCCTCGATCATGGCAATTTCCACTGCATTCCCTTCTTTGCTGCGCATGATCGCTTGTCGTGTAGTGGCATTGAGAGCGGATGTGCCTGAAAACGGCGGAATGGCGGCGGCAGGGTAATGGGCGTGGTTGTCCCGTTATCCGTAGTCGGGGAATCATGCCGGCGTTTACACCGGGAGGCGCGGATTTTGGCTATAGCAGCATAACCAGCGTGTATTGCACGAATTTTTTTCAGGATAAGCATATGGGTATTTTCGAGCGTCTAGTCGGCAAACAACAGCAGTTGGAGAGCGCTAAGGTCAAGCCGGCGCGGCCTGTTTCTCAGGCCTATGCTTTCGCTCTGGAGCCCCGTTTACTATTCGATGGCGCCGAAGCCGCCACGCTGGCGGACGCCGCCCTGGCCGATGCGCCGCATGCAGCGCACGAGGCCGACGCGGCCGGTCCCAGCATGGACGCGCTGTTGCAGGCCCTGGCGAATACGCCGCCGCCGGTGGCGCCACTGCCCGTGGCCGCCACGCCAGAACCGGTGATCGCCGTGTCTGATGCGGTCGGTGGAGATAGTGCGGCAGCACCCATGGATGCTGGCCGTGATGCAGAACCCGCCCCCATTGCCCCGCCGGACTCCACCGATAACGCAGAACACAACGTCGCCGCTGACGGCACGACCACCACCGTGCCCTTGCCCGTCGAACTGCGCCCGCTGGATGCGGCAGCCAACGGCGGCAAAAAAGAAGTGGTGTTTATCGAATCCAATGTCGCCGATTACCAGACACTGGTGGACGGCGTGCGCCCAGGCGTCGAAGTGCTGCTGTTGGACGGCCAGCAGGACGGCTTGGCCCAGATCGCCGCTTGGGCGCAAAGCCATTCCGGCTATGACGCCATGCACATCATTTCCCACGGTGCTGAAGGCGAGTTGCTGCTAGGCAGTGCGGTGATCGACGACGCAGCCCTGGTCGGACGTAGCGCCGATCTTACCGCTATCGGACGAGCGCTAAAAGCCGATGGCGATTTGTTATTGTATGGCTGCGATGTCGCCAAAGGCGCGGTGGGATTGGAGTTTATTCGCGATATTGCCGCAGATGCTGGGGTGGACGTGGCTGCATCGGATGATACGACTGGGCTGGCGAGAGAAGACGGCAATTGGGATTTGGAAGTATCAACTGGAACTATTGATGTCAGTTCACTATCGTTTTTAGCATACCAACATGTATTGGGCGATACGACGTTCGATTTTTCAACCGGTACTGTCGGGAGCAACACGGGCGGGACCGGCGATGTTACGCAAACGGCCGGTTCTTATACCGTCACCGTATCGGTTCCTATCGTTAGCGGTGGCGCGGTTGATCATGATGTACAAGCAAGAGCTGGCGCGACTTACGTTAACGATTGGGATGGAGCTACTGAGAGCGTTACCATTTCATTTGGGACGCAGGTTGTATTTAAAACAGTAGATTTTGCTACTTCAAATAGCAGTTCAATAGGGCTTACCATTACAGCGGTGGGAACCTCAGACACGGGAACTAAATCCATAACGGGTGCTGCGTCAACATTTACTGCAAACTGGTCGGGCGTGACGGGAGTTACGATCACCAAAACCGGGGGTGGGGTAATTCCCATAATGATCGATAATATTGTTATCGGCGATTATGTGGTCACCGATTCCACCTCCACCGTCACCGCCAGCAGCACCCTGACCGAGCCGTCCACGATAGCCACGACGGCTACCGGCACCAGCAATGACGTCAACCTGCTCGACTTTAAAATTACCGACGCCGGCACCAGCGATGGCGTCGCCACCACGGTTAGCTCGCTCACCGTCGACGTGTCGGGCACCAGCACCGACGCCGAGCGCGGCTTGATGACCTTTCTGCTCAACGGCCCGGACGCTACCGACGTGGTAGGAACCTACGACTCGGCTACCGACAAGATTACTTTCTCCGGCCTCAGCATCTCGGTCGCCAACGCCGGCAACGAAACCTACACCCTCAGCGCTTATTTCAACGACAGCACCTCGACCAACGACATTACTGACGGCCATGCCGTCATCCTCAGCGTCGACGGCGACACCAATTTCACCACCGGTTCCGGCAGTTCGACCATGCAGGCCAGCCAATCGGCGGTGACCAACGGTAGCGGCGCGGCAATCGACGTGGCCGCTACCAAGCTGGTATTCAGTCAGGCGCCATCAGGCACCATCACCAGCGGCGTTGCTTTCGGTACCCAACCGATCGTGCAGGCAGTGGACGCCCGTGGCAACGTCGATACCGGCTACACCGGCACGGTGACGCTGACCAACGACAGCAGTGGTGCCTTGAACGACGGCGACAGCACCGTTGACAAAGTGGCCATCTCCGGCGTTGCGGATTTCACCTCATCCAATGTCAAATACTTGGCCGCCTTCGACGTCGACGCCAATTTCATTATCACCGCCGCAGTCAGTGGCCTGACCTCGGCGACCAGCGGTTCGATTGATCCCGACGTGGTGGCCACCCAGCTGGTCTTCACCACCCAGCCGGCCCCCACCAGCATCCAGAGCGGCTCCTCCACGTCTTTCACGGCCGTGCCGGTGGTCAAGGCGGAAGACGCCAACAACGTGGTGGATACCGGCTATACCACCAATATCGTGCTGTCGGTGTCGAAAACCGACGGCAACGCGATCACCGCGTCGGAAGGCACGGTCAACAGCCTGGCGGTAACGTCCGGCGATCAGGATGGCGGCACCGCAACGGGGATAACCCTGTCGAGCGCCAGCACCGGCGCGACTTATGCCGACGGTGTCGCCACCTTTACCGGCCTGAGCCTTCAGTTCACCAACACTGATGCCAGCGAAAGCATCGCCTTGCACGCCACCTCGGGCAGCCTGACCGCGGCTACCAGCAGCACGATTACTTCGAGTACCAACCAGTCGCCGAATGCGGGTGGAGCGGTGACGGTGACGGCGGCGGCTACCGGCAACGCAGTGTCCATCCAGGAGGATGCGACTCCCGGGACCACCGCCAACATCCGCCTGACGCCTCCGACCCAGACCGACCCGGACGCCGGTGACACGGTAACCCAGGTGCGGATCATCTCGGTGACCGGCGGTACCTTGACCCAAAGCGGCGGCACTCTGATAACGACAGGCGCCTCGGGTACCCTGCTGAGTTTGACTAGTGGTTCCGTTGACCTGGTATTCACGCCCACCGCCAACCGTGAAACCAACGCCACTTTCAGCTATGTGATGGTGGACAGCGCCGGTGCCAATTCCACGGCGTCCACGGCCACGGTATCCATCACCGCCGTCAACGACGTGCCGGCGCTCACTGCCGGCAGCTTGAGCTTTACTGCGGTCGACGAGGACAGCGCCAACGCCACGGCGGTGTCCCTCGGTCTAAGCGCCGTAACCTACGGCCCCGGCGGCGGCACGGACGAGTCCGGTCAGACCCTGACTTATACGATCACGGCGATCCCGTCGTTTATCACGCTTTGGAAGAGCGACGGCACTACCCAGGTCAACGCCAACGATACGGTGACCGCGAGCGAGTTGCAGGGTCTCAAGTACAAAACCGTGGCCGACGCCAACGGCACCGGCAACCTGACGTTCACGGTGGCGGACAATGGCGGCAC
>SCQD01000285.1 GCA_004299145.1 Methylococcaceae bacterium | reverse complement strand
GGGACGCGGCAACACAATAAGATCAGCGGAAATATATATGCGGCGCTACGTCAGGAAATTAATGGCACGTCTTGCGTGGAAAGATACCATCGTCTTGACGAAACCGGCTTGTGGCATTTAACGGTTTATGAGAAAGGCGATAGTGTGCAGTTCTCCTGTATTGAGTACCAGCTTGGCATGGATGAAATTTATGCCGGAGTTTTGTACGGCTGACTTTCTGCTGGTCTGCTGGGGAACCCGCAAATACACATAATCCGAGTTTAACTTCAGGAAATTTCGTGGAAAATTCAGAAACCCCTGCGCAGAACCCCCTGGAAATCACCACTTCCCGCCAGATGATCGCCTGGATGGCGGAGCAGCAGCTTTCCATCGCGCTGACCACTTACCAAATCGGCAAGCTGTTTTTTATCGGCTTGAATGCCGGCAACGATCTGTCGGTATTCGAACGCAGCTTCAACCGCTGCATGGGGTTATGCACGACGAATAATGGCCTGTACCTGAGCAGCCTGTACCAGATCTGGCGCTTTGAAAACCTGCTGGAGCCGGGCCGGAACCAGGACGGTTTCGACCGCGTTTATCTGCCGCAAGTGGGCTATACCACCGGCGACGTGGATGCGCACGATATGGCGGTGGATGGGGCAGGGCGGCTGATTTTCGTCAACACCTTGTTCAGCTGTCTGGCCGGCTTGAGCGAAACGCACAGTTTCAAGCCGCTGTGGAAGCCGGGGTTTATCAGCAGGCTGGCGGCGGAAGACCGCTGCCATTTGAACGGCTTGGCGCTGAAGGACGGGCGCGCCGCTTACGTTACAGCCGTCAGCCGGTCCGACGTGGCCGATGGCTGGCGCGACCATCGCGCCCATGGCGGCATCGTCATCGACGTCGAGCAAAACGAAATCGTCGTGAGCGGATTGTCCATGCCGCACTCGCCGCGCTGGCATCAAGGGCGCTTGTGGCTGCTGGATTCCGGCAGCGGCCATTTCGGCTATGCCGATGTAAATACCGGGCGCTTCGAACCCGTGTGTTTTTGCCCCGGCTATATGCGCGGCCTGAATTTTCACGGCAATTTCGCTCTGGTCGGGCTGTCCAAGCCGCGCCATAACAAAACATTCTGCGGCCTGGCATTGGAATCCAACCTGAAAGCACGCAATGCGGAACCGCGCTGCGGCGTTCAGGTCATCGACCTTAGAACCGGCGATGCCGTGCACTGGTTGCGCATGGAAGGGGTGGTGGAGGAACTGTACGACGTGGTGGCCCTGCCCCAGGTGCGCCGGCCCATGGCGCTGGGTTTCAAGACCGACGAGATTCGCCGGGTGATCAGTTTGGAGGCAGAGATTTAAGGGTGCCACTAAAGATTAACTAAAGGATTGAGCCAATCGGGAACTTGATGCGTGAGTTTGCAATCACAGCCACGCTGCAATCCCGTCACCCTTCTGTAAGCGTTGTCGCGTAAAATGCCGGTCGTCGCGATAATGCGACGGTAGCGAGAGAAAGTTTTGATACACAGCAAATCGATGGCGCCGCCGGCAGGGTTGGGGGTGGGCGCCTGGAGCGGGGAGCCGGGCAAATGAACCTGCTGGGCTGGATCATCCTTTTTACCCTCATCGGCGGCGTGTTGAGCATTCTGGCGGCTTCGGTATTTCTGCTGCTGCCGGAACCGCGGCGCAGCCGGACCTTGCCCCACGGCGTGAGTTTTGCCATCGGCGCTTTATTGTGCGTGTCGTTTTGGGGCCTGTTGCCCCATGCGGTGCAACAGGCCGGTTTGGAGCACGCCCACGGCCTGTTCATGACCGTGCTGATCGGCATACTGAGCTTTTTTCTGCTGGAAAAACTGCTGGTGTGGCGCCACTGCCACAGTCACGATTGCGACGCGCACAGCCACATGGAGGCGGATTTACACCTGCACCAACCGGCCGGCACGCTGATCGTCGTGGGCGACGCCATCCACAATTTTGTCGACGGCGTGCTGATCGCGGCGGCCTTCATGACCGATCAGGACTTGGGCATCGTCACCAGCTTGGCGGTGGCGGCCCATGAAATTCCCCAGGAAGTCGGCGATTTTGCGATTCTGCTGCAAAGCGGCTATGGCCGGCGCAAAGCTTTTTTTTACAATCTGCTGTCCAGCCTGTCCACCGTGGTGGGCGGCGTCGCGGGCTATTTGAGCCTGGGCGACGTGCGTGCGTTGCTGCCCTATTTTCTGGCGGTGGCGGCTTCCAGCTTCATCTACATCGCCGTGGCGGATTTGATTCCCACCCTGCACAAACGCACGCACGTCCAGGATACGGTGGAGCAGGTGGTAATGATCATCGCCGGGGTGGCGTTGATCTATTGGGTGCACGGTTTTGCCCATCGCTTTGAGGGCGGTTGATGTTCAGCCGCCGTGGACGTGCAATCCCCATGCGCTGTCGGACCCGATGCTGTTACCGGGTTGCGGCGGGAATACCCGTTTGAACCGGCCAGTCCCGTGGACCGGTCTGAACCAGAAATACGGCAACCGATCTTATGAATTTTCACGAAATCATCGCGCAATACGGCTATGCCGCATTATTCATCGGCACTTTTTTGGAAGGCGAAACCATCCTGCTCATCGCCGGCTATCTGGCGCACGAGGGCGATTTGAATCTGGGCTGGGCGATTCTGGCGGCTTTCCTGGGCACTTTTGCCGGTGACCAGACGTTTTTCTTTCTGGGCCGCATCAAAGGCATCCAGTTTCTGGAAAAACGGGAAAACTGGCAAAGCAAGTCGCAAAAGGCTTTCGATCTTCTGCATCGGCACCAGGTGCCGGTCATCCTGGGATTCCGTTTTCTGTACGGCATCCGCAACGTAACGCCGTTTGTGATCGGCGCCAGCGGTTTGAGGCCGCTGCGGTTTTTTATCCTGAACATGCTGGGGGCGGCTACCTGGGCCATTTCGTTCGGTATTCTGGGGTATCAATTCGGCTATTTGGCCGAACTGCTGCTGAATAACGCCAAAAAATACGAAATGGTGGTGTTGGGCGGCCTCTGCTTGATCGCGCTGGTATTTTTCCTGTGGTCGAATATTTCTTCGCGCAGGGCCAGGGAAAATGGGGCTGTGAAAGTGTCGCAAAAATCGGGGAAGAAATTATTTTCCACGAAAAACGCAAAAGGCACGAAAAAAAATAAGCCTTAATATATCCTTGGCGCGGCCATAACTTGCGGCTTTGTTCCCCGCGGTCCGATCCCCTCTTCCTGCGGGAGAGGGCAATCAAAAAAACGCAATTTATGACCGCTCATTAACGTTTTCGATGGGCCAGTAGCCTGCAGCTTTGGCATCAAGAATTGTGGTCAATCCTCGTGCATCTCCTCCATGTGCCGTCCGGCATGGATCAAAGCCCAGACCAGCATCAGCATCATCATCGTAATCGATGCCCCCAAAAACCACTTGCTGTTGAGCAGGCTGATCCAGTCGAAACCGGATTTGACGCCGATAACCGCCTTTTCCGGTCCGGTCGTCAGACTGGCCACCGGATATCCGGCGCGTAACGAAGCGCTGATGGCGCTGGTGTCGTAACGGGGCGGGGCGGCGGTTTCGCTGCCGTAGTAAACGCGATAGCTTTGCTGCGGCGCGGCGAAAAACAGCAGCCGGTAACCATTGCCCTCCGCCTGTACGCCGCTGATGGTCAGCGGCGGATTGTCCTGATCGTGCAGCAGGACGCGGTAAGTTTCCCTGCGCTGTTCGGGAAAGGCGATGCCGGCCTGTTCGCGCTGCAACCCCAGACGCAAGACTTCGATGGTGGCTGTTCCTATGTCCTGCCAGCGGGTTTCCATACCCTGGCGGATGGGGATTTGCAGCGTGGCGCGGCGGCTGAAATGACGCTCGGAGATTTGCAGGGATAAGCGGGTCAGCGGTTGCCGCCGCGTGGTCACTTCCACCACCGTCCAGTGGTTTTTGCCGTCTTGCGTGGCTTTAAAATCCAGTACCGGATAAGCGAATTTTTTGTCGTCCGCCGGCAAATCCTTGCTGACGTTGTGCCAAAAATCGACGTGGTCGATGCGTAGCGGCACGCTTTGCAGCTGTACCTGCTCACTGCGCGTTTGTTCTTGTCCCGCCAGCAGTGCGCGCGTCAGCTCCACGCGCTCGGCCTGGTGGGTTTGCGTGGCCTGGTCGATGACCAGCTTGAACTGGCGGTAGCGATTGGCCGGCAAGGCGATATCCTGGTTGCGCACGTCCATATAGCGCGAATAATCGTAAATGGCGGCGCTTTCAACCAGCGGAGTCCAGGATTTGCCGTCGTCGGAACCATAAACCCGCACGCTGTGCTCGTAATTGTTCAAAGGCGTGTGCAGGGTAAAACCGTCGGTGGGCGGGCTGTCTTTCTCGGCGCGCAAGATCACCTCGATGCCGTTGGCGCCTTTTTTTCGCATGTCGAGCACACTGCCTGCGTGGACCACGTGTACGGTTTCGCTATGCGGTTCCACCCGTTTTTCCAGCAAATAGGGTGTTTCCTTCCCGCTGTCGTCGCGAATGCGGATGTCCCGGTAATCGTCCCGGCTGGCGGCGTAAATCTGGCTGTCCAATTCGAGCGCCAGCAGGCTTTCCTGCTGCGCCCGCGTATAAAACAGCTGTTTAAAGTAATGCTGGTCCGCGGCCTGGGCGGCGCCGGCGGCCAGCAGGACAGCGTACAACGCGATGCGGTATTTCATGTGGATTCCTTTTCCGCCCCCTGGGCGGTAAATACCAGACGATATTTCATATAGGCAAACGATCCGCCCAGCGCCAGCAAACCCAGCACGATAAAGGCGAGGATGCGGTAAATCTGGTCCAGACGGGCCAGGTCGACGAAAAACACTTTCCAGGCGACCAGGGCGAATAAGCCCAGGCCGACCAGCCGCAGCCGGCGATAGTTCTTGGCGATGCCGGCCAATACCGCAGCCAGCGCGTAAATCGACCACAGAATGCTCACGCCGCCGGAGCGCAGGCCAGGCACATACTGGGCCAGCGCCGTATTGGTTTCCAGGGTCAGGTAAACAAATAACAAACTCAACGCCGCCGCGCCGAAAAAGCTCTGGATAAAGCCGGCTTCCAGCCGGCGCCGCGTCAGGCTGATAAAAGCAAAGCCGAAAAAGCCGATGATAGCGGCAAAATCCAGCAGCCGCATGATCGCGTAGCGCAGCGAATATTCCCCACCATAGCCCAGGCTGAAAGATTCGTCACCCGGCAACAGCGCGACCGAGGCGAGGTTCCAGTCGCCGCTGTCGAAAAAGCACAGTTTGACCAGCAGCGCCAGGCTGAAAAACCACAGCAGTTTGGCGCCGGCTTCGGGGTATGCCAGCCAGCGCAGCAGCAGTACCAGGCACAGGGCGACCCATAACAGCGTTAGCACCGGCAGGCGTAGCGGCGGGAACAGATAGGCGAAAGCCTGGTTCAATTCCAGGTGCAAAAACAGGAACAGCATGGCGCCGGCCAGTAGAACCGCCAACTGGGTGGAGCGCTGCGCGCCCAGCCAGGGGCGCTGGATGTCGGTCGCGGCGTCCAATGCCGGACCGGCCGCCGGCGGCGATTGTTGCATCAGCCGGTAAGCCAGACCCAGGCTGGCGATGGGTACGCCGAAGGTGAATAAATGCTCGACCAGTTGCAGGGCGAATTGGCCGAGCGGCATGTCCGCCGCCGGCGTGGCATCGAAAAATTGGCCGGGCAGGTCGACGAAGCCGAACCGCAGCAGCACGATGCCGTACAGCAGATAAGCGATTTGCCGCAAAAACTCGCTGTGCAGGCGGGCGGCTATCCACAGCATCACCAGAGCCTGAATCGACCAGCTCAGCGTCAGCCACTGATCGGACAAGACCAGCGGCAAAGTCAGGGTGGTGAACAGTGCCGCCAGACCGGTGAAGCTCAGCAGCATAGCCTTGTCGAGCACGCGCCGCGCCAGACAGTAATAGACGTGGGCCACGTAAAAAGCGGCCAGACCCAGGCTGAGCGCCGCCAGCCAGATTTGCCCAAATGCGTCTTCGATCAGGTTGTAGCTGGTGAGGAAAAAAATGCCGGCGTTGACCATCAGGCCCAGCAAATCCAGCAGGTTGGACGGCCTGCGTTTGACCAGGCAGAACAAAAACACCATGGTCGAATATAAAACGAAGAATGCCGCGAGAAACGGCATGACCTGCCAGAAATTTTCGTCCTGGTATTTTCCCATGGCGCCGAAAAACAGCGCGTAATTGAAGACAAAGCTCAAATAATTGAGTAAATGCCACTTTTTATAATAATTGACGCTGAGTATGCCCAAACCCAGCAGCAGCATGTAAGCAAACAAACCGACAAAATTCACTTGGCCGGTGGACAGCAGAATGGGCGTGCTGTAGCCGCCGATGACGCCGAATATTGCCACCAGCATGGAATCCAGGCGCACGGCCAGCCAGCCGGCGCTGGCCGTCACCAGGATCATCAGGGCAAAAGCGGGGTATGCGCCGATCAAGTGATAAAAATTGAACGCGGCAAACACGCTGAAATACAGCGTCGCAATGCCGCCGCCCAGCATGCCCTGGCCGAACAAGTGGTATTGCCTGCCCAGCAGCCGCGTGCCGCCGGTAATCATGCCCACCCCGGCCAGCAGCGACAGCGCCACGCGGGCGTGTTCGCCCAGCAGGTTGTTGTCGATGGAATATTTCAGGAAAAACGCGATGCCGGTCACCAGGATCACCACACCGATGCGCAGCAGCCAGTTGCTGGCGATGGCGTATTCCATGGCGACACCTTGCGGGCGGTGTTCTTCGCCGACCACGATCCAGTTCCAGATGCCGCGCAAAATGGTTTTGGCGGCGCTGTCGAACGGTTCGGCGGTGGCAGGCGTTTCCGATGCTGTTGGAATCAGCCTCTCTTCCGCGGGAGAGGGGCTGTCATGAAAGGCGCGGCGACCTTTGCCTCCCTCTCCCTCCGGGGTAGGACTGGGGGGAGGGCCGAAAGTGGCAGGCGGTGACGGGGCCGGCGCAACGGCCTCGGCGGGCCACAATGGGCTCGCATCGGGCGTCGAAACACTGTGTTCGACGGCAACGGCGGCAGGAGCCGTCGCAGGCGGAGCAGTCGTCGGCACCGTCTCGATGCGCAGCAGGATTTCCCGCACGGCGGCATCGGTGCGGTTTTGCCGCACCAGCAAAAGGAAGAGCATCACGCATGAGGCCAGCGTCGCCAGCGGAAAAACGATGACCGCGACTATCAGCCAAAAGTCGAACATGGCGCCGTCCTTTGTGATGAAAAACCGGTTTAGAGATCCTTAAGTCCAGGAACATACGGAATAAGGCCTTGCTCAAAAGCAATTTGCTGAACCTCCAGCGGCATGCTGCGAGCATCCACGATCATGCCATTGACTTTCAGCATCCAGATTAGCGGATTATCGGCGATTCTGCCGGGCAGCGTCCATTCGGGGGAAAATTGACGCATGCCCAGCATATCCCGGATGGCTTTTGATTTGTTTTGTCGGCGCGCGTCTATGGAGTGCGCCGGTAAAGCCGCCGCGCTGCGATAACCTCGCGCCAACAGCATTACTCCTGCTTGGTAAACGTCAAGGACGCATCCAGCCATTGGTCGACTTTGAGCACGTTCTGTCTTTGCCGGTAGGAAAAGCGCTCGGCGCAATGCTGGGCAAAAGCCGCGCCCCAAACCAGCCGGCGCTGCCAGCCGGGCCAGCGTTTTTGCACCGCCGTCAGTACGGCGAGCAGCAAGGGATGCTTGGCGAAGCGCTTGAATAACTCATCTTCCGCACAGCAAAACACCTGGGCGCTGCCCGGATCGCCCTGGCGGGCGCTGCGGCCGATGAGCTGCCGGTCGATGCGCCCGGCTTCGTGCAGTTCACTGACGATCACGTGCAATCCCCCCAGCTCCTGCACCTCTTCGCCCAGATGTATGTCCGTGCCGCGTCCCGCCATGTTGGTGGCTATGGTGATGCGGCCGGCCTCGCCCGCCCGGGCGATGATCTCGGCTTCCCGTTCATGATTGACCGCGTTGAGCAGGTCGTAAGCCAGCCCCAGCTTGTCCAGCCGGTTTGCCAGCATGACGCTGTCGCGCACGCTGCGGGTGCCGATCAGGATGGGGCGGCGGGTGCGGTGCAGTTCGGCGATGGCTAGTTCGACGGCGTCCCATTTGCCGGCCAGATCCGGGCAGGCCACGGTCGGCCACTGTGTCAATCGGCAGGGGCGATGGCGGGGGATGCGCAATACCGGCAGCCGGTACATGCGCCAAAACTCGAAGCGCGCTTCGTCCACCGTGCCGCTCATGCCGGACAGCCGCCTGAACAAGCGGAAAAAACGCTGGAAACTCAGGCGCATCAGGGTTTCGCTCGGCGGCGTGGGCGTCAGGCCTTCCTTGGCCTCGATGGCCTGGTGCAGCCCTTGTCCCCAGGAGCGGTCCGGCATCAGCCGCCCGGTGAATTCGTCGACGATGACGATTTTGCCGTTCTGCACTAAATAGTGCTGGTCACGCTGGTAGACGTCGCGCGCCAGCAAGGCTTGGCGCAGCAGCTCTTCGGCGCGGCGCGGCGCGCGCCAGATGCCGGGCAGCTGGCCGGTGAGGCCGGCCAGCTTGTCCTGACCGGCGGGGGTGAGTTGTACGTCCAGGTACTGGCGGTCCAGCCGGTAATCCCGGTCGGCCGTGAACGATGTGCTTAAGCCGGCGGCGGCCGATACGGCCTCGCTCAGGCCGCGATTGTCGCCGGCCTGGGAAATGATCAAGGGCGATACGGCTTCGTCGATCAGCACGCTGTCGGCCTCGTCGACGATGGCGGTGTCTATGCCGCGGGTCAGCAGCGTCGGCGCATCGCCCCGCGCGGCGTAGCGCAGCAGCCAGCGCGAAGGTTGATCGAATGCGCCGATCTGGATGCGGTCGCGCAAATAATCGGCCAGCAATTGCTTGGCGGTGGTGTAGGTCAGGTCGGCGCGATACGCGCTCTGGCGCTCGGCTTCGTTTTGCTCGGCCAGCGCGGCGCCGACGCTCAAGCCGCAAGCGGCGTAGAACGGCTGGAAAAATTCCGCATCGCGGCCGGCCAGATAGTCGTTGACGGTGAGGATATGGCAGGGCCTGCCGCTCCAGCCCATGGGCACCGCGGCCAGCGCCGCCGTCAGGCTTTTGCCTTCGCCGGTCGCCATTTCCAGCAGATAACCCCGGTTGATCGCCAAGGCGCCCATCATTTGTTCGCGGTAAGGCCTAAGACCCAGCGTGCGCTCGGCTATTTCCGCCATGCAGGCCAGCGCTTCCTGCAACAGCGGTGCGTCGTCCTGCTGCAGGCGAAAGCGCGCGGCGACGGTCTGCAAGCGCTGTTGCAGGGCATGATCCGATTCCTGGCGATAGCTGTCGGCCTGAATCAGGATGGCGGCGGCTTCCGCGGTCAGGCGCGGCAGATCGACTTTGTGGCGGCGGTAGATGCCCAGCAGATCGTGGACCCAGACATCCAGGCCTTCGGGGAATTTTGCCGTCAGATCGGGACGATGGCGCGGGTAGAAATCGCGGTTGAGGCTGGATTTGGGAAGCTCCGGCTTTCCGGCGGTGGCGGCGGAATCGCCATGTGAAAGGGGGGTAAGAGATAATGCCTGCATTTTGGGTTTCCGACTTGAAATGTTATGCGCGCTCGTCGCGCGCTCGTTCCCAAGCTCCGGCTTGGGAACGAGGTCTGGGAAGCTCCGGCTTCCCGTTCCGGCCCTGGAAGCCGGAGCTTCCAGGGCCGGGTTCCCAAGCAGGAGCTTGGGAACCAGCGGAACCAGCGGAAGCTCCAGCCTCAAGCCTCAAGCCCAGCCCCTACAACCGATACCGCCGCTGCAACACCTGCCGCAGATCCCGATACCACTGCCTGGCCAGCGGTTTCGGCGCCAGGGTGAAGCGGATCACGCCGGTGCGGCCGTGCAGCAGCGCCACCGGGCTGTCCGCAGGCAGCCAGGCGATGGCGCGGAAAAAAGGTTCCGCCGATTGGCGTCCGGTTTTATCGTCCAGCGCCACCGCCGCCTCTCCGCCACCGCTGATGCCCAGCGCGGCCGACGGCAATTGGGTTTGCTCGGCGGGGACGATGTGCAGGCGTTCGACCTGGATCTCCAGCGATTCGTCGCCGCGCAGCCGCACCTCGGCCTGGCCCAGCGCGTCTTCGAACAAGGCGGATGCTTCGTTCTGGTCGACCACCGCGCTGAAGCGGTGCGCGCGTTCGTCCAGCAGCAGGCCCAGCGCCGTGCCCCGCGCTATCCAGCTGCCTTTGAGCTCGGCGACGTGCGGCGCCGCCCAATAACCGGCCTGGCTGGCCTTGATTGCCAATTGTTCGAACTGCTTTTGCAAGTGGGCGCGCTGGGTTTCCACGCTGTGCTTGCGCTGCAGCACCGGCGCAAGATCGGCCACGCCCGAATTGCGCGCTTTGCGCTCTTCCGCCTCCAGTTGGCGCAACTGCGCATCGCCGGCGCGCAACTGGCTGGTCAATTCCGTACTGGACAGGCGCAGCAGCGTGGCGCCTGCTTCCACCTTGCCGCCTGGTGTAGCGACGATTTCTTCGACGTAGCCGTCGGTCGGCGCGCTGATTTGCACGAAGGCTTCCGCCTCCACCACGCCTTCGGCGCGGAAGCGGTCGGCGACCGGCACCAGCGTCAACACCAGCAGCGCGCTCAGCAGCGCGCCGCCGGTGACGGCCCAGGCCCTGCCGCGCTGTTTTTCCAGGCGGGCGTCGTCGAGCAGGTATTTGAGGAGTTTATAAGGCGGGATGATCAGCCAGGCCACGGCCATGAACAGCGCCATCAACACGCCGAGTATCAGGTATTGATCGCCGACGAACAGCAGAATGCCGGTGAACACCACCACCCGGTAACACGCGCTCAGCACGCCGTACACGCTCAGCCACAGGGTTTCGCGGCGGTTGTGGGCAATGCCGGTCAGGTTGTCCATGGCGAAAAGATACTTTTCGCACAGGTATTGCAATTGCTGGCGGGAGCGCTGGTATAGGTTGGGAATGTCGATCAGGTCGGCCAGGATGTAATAGCCGTCGAAGCGCAGCAGCGGATTGGCGTTGAACAGCAGGGTGGACACCGAGGCCACGAACATCAGGTTGTAGCTCAGGCTGTGCAGCACGCCCTCGCCGGTATTGGCCCAGGCGACGGCGGCCAGCGCCGCGACGAAAATCTCCACCCACATGCCCGCCGCGCCGACGAATGCGCGTTGGCGCCGGCTGCGGAATTTCCAGCTCGACGTGGCGTCCATGTACGGCATCGGCGTGAAGACGATCAGCATGACCCCCATGGTGTGCACTTCGCCGCCGAAATAACGGCACACCAAGGCATGGCCGAATTCGTGCAGTATCTTGATGAACACGCTGGCCAGATAGAGCAGGATCAAATTGCCCGGTGCCAGCACCGACTGCGACTGGTCGAACAGCACATCGGCGTTTTCCACGGCCTGCTTTGTGCCCATCAATACCACCGCCAGCCAGGCCGGCACAAAAGCCCAGCCCGGCACCGGCCGCAGGAAATAGAGGATTTTTTGCAGAAACCTATCCGGGTCCCACAGCGGGAATTGCGCGAACATGATGCCGGCCAGGCGCTGGCGCAGTTTGCGCTGTTTTTCCTTGCTGTGGCGGGCGTACAGACCCCGGCTGTCGAAAGCGCTGCCGGAGGACAGCAGATTGGCCTGGTGCAACTGTCCCAGGATTTGCATGACCTCTTCCTGGCCCGGCGCGATTTCCGGGGCCTGCTGCAAGGCCTGCTGCCATACCTCTTCGACGGTATGGGCCGGATCGAGCCGGGCGACGAACTGGTAGGCTTCCGGGCGCAGGCGGAAAAAGCGGTTGTTGTAAGGGTCTTCGAGGATGACCCAGTCCTCGCCTTGAAAATGCTGGCGCTGGCTGTGCACCGTCGGTCTCAGCGAGACCCGGGCGCTGGCGATGCGATGCCAGTTTTCGCTAAAGGTGCGGGGGGATGACATATTACTAGCGACTTACTTTTACTTTATCAGATTCCACCAACAACGTCGTTCCGCCAGGGATTGGCGGAACCCAGGCACAAGGATGTGAAGGCTGCGGTCTAGCGTTTATATTTCGAATCAACAACATAGGGATTCGCAGGCTGCCCTCCATGGCACTGGATTCAAGAAGCCTTAATAATTCCGCTAACGCGGCGGCTTTCCGCCAATCCCTGGCGGAATGACGGGGCTCCAGACGCAGTTTGAGAATCTGACAAAGTAGAATTAGCGATACCGCTTCGCGGCGGCTTTCCCTGAGGGAGAAGGGGCTGTCTCCGACCGCAGGTTCCTGGATAGGGGGATTTTCGGTGACGCCTCCGGCAGGTTCCTGGGTAGGGATAAGGGGCTGGAAGGCGCCGGTTCCTGGGCTCCATTCGGCGCGGACAACGCGCAGGAGTCTCTCCCAGGGGGAGAGCGAAGCGAGGGGCCGGGGGCTTTGTGCCGCTTTATCAATGCCGACATCCATATTTGCAGTTCCCCGGGTATGGGGTTGATTTTCATCAACCGCAACGCGGTTGTGTTGCAAAGCCCAGGGTTGCGCTGCAAGCGCTACCCTGGGTAACCGGTTCCCCACGGGATGAATCAACCCCAACGGGGTTGTGTCCCGACGCTGGAAATGGAGTTTGCGATGAAGCGCAATGCCCTGGCGCCCGGACGACGCAACCCCGTTGGGGTAGTGGGTTGTGTCGGCGGACATCCACCCAGGGTAGGCGCGCAACGCGCCAACCCTGGGCTGGGTGACTAAACCCCGTTGGGGTTTATGTGCGTGCAAGTTGCGCAGGGTACGCACCGCGTACCGTTCACCGTTTTTGCAGGTACACGGTGCGTACCTTACAGGGATCAGCGATGTCGGGACGCCATTTGCGGTCATGCCCTTACCACCACAACAGCAAGCGCAGATAGTCGATGGTTTTGTGCAGCAACACCCACCATACCGGCTGCGGGCCGGCATCCACTTTGGCAACGCCCGTCATGCCGGGCCGCCACCAGCGCTGCACCTGGTCATCGGTCGGATAAGCGGTGGCGATGAAGCTGTTGCGGTCTTTTTTGATGTCCGCCGCCGGATTGATGCTGCGTATCGCCACGGCATAAGCCTGCTCGGGACTGCCGATAAACGACGCTTCGCCCGCCGCGCCTTGTTTGACCCAGTGTATGTCGCGCTCGTCGACGTTCAGTTCGAAATAAAGGTTTTCCAGCGTCGCCACTTTAAATAAAGCATCGCCGCGCTTCACCGGCGCTTTGGGCATTTTTTCGAAATCCCCTTCGGCGATGACGCCGCGTATCGGCGCTTTGACCCAGGCGCGCGACAGCTTTTGGCGCAGTTCGTCCAGACGCGCCTGGGCCTGTTCGCGCAGCGCGTCGGCGATCACCATGTCGGCCAGCTGGCCCGCCGCCCTGGCCTTGCCGGCTTCGCGCTCGTAACGCGATACTTCCGCCATGGCTTCGGCTTCCCGCTGCACCATTTCATCGGTTTGCAGCGACAGCACTTCGGTGCCGGCTTCCACTTCATCGCTGACTTTCAGGCGGATTTGATCGATATAGCCGTCGAAAGGAGCGGAGACGAAGGCCATTTTTTCGCCGCGCACGATAAACGGCGCTTCGACGCGGTAATCCCAGCGTCCGAACAGCATATAGGCCAGCACCACCGCGCCGACCGCGGTCGCCAGTTTCAGCGCGGTTTGTTCCGGCTTCAGCCAGGCGATGACGCGCGGCTTGATCAGCATGGCCAATTGCGTGGTCCACCAGAGATCCTGGTGTTGCAGGGTTTGCAGGCGCGGCGTGACCTGGTCGGCGAGTATGCGCAGCCCGCGCAGGTGTTCCAGCGTAAAAACCTGCTTGCTTTCGCAGCTCAGCACGGCAACGGCTTCGCCGCGCACGCGCAGCGGCAAGGACAGCAGCGCGTTCAAGCCGTGCCCCTGGGCATAAGCGGCGTGGTCGCGCACCACGGCATCGCTCCGGGCGGCTTCCGACCAGAGGATTTCCTGATCCTGGTACAGGCATTCTTCCATCACTTTTTCCAGGGCCTGGACGGCGTCCATTTTGCGGTCGAAGTTTTCCATATGGCTCATGGCCTGGAGCTGGATGTACCTGTCCTTGCTCCAGCCCAGCGCCACGCGCTCGCACTGGTATTGGGCGGCCACTTCGTTGCACAGCAGCATCGCCGCTTCGACAAAATGCCGGGCTTCGTTCACCTGCAGCAGCAGGTCCAGCACGCGCACGGCGTAAACGGCGGCGCCGTCAGTGCGCTCCAGCATGCGCTGCATCAAATAGTGTTCGGGAATGTCGGCGATCAGGCGCAAGCGCAGCTCGGCTTCGTCCAAATCCGCCGGCTGGGCGAAAAATACCGCCGCCATGCTGGACGGATGGCCTGGCGGCAGGGGAAAGCGCAGCGCCAGCATGGATTGTTGGCCGTCCGCGTCGATGGCGTCACGCAGGCAATCCGCGGTATTGCCCTGGCCGGCCAGTTGCTGGGAGCGCTCGATCAGCGCCGCGCCGTTGAACGGCGAATCGTGCACCGGCCACACCGCCATGCGCCGCCACTCGCCGGCGGGCGTTTGCACCAGCAGCAGCACGCCCTGTGCCTCGACCAGCCGGCCCAGGCCGTCCAGCAGCCGCGACCAGAACTCCGGGGGCGGACCGTCGAAACGGCGCAGCTCGGTCAGCCGGCGCAACGCCGAGGCCGGGGTGGTTTCGTGTTGACGAAACTCGCTCATGGGGGAGACTGACCGATGTAGGGTACGCTGTGCGTACCGTGGTTCGCAGCGTTGCCGGCTCGTCGGCTCGTGGCTCGTTCCCAAGCTCTTGCTTGGGAACGCAGTTCGGGAAGCTCCGGCTTCCCGAACTGCATGCTGCGCAGGTGGGCAAAATCGTCTGCATATTTGCCCGGGAAGCCGGAGCTTCCCGGGCCGGGTTCCCAACCTGGAGGTTGGGAACCAGCGGAACCAGCGCAGGTGGGCAAAATCGTCTGCATACTTGCCCGGGAAGCCGGAGCTTCCCGGGCCGGGTTCCCAACCCGGAGGTTGGGAACCAGCGGACCAGCGTACCCTACGCCGGTCGGCGAGGCCGGGACACGCTTAGTCGACATTCAACGTGCCGCTGCTGCCCAGGTGTATCAGGTTGTCTGGGTTGGCGAACTCGACTTTGATTTCCATCAGTCCGCTGGCGGCGTCCAGCACCGGCGCCAGATAAACCACGCGGCCCTTTACCTGGAGCTGCTTGTCGCCGGCCTGGAAACTCAGCGACACTTCCTGGGCCGGGCGCAGGCGGCGCCCGGTGGCGTCGTCGACGTTGGCGATGAACCAGCCGCGGCTGGTGTCGACCAGTTCGATCAAGGGTTCATTGATCTGATAACGTTCGCCCATATCGTGGCGGATGCGCGTCACGGTGCCGGCGATGCTGGACTTGATGAAACGGCGATCCAGTTCTTCCTTGGCCAGTTCGTATTCCAGGCGCTCTTTTTCTTCGGCCACTTCCAGGCGCTGCCAATCGGCTTCGGCCTGGCGCGCTTCGACCTGTTCTTTCGATAAAGCCTCTTTGCTGATCGAACCGCCGCCTGCGTAGAGCGCCTGAGAGGATTCCAGCAGCTTGGCCAGCGTGCTCTTGCGGTTGGCGGCGGCCTTGAGCGCGCTTTTATCCTTCCAGATCAATTCGAGTTTTTCCGTCTCCAGCGCTTCAACGCGATGACGCAACGTGATCAGCGTTTGTCCCACGCCGACGGTGTCGCCTTCCTTGACGTTGATCTGTTCGATCTGTCCGTGCATGGGGCCGCTGAGCACCACGGCGTGGATCGGCTTGGTAATGCCGGAAATGCTTTGCGCGGCGCAAACCCAGGGCGCGCCGGCCAGGCAGAGTGAGATGATGGTTCTTTTCAGTGTCATGGCAGTGTTTATTGCTATCGTTCCCACGCTCCGCGTGGGAATGCATTTTGGGACGCTCCGCGTCCCGAATGGTATGTAACCGGCTTTATCAGCCCGTCATGCGTGTGTTGTACTGTGGCCGGCGGGGATATGGACTCGTTCCCAAGCTCCAGCTTGGGAACGCGGTCCGGGAAGCTCCGGCTTCCCGTTTGAGAGCTGAGCCGCGCCGCAGTACCTCGGATGCACGCGAAGCCGGAGCTTCGCGTGCCTGGGTTCCCAAGCGGAGCTTGGGAACCAGCTTTAATGATGAAACCAGCTTTAACCCGCTTCACTCAGGCAAACCACTATTCGCCTCAGTCAAGTCAAACACGGACGACTGGTCGAAGTTCTGGTCCTGCTCCTCTATGCCCAGCCGTTGCAACAGAGTGCCTTCCGCCGCCCAATAAACCATCACCGCCTGCTGGTAGCGGACGTCGGCTTCGCGTGCCGCCAGCCGGGCGCGCGTCAGATAGCTTTCGCGCTCGAACAGCTCGCGGATGGAGCTGCGTCCCAGCGCCACGCGCTGGGTTTCGCTGTCGTAGATGCGCCGGCTGTCTTCCTGCAACTTATGCAGCGTTTGCGCGCGCTCGTAGCCGGTTTCCAGGCGCTTGGCCGCGCCTTGTATCGAATTCACCACTTCCACTTCGGCGGTTTTCAGC
>SCQD01000284.1 GCA_004299145.1 Methylococcaceae bacterium | reverse complement strand
CGGCCCAGCCGGTGGAACTGGTGGCGGGCCAGCCGGAGCTGCTGGTCAAAAAGCTCAAGCACGAACAAGTCAAAATTTCCTTGAATCCGCCGTACCTGGCAGGCCAAAGCGTGGTGCTGTGGCAGGAAACGCCGACGCGGCTGCGCGTGATCGAAATCACTGACGATCACCGGCGCATCGGCCAGGTGCTGGGCAGCGATGGCATCGAAGTGCCGCTGTCCGCGCGCGAACAAGTGCTGGAAGCGCTGGGTGCCGTGTCGTCCTTGGTAATGGTGCACTCGGACATCGGCGGCGTGGTCGGCGAAGGCGAAGCCGTGGCCGCCGACCCGCAGCCGCGCGTGCACCTGCTGCCGGAAGGAGCCGGCTTGCGGGTGGAAATCCTGGTGCGCCCGTTCGGCAACGCCGGGCCTTATTTTCCGCCCGGCACGGGCGGCAAAGCGCTGTTTACCGAAGTGGAAGGCAAGCGCCTGCACACCGAGCGCGACCTTAAAGGCGAAAAAAAGCTGGCCCAGCACCTGGCCGACGCTTGTGCCGTGCTGGCGCAAACGGACAGTGAGCAAGACTTTGCCTGGCAACTGGAAGAACCGGAATCCTGCCTGGAATTGCTGCTGCAACTGCAATCGCTGCCCGAACACGCCCTCATCGAATGGCCGCAAGGCGAGCGCTTCAAGCTGGCCGGCCAGGCCGGGCTCAAGCAACTCAGCGTCAAAGTGCGCGCGGCGCGCGACTGGTTCAGCCTGAGCGGCGAAATCCGCCTGGACAGCGGGCAGGTGCTCAACATGCAGCGCCTGCTGGAACTGATGGGCAACGGCGAAAGCCGCTTCATTCAACTGGACGACGGCCATTTTCTCGCGCTCACCGACGCCTTCAGAAAACGCCTGGCCGACCTCAACGCCCTGGCGGAAAGCCACGGCAAAGAGCGCCGCATCCACGCCCTGGCCGCGCCGCTGCTGGAAGAGCTGGCGGAAGAAGCCGGCGAATTCGTCAGCGACCAAGCCTGGCGCGAGCGCATCGCCCGGCTGCGCTCGGCGGAAACCCTGCAACCGGTGTTGCCCGGCAATCTGCAAGCCGAACTGCGCGACTACCAGATCGAAGGCTATAACTGGCTGGCGCGGCTGGCGCACTGGGGCGTGGGCGCCTGTCTGGCGGACGACATGGGCCTGGGTAAAACCCTGCAAGCTTTGGCGCTGATGCTCAGCCGCGCCCCGGAAGGCCCCAGCCTGGTGATAGCCCCCACTTCCGTGTGCCTGAACTGGCACAGCGAAACCGTGCGCTTCGCGCCGACGCTCAAAGTCAACGTACTCGGCGCCGGCGACCGGCAAAAGCAGATCGAAGCCTTGGGGCCAATGGACCTGTTGATCTGCAGCTACGCCTTGCTGCAACAAAGCAGCGTGGCGGAGCTGCTGAGCGGCATCGCGTTTCGCACCATCGTGCTGGACGAAGCGCAGGCCATCAAAAACATGACGACCAAGCGCTCGCAGTCCGCCATGAATTTGCAGGGCGAGTTCAAACTCATCACCACCGGCACGCCGGTGGAAAACCACCTGGGCGAACTGTGGAACCTGTTCCGTTTCATCAACCCCGGCCTGCTGGGCTCGCTGGAAAGCTTCAACCGCCGCTTCGCCGGCCCCATCGAGCGCGGCGAAAAAGATGCCCGCCAGTCTCTCAAGCGCCTGGTACAGGCGTTCGTGTTGCGGCGGCTGAAATCGCAAGTGTTGGACGAACTGCCCTCGCGCACAGAGATCACCCTGACCGTGGAACTGTCCGAGCAGGAGCGGGCTTTTTACGAAGCCCTGCGCCGCCAGGCCATGGCCGAACTGGAACGCAGCGACGCCAAAGCGGGCGGCGAAAAACACCTGCAAGTGCTGGTCGCCATCATGAAACTGCGCCGCGCCTGCTGCCACAGCAGTCTGGCGACGCCCGGCATCTCCCTGCCCAGCAGCAAGCTGGCGCTGTTCGGCGAAACCCTGGAAGAACTGCTGGTCAACCGCCACAAAGCGCTGGTATTCAGCCAGTTCATCGACCACCTGGGGCTGATACGCGCATATCTGGACGACAAAGGCATCAGCTATCAATACCTGGACGGCCAAACCCCCGCCGCCGAGCGCAAAAAGCGGGTGGACGCCTTTCAGGCCGGCCAGGGCGACGTGTTTCTCATCAGCCTGAAAGCCGGCGGCGTCGGCTTGAACCTGACCGCCGCCGATTACGTCATCCACATGGACCCGTGGTGGAACCCGGCGGTGGAAGACCAGGCCTCGGACCGCGCCCACCGCATGGGCCAAATGCGCCCTGTCACCATTTACCGGCTGGTCGCCAAAGACACGATAGAAGAAAAAATCGTCGCCCTGCACCGCCACAAACGCGATCTGGCCGACAGCGTATTGTCCGGCAGCGACAGCGGCGGCAAAATCAGCACGGATGAATTGTTGCGCTTGATTCGGGAAGCGTGAGGTCATTTAAAAGAAACGCTATACGACAACGTATCCCTGGCGGTATCCGTGAACACGGAAAAAGCCCGCTCGGAATTGATTATTGCCCCGGTGCTCATCGAAATCCGCAAGATGTTCAACAAAGAAATCAGCTTTTTTCCGGCGTTGAGCTGAATGTCGATAAAGAACGGGATTTGGCGGGCTTTTGCGACTTTATTATCAGCTAATCGAACAAAATGCTTGATCCGAAAAACAGGTGGATAACATGTCCTACAGTGACTTTACGCTGAAAAAAGCCAAAGATGCATTTGCATTGACAGTGATCGAAGATCAAGATTTGTTTTCTCAAACAGCAGAAATATCGATCAGCATGCATCTATCGGAAACATTGGCATACAATATCCCCCTGGCCATGGCAATTGGGACAGAGAAGGCCAGATCGGAGCTGATTATTGCCAATATTTTGCTGGCCATGGCCAGCCAAACTGCTTGACTTGATATTGATCGCTCCCGTCCTTATGCTTGCGTTTCACTTGGAGCACAGCCATGTCAAAAAAATCGGCGCAAAGCAATCCATTTACCCAATCCCTCTATCAAAACAGCATAGCGGGTTGGCACATCGATTCTTATCCCGACTCAGGCTCGGAGCAAATCAAAACTTATAGCGCATCGCTGAGTAATGGACGTATCCATCAGGCCGATCCCGACGGCGGCACGTATTATTTTTCCGTTAATGCCATTGACAATATAGCCTCCTATTATGGAGGCTTTTTAAACTACGGCATTACCAATATCGGCTCGGGGGACAAATATAATGCGCCGGAAGTCATTATTTCCGGTGGAGGTATGAGGTTATATTATTCCGCGTCGGGCATCGTGCCCGGCGGAAACGGCGTGGTAAACCATAAAATTCCGTTTTATGCCACCCAGGATTGGCATGTAATGGGTGGCGTCGGCACTTACCCGCCCACTTCGGTACGTCTGGCAACCGCCAATGATTTCAACAAAGTACTTGCGGCAGGGGCTGCCGCCTCGATAGCCATCCGTGGCGACCTTAAATTGGGCGATGATGAAAGCTTTCTGTCACAAGCCTCGCTGTTGGCACCCAACCATTTGCCCACCGGCACGGTAAGCATCACCGGCACGCTCATGCAGGGACAAACGCTGACCGCCGGCAACACGCTCGCCGACGCCGATGGCATGGGAACGGTGACTTATCACTGGAAAGTTGGCGGCAAAGAACTGGCCGTCGGCAAGACCTATATTCCAACAGCGAGTGATGTCGGTAAAGCCATCCAGGTTGTAGCCGGTTATACCGACGCCAGAGGCCAGGCGGAAAGCGTTGCCAGCCCGGTTACCGCGACAGTAAAGCCGGTGACGCTGGGCATCGCGACCGTGGCAACCGACAATATGATCAACGCCGCCGAGAGCGCTGCCAGCGTCACCGTGACGGGCAGCAATGTGCCGGGCACGAAAGTTACGCTGAATGGTTTGGATACCGTCACCGTGACGCCAACGAGCTGGAAACTCGCGCTGGCCCCGGCGCAAATCAAGGCTTTCGGACAAGGCCCTGAAGTATTGAAAGCCGTGGCTACCGATAAAATGGGGCACGTAACCAGCACGGTCAAAACCATCACGATAGACACGGTTGCCCCGAATGCCGCCACTGTCAACAAAGTGACGCCGGATGACAGCATCGGCGCTGATGAAAGCAAAA
The DNA here is from genome assembly GCA_004299145.1 of Methylococcaceae bacterium. Taxonomy (GTDB): domain Bacteria; phylum Pseudomonadota; class Gammaproteobacteria; order Methylococcales; family Methylococcaceae; genus Methylogaea. The sequence continues at coordinate 12,060 of SCQD01000284.1, read as the reverse complement.
CCGGGGTTACCGTCTCCGGCACGCATGAACCGGGCAGTATCGTGACGGTAAACGGTTTGCCGGCCAAGAACGTGTCCGCCACCCAGTGGAGCGTCATGTTGACGCCCGAGCAAATCGTCAAGTTTGGCGTGGGCAGCGAAACGCTGAAAATCATTGCCACGGATGCGGCTGGAAATGTCGGCAACAGCAGCAAAATCATTACCGTTAAAACGTTGGACGCCTCGCTGACCATACCGGGCGTAAAAGCAGCCGCCGGCGACGCAATTAACGAAGTCAAAATCACGGTTACCCCAGGTTCTGCGATTTCCGCACCGCAAGACGTGATGTTTAAAGGCCTGCCTCAAGGCGTCACCATCGTGGACAGCGCGGGAAAAGACGTCACCAGCGGTGCCAAAGGATTGACCGGCACGGCGGTTTATACCGTCATTTTGCCGAAAGCCGCCGACAGCCATTTCAACCTTACCGTGTTGCCGGCCGGCCCAGGCGGCGCTATCGCCACCGGCATCAATACGGTCAAAATCGCCGTGGACAACACGGTACAAAGCGACATTCTCGACTTCAGCTCAAAAAATCAAAACATGTGGGCCTCGGGGGATAACGCCGGCTGGGGATTTCATCAATACATCCCTTTGATTGGCACAAAAACCACGCCATGGACGCAAAATGACGTGCAATTGCTGAATACCGGCATTACCGGCACAGAGGATTACGCCAACATCACCCTGGATGCCGATCAAGCGAACCAGGCACATGTAGTGCTGGACCCCTTGCAAGCCGCTTTAGACCTGGCGCAGGCGGCTGCGAACAACCTGAGTTCGCTGGACCCATTTCAAGCCGCCATCGATGCGGCAAATGCCACAATCAATGAAGTCGACGCGGCCTGGTCCACGGCGCAATCAGTGTGGAGCGCGGCGCAGCAGGCCTATAACGACGTGAGTGCCGGGGACTTTTTGGGCATTGCCCTGGGCGTCTTAAACACGGCGGAGCAGGTGTACCATGAAGCCGAGAACACCTATAACTCGGACTATGCGGCGGCGGTAAGCACGCGCAATAGTGCACAAGCGGCCTATGATGCCGCGAAGGAGGAGCTCGTCAGTGGTTATAACGCCGCAATCAATACGGCGCAGGCCGCGTATGACGCCGCCAAAGCGGCGCTGGACCTCCACTACGAGGCAACAACGAACCTTAGTGCCGATTTGCACGCGCTGGTGGGTTTGCAGATCGATTTTAGCGCCGACGCGGGCTCCGTCGATACCGCGCTGAAATACGCCATGACCACCAAAACCACCTACAACCAAACCACCGATCGCTTATACATAGCGCCTGCGCTGGTTAACAAAACGACGGGGGATAGCGTCGCTTTCTCTACACAAAGCCCTAATGTCAAATTCGCGGCGACGATAGTCTACGACTTTGGCGCCGATATGACGCTGGGCGCCAATGCCAATGTCAGCGCATTGGGAGCGTCGTTGATCGACGACGGATTCAGCTCGATCATTCCGCTGGAACAACAAGGTTCTTATAAGGTGGTGGATTTCGACTCCACCGACTATGCTCCCGGTGGAGATCCCGACCCTACCGATCCGTATAAAATTCCGCTGATTGAAAATGTTTCCAAAGGTGTGCTTTCGGTTTTATTGGACATACCCGCCGTGACCACCCAGGGCAAGGCCACTGCTTACAACACCGGTTATTTTCAGGAAGGAGGCTTGGTTACGGTTAATCCCAGCGTCATTTCCGAAGCGATTTGGACATTTTTAAACGCCAAAATCGCACTGAATCCTGAGTGGGAATCCGTGTTCGCCCAGCAGTCCATCGACACGGTGATGAACGCGTTATGGACCGTGATTACCGAAGGCAATAATGTCACCGCACAAAAACCCGTCTTTATTTTAGATGCGACAGACCAAAGTAAATCAGCGTTCTTCCATATCAATACCGTGAAGGATGATTTGTCGACGCTGACGTCCGGCACCGCCGAACTGGGCTTTTACATGGGGTACGGTAAAAGCGATAACTTTGTGAAAATAAATATAGATTTGGATCAATTAGCTGCCCTGGTAGGCAATATAATAGTCGCATCAGCAGCGGCTAAAACTTTTGTGGTGCCGCCCGTAATTATTAACCCTATTGATCAGACCTTCAACCTGGATCAGGTCTTGGCTGCGGTCGACGTATCCGGCGCAACGGCTGAACTGCTTAAAAAATTTTTCAAACTGGAATTTGAAGTGGGCGCGGTGGATGTGGACGTATCGCAAAACGCCAACTTTGGCCAACAGTTTACCTTGTCTGTCGATGACATGGATTATGCGGTAACCTTGGAAGATAAAACCCAATTTCATTTTGCGATGAATGACAATAAAGGTTTGACGATCGCCAATGCCGCCAGCCATGATGCCAACCATGATGGCGTTATCGACTACAGCATGAAAATCGTGCCCAATGCCATGTTTTCCAATGATACGGAACTGGGGTTGAATATGGCTTACCAACTGGATTTTTTAAAATCCATTCTGGACATTCAGCTGGGGATAGTGCCATTGACAAAATCCATATTCAGCGGCTCCATAGGCCCTTTGCTGCGAGTTCAAGCCAGTATGGACCAATTGGCCGTCGATGTTTTTGAAGACCGTTTTGCAATCAATGTGGGTTCCGATACCGTGAAAATATCGGGTATCGGTTATCAAGACGCAACCATGTTTACCTGATGAAACTCGCTTTTGTACTGTTCAAATATTTTCCATACGGCGGCCTGCAACGCGACTTCATCCGCATTGCCGGCCTTTGCCGCGACCGGGGGCATGAAATCCACGTGTATACGCTGGCCTGGCAAGGAGCCGTCCCGGCGGATTTCCACGTGCACGTGGTAAAGCCGCGCTGGGCTTTGAGCTATTTCGGCAAAAACCGCGCGTTGTGGCAAAGCTTGCGCCAGGCTCGTACCGGCGAGCGCTTCGATGCCGTCATCGGCTTCAACAAACTGCCTGGGCTGGATCTGTATTACGCCGCAGACCCCTGCTATGCCACGCGCCTGGGTGAAAAAGGCCGTTTGCACCGCTGGACGCCGCGCCATCATCAGTTTGCCGCGTTCGAAAAAGCCGTGTTCGCACCCGATGCGCACGTGGAAATCCTGATGATCGCGCCCAACCAGATCGACAATTTCATCGCCGCTTACGGCACGCCGCGGGCACGCTTTCACCTGTTGCCGCCCCCCATCGGCCGCGACCGCATGGCCCCGCCGGACGCGCTGGATATCCGCCGGCAGTGGCGGCAGGAAATGGGTTTGGCGGCGGATCAGCTGGCGGTGTTGATGGTGGCTTCGGCGTTTCGCATCAAAGGATTGGATCGCGCCTTGTCGGCGCTGGCCGCTCTGCCGCCCGCCGTGCTGGAAAAAACCCGGCTCTTCGTGGTGGGCGGAGATGACGCGGCCCCCTACCAGCGGCAGGCCAAACAACTCGGCGTAACCCGGCATCTGGTATTTTGCGGTGCGCGCGATGATGTGCCGCGTTTTTTGCTGGGCGCCGACCTGTTGCTGCACCCGGCTTATACCGAAAACACCGGCACCGTGCTGCTGGAAGCCATGGTGGCGGGCTTGCCGCTGCTGACTACCGATATCTGCGGCTATGCGTTTCACGTGCTCAAAGCCGGCGCGGGCCGGGTGTTGGCCTCGCCATTCGACCAGGGCGCGCTGAATCGCGAGTTGGCCGCCATGCTGGCCGACCCGGAACAATTGCAGGCATGGAGCGCCAACGGCATCGCTTACGGGCGCGGCGAAGACCTTTACAGCCTGCCGGAAAAAGCTGCGGCACTGATCGAATCGGTGGCCGGGAGCCAATGCGGGGTAACCGCGTGAACATCGACTTCCACACCGTTTTCAGCTACGCCTTCCGCCCATTCTTTTTGCTGATCGGCATTTATGCCGTGCTCATGGTGTCGGCTTGGGGACTGTATCTGGGGGGAATGCTGCCCATGCCCGGGGGTTTGCCCGCGACGCTGCGCCACGGTCATGAAATGTTGTTCGGTTTTGCCGCCGGCGCCATCGCCGGCTTTTTGCTCACCGCCGTTGCCACCTGGACCGGGCGTGCGCCGGTGAACGGCGTCTGGCTGGCGGCTTTATGCGGCGTCTGGCTGACCGCACGCCTGGCGGCGTTTTGGCCGGGTGAGCTGGGCTTGCTGCTGTGGTGTGGAACCAGCCTGGCTTTTTGGGCCGGCTTGCTGGGGTTGATGGCCAAACAGGTGATTGCGGCGGGCAACGCGCGCAACTACAAAGTATTGCCGCTGTTGGCGGCGTTTTTATTGAGCGACGGCTATTTCTTTGCCGCAGCGGCGGGTTACGCGGCAGGGATGCAAACGGCCCTGCGCATCGGTCTGTTTCTGGTGCTGGGCATGATTTTTCTGGTCGGCGGACGCATCATCCCCAGCTTTACCCAGAACTGGCTGCGCGCCAACCGGCCCGATGTGACCGTGGTTTTGCCGGCATTCGACCGCCTGGATTTGGCGGCGGTATGCGTCAGTGCGCTGTTTGGGGTTGGGTTTGTCTGCTGGAGCGGCCATTGGCTGAGCAGTGCGACCGGCGGTTTGGCAGCGCTGCTGCAAGGGTTGCGCCTGCTGCGCTGGCGGGGCTGGCTGGCGAGGCGTGAACCGCTGCTATGGGTGTTGCACCTGGGCTATGCCTGGATTCCACTGGGTTTTGCGCTGCTGGCGCTCGGCCTTGGGCGCCAACACGCCGGCTGGCTGGACGCCGGACTGCACGCCCTGACATACGGCGCCATCGGCACGCTGATACTGGGCGTCGCCGCCCGCGTCGCTCTGGGGCATACCGGACGCCCCATACAGGCGCTTCCCGGCATGGCGCCTGCGTTCGAACTGATGACTCTGGGCGCTGTTGTGCGCGTTTTAGCGGCAGTCTGGCCGGGCAGTCTGCCGTATCTGCTCTCAGCCGGGCTGTGGGTTATCGCTTATGGCTGGTTTCTGCGGCTATACATGCCGATTTTGTTGGCGCCCAGGCAATAAAAAAGGTTTTCCGCTCGCCCCCCTGGAGCTTGCCGAAGGACGAACGGAAAAACCTTGATTCAACCGCATTAGGCAATAAACCTGGGTTGACTAACCGACCACCAGACGCCGCTGCGCCGACAAATAGCCGCGCGCACTGGCGCGAGCCGGTTCTGGCACCAACAGGCTGCCCAGTTCGGATAGCGCCTGACGGTAAACCTCCCGCTTGAAATACACCACCTCGCGCAAAGGACGCCAGTAATCCACCCAGCACCACGCGTCGAATTCCGGCTTGTCGGAACAGTCGAAGCGGATGTCGTTGTCCGAGCTCATCAAACGCAGGATATACCACAACTGCTTTTGGCCGATGCACAGCGGGTGGGATTCGCGGCGGATGTAGCGTTCAGGCAAGTGATAGCGCAACCAGTCGCGCGTGCGGCCGATTATCTGTACATGTTCCCGCCTCAGGCCCACTTCCTCATGCAATTCGCGGTACATGGCGGTGTCTGGATCTTCGTGGACGTTGATCCCGCCTTGGGGAAACTGCCACGAGTTCATCCCGATACGCCGCGCCCAGAACACGCGGTCCTCATCGTTGCATAGGATGATGCCCACATTGAGACGGTATCCTTCCTCGTCGATCATAGTTACACTCTAAAAGGGTTGCTCGCTTCCCGATGCTAGAATAGCTCACGTTGACAGAAGCTGTTTTCTGCATTGTTTCACATTTAACGAGTGCACGCCAGCAACAGACGCACCGCGCCGGCACTGCCGATTTACCCTATTCACGCCCCCATCAAACCCATGACCCTAGCCATATTCGACCTGGACAATACCCTGATTGCCGACGACAGCGACTACCTGTGGGGACAGTTTTTGGTGGAGCAAGGCATCGTCGACCGCGAGCAGTACGAGCGCGCCAACGCCCGCTTCTATGAGCAGTACAAAGCCGGCAACCTGGATATCGGCGAATTTCTGGCTTTTGCCCTCAAACCCCTGGCCGACCACGCGCCGGAACAGCTGTACCACTGGCGCCGGCAGTTTGTGGAACAAAAAATCCAGCCCATCCTGCTGCCCGCGGCACGGCAACTGATCGATACACATAAACAGCAGGGACACACGCCGCTGGTCATTACCGCCACCAACCGTTTCGTGACCGAACCCATCGTAGCGCTGTACGGCATCGAGCACCTCATCGCCACCCGTCCCAGCATGCAGGATGGGCGCTATACCGGCGGTTACGAAGGCGTACCCTGTTTCCAGGGCGGCAAAGTCACGCGCTTGCAGCAGTGGCTGGAACAGCAGCGGGCCGATTTACGAGGCAGTTGGTTTTACAGCGATTCCCACAACGACCTGCCGCTGCTGATGCAGGTGGAAAATCCGGTGGCAGTAGACCCCGACGATAAACTGCGCAGCTTTGCCCAGGAAAAAGGCTGGCCCATCATCAGCTTGCGCGAGGGGCGCTGCCCCGAGCACCACTTTGCCAAGTAACGCGGGTCACCCCTTGCGAATCACGAACGACAACACATGGTCCGTTTGGCTACGCTCCAGCAAAGCGTGTCCGGCTTGTTCCAAAAACACGCCGAAATCCAGCACCGCCGCCGGATCGGTCGCCAAAACCCGCACCACCTGGCCGCTGGCCAGGTTTTGCAGCGCCTTTTTCAAGCGCAGCAAGGGCAAGGGACAATGAAGGCCGCAAGTATCCAATTCCAAATCAATCTGCATCACAAACAAATACCTGAAATAACGTTATGCATCGACACCGGAGACGCTGATGGAATACCTGCCGATTTTTTTGAAACTGCAAGGTATCCCCTGTCTGGTGGTCGGTGGCGGGAGTGTGGCCGCGCGCAAAGTCGGCCTGCTGCTCAAGGCGGGCGCCAAAGTCACCGTGGTGGCGCCCGAGCTGAACCGGCAACTGAGCGCATGGCTGGATGATAGCCAAATCGCCTGCCGGAAAAAAGCGTTTGCACCGGACGACCTGAACGAACAGCAACTGGTCATCGCCGCCACCGATCAGGCGGAGGTCAACGCCCTGGTATCGAGCAGCGCGCGCGCCTTGCAAATACCGGTCAACGTGGCCGACCAGCCGGCCTTGTGCAGCTTCATCCTGCCCGCCGTCATCGACCGCTCGCCCATCATCGCCGCCGTCAGCAGCGGCGGTGCTTCGCCCATTCTGGCGCGCATGCTGCGCGATAATTTTGAACAAATGCTGCCCAGCGCTTATGGCCGTCTGGCGGAACTGGCGCGCCGCTACCGCGCCCCGGTCAAGCTGGCCCTGCCCGACACCCTGCTGCGCAACCGGTTTTGGCAAACCGTGCTGCAAGGCCCGATCGCGGAGCTGGTGCTGGCCAATCGCGAAGCGGAGGCCGAACACCAGCTGGAACAATTGCTGGACGAAACCCGGCAGCAAACGCCGCAAGGCGAAGTGTATCTGGTCGGCGCCGGCCCCGGCGATCCAGACTTGTTGACCCTGCGCGCGCTGCGCCTCATGCAGCAGGCCGATGCCGTGGTCTACGACCGGCTGGTGGCGCCCGCCGTGCTGGAACGGGTGCGCAGCGATGCCGAAAAAATCTACGCCGGCAAACAGCGCAATGAACACACTTTGCCCCAGGAACAAATCAACGAACTGCTGGTGCGTCTGGCCCAGCAAGGCAAGCGCGTGCTGCGTCTGAAAGGCGGCGATCCTTTCATATTCGGCCGCGGCGGCGAAGAAATTTCCAGCCTTATGGAACAAGGCATACCCTTTCAAGTCGTGCCCGGCATCACCGCCGCCACCGGCTGCGCGGCCTATGCCGGCATACCGCTGACCCACAGGGACTACGCCCAATCCTGCGTCTTCGTCACCGGCCACCGCCAGGACGGCAGCATCACGCTGGACTGGCCGCGCCTGGCCGCCCCGCAGCAAACCGTGGTCATCTACATGGGCCTGTTGGGTCTGGCCGACATCTGCCACAATCTCATTGCTCACGGCTGTCCGCCCGAGCTGCCCGCCGCCCTGATAGAGCAAGGCACCACGCCGCGCCAGCGCGTCATCACCGGCAACCTGAGCAGCCTGCCGGGACTGGTCGCCGCTGCTCAAGCACAAGCGCCTACCCTGGTGATCGTCGGTGAAGTGGTGCGCTTGCGGGAAAAGCTGGATTGGTTCCGGCCGTGATGCGCGTGTGGTTGCGGCGATAGTTTCGGATAGCGTCGGGTGGGCAGTGCCCACCCGACGTCAAGAACTTTGGAGCATAACGGGAAGTTATTGACCAAATCCCAAGAGCACCCATCCTATGTGCTTATCCGCAGATTGCACAGATTTCCGCAGATTAAAGCCTAGGTAATAATCTGCGTGAATCTGCGTAATCTGCGGATAATTGTTTCGGCCAGCAATGGCGTGTGGCCATGCCGGGATTCAGGAAGCCTTAGTGTTTCAAGCAGCCTTAATAATTCCGACTAGCGTCGGCGGCTGTCCGCGAGGACGCGGCGACTTTCGCCGCCTCATCCCAGCCTACAGACTGAATAACCCACCGTTGACAACGGCTTTTTTAAATAGGACCAATACCAGGAGGAAACGCCATGTTCCGTATATTCACTGTCCTCTGTTTGTGGCTGAGTGCCACGGCAGCGCTGGCCGATGCCGCCGTCTACCGCGTTGCCATCGACAACCGCATCAACCTGCTGCTCACGGTAAACACCGACAACAGCGAGGCGCAAAGCCGGGTGGTTTACGACGCCAGCGGCGCCGGCGGCCTGTCCTTGCAAGGCAATCCGCCCAGGAACGGCGCGTTTCAATGGAAAGAAATGCTTTATTCCAAGACGGATGGCCAGGAAAAGCACACCGGCACGTTCAGCGGCCAGTTAAGCCCGGACGGCGACAGCGGTGCCGGCGCCTGGCAAAGCCAGGACGGCAAAAAAAACCTGCCGCTGACTTTGCAGCGCATCGCCAAAACACAGACGCTGAAAGCCAACGACATTGAGGTACAAGTCAGTTACCTGCAATTTGACGCCCCGCATCTGCGGCAACTGAACGCCCTGCTGGCCGATGCGGCCAAACGCGAACTGAGCGAAAGCGGCAAGGCGCTGCGCAAGTCGCTGCAGGAAGCCAAGGCCGACGGCCTTAGCCCGGAAGACCTCCAACGCCTGGCTATTTCCCACTCCGCCACCGTGGAACTGGCTGGACCCGACCTCGTCAGCCTGCTGCTCCTTCATTACCAGGACAATGGCGGCGCACATGGCTCCTATGGTTACAGCGCCGCCAATTACGCCATAAGCCCGGAGGGCGGCGTGCGCCCATTCGGCTTGTGGGATGCTGTGCAAAAATCGCCCGCCAATATCGGCAAACTGGCCAAAGCGCTGCTCGCCGACCTCAAACGCCAAAAAGCCTCCTGGGTGCTGGACGGCAATTTCACCAGCAAAGACGTGACGGAACGACTGGCCGGCGACACAGCCACGGTCACGGTGATACCCGCAGGTTTGGCCTTTACCTTCGATCCCTATGAAGCCGGCTCTTTTGCCGAAGGCGAGTATCGTTCGGTGATCCCGAACAAGCTGCTGGCGGAGCTGTACCGGCCCGACGGTCCTTTGGCAAGCCGCTTTCGCCAGCCTTGATGGGCATTCGCTACCCTTTAAATAAGCAAAAACTGCGGTCTGATCAACTCCCAGTCATCGCCCCAGTTTCAACGAGCGCTTGCCCATAAAGGCGATGCCGGTATCCGTACCGCCGACGAGAGTCAGCATTTGGCCGGTTACCGGCACCTGATTATCCAACAACAAATAGCGCATAAGATTGGCGTCGAATAATGCCGCCCGGTCGGGAATGCCGTTGCCGTTTTTATCACCGACGGCATCCAGGGAATTGACGGTTATGGCACCGCCATTGCCGATGCGGGAAAACAACCGGACCGTACCCGACTCGATATGATCGAGTATGTCTTTTTCCGCCTCTATATACACTTTAAACGTCGCCGGCGGCGCGCTCATATTGAATGAGGGAGGAGCAAAAAATATTTGCACCGGCAGCGCCTCGGTTAAAGTAAAGCTCCCGTTACCCGCGTTATTCGCAGCAGGCGCCAAAGTATCGGTATGCAGAAAATCCGCCGTACAAGCATTCACGAATACATCCGACCCATAAGAAACCAGGGTCGATCCGCTGAACAAAAACAGCATTTTCTGGCCGACGACGACATCACCCAACGAAAAAGTCAGCGTTTTGTCTATCGCAGCCATCTTGGCGGTACTGGTAAATTGGCCGGAAAAATCGCCCACGCCGCCATCGAACCCCGAAAAAGCGTCGAACGTGCCGTTACCGTAGAACCGCTGTGTCAAATCCGTGGCAACAAACGCTTCCACGTTGGCCAGCGCCCAACCCGGATCGGGCACCTCGGCATCGCAGCTCAAAGCCCCGTGCACCTTCAAATCGACGCGAAAATCAGGGATCACGTCCCCCACCTCCAGCGTATCGGAGATGACTCTGGCCACGCCGAAAAAAACGCCTCCGGCGCGCACATGGGTAGGGAATTGATCGGCATGCGCCGTGGTACTGGTGACCGAAGCGCCGACATTGACGTGGCGGGCGGTAAATTTGCTTCTGGCGGCGGCTTGCTGAATGGTGCCGCCCGCGCGGGTGACCCTCACCGACTGGTCTTTGCTTCCCGGCCCTTTGTTGCCGACCAATGCCACGCCGTTGCTATAGCCGTCGACACTGACAAAGGTCTTGGCGTGCACGCCGGACACGCCCAGCAAAATACAGATTATTGAAAAAATGGAAAAAAGACTTTTCATGGCTCCTCCCAACTGGGTTTAGCGGTAAATGCAAAGCAGCAAATTGCGCTTCATCACCGCGTCGAAATAGCGGCTGGACTCGTATACCCCGTTGCAAGTCTATCCCAAAATGCAAATTCCGCTTTTCCACCGGCCATTTACTGAGCACCGCCCGCCTCGCGCTGCGAGATAGCCTCGGCGATACGCTGAGCGGCGCGCTTGGTGGCTTTGGGGGAAGGGTGAAAATGATCGCCGAGTGTTTCATAACCCGCCCAGTAATCCAAGACCAGTGCATCCGGCATTTCTTTATTCAAGCGATTCCAGAGCCGCTCGCGCATAAAGTTGTAATCCGCCGCGCTCACCATCCACTGTAACCCGTAGATTTGCTGCGCCGCCGCCAGATCGATGCGATTCCAGGCGGGCAATTTTTCATAAATGGGAACCAAGCCGGCTTGTTCGGCCTGTCTGCCCACATCGATCAAACGGTCGATGTATTCGTCCACTTGCTTGGGCGAACAGGGAACGGCTTGATTTTCAGGGACACCGAAAGCGTTGGAATGCAAACAATCGTTGCCCAAAGAAATGACGACATATTTGGCATTGACGAAAGTCTTGCCCGTAGCCGCATCGTAAAGGCTGACCCGCGCCAGCGCCTTGGTGAGTTGTTTATCGTAACCCTGCCAGCCCACGCCGGGAGTGCAGGCAGGCGCACAATTATCGCGGTCGAAAGTGGAAGCGCCGGCCTGGGCCTCGTTGATGACGTAGCCGGACAGCGCCGGATGGCGCGTCAACGCCTGCCCCAGCGACAAATAAGACCCCAAACCCACGCTGATGCCGCCCAACGGCGCCTGCAACTGGTCGTTGAACGGCATGCTGCCGTTGGCGAAACTGGCGCCGATGACCAGCAGCACCGAATCCTCGGATGCCGCCAGCAACGGCGAGGAAAACAGCGCGCACACCAACAAGATGATTGATTTTTTCATCGTATTATCCCAAAGCGAGTGATTGATAACCCGGTGTTGCCACAGGCATTGCAGTCCTGACGGGCAAAGGCAGCCGCCGCCACGGTTCAGGCAATGGCAAGGTACACGGGTGTATTACACAAGCGAATGGCTAAAGGATGATTTTCGTGTAATCCTGGGACTACTCGGTGTAGTCCTAAGATTACAAAGGGCTGGTTCGCATCACCGGCAAAAGGTCTCTCTGCGGTCATACTTTGGTGTATCGGTTTCTCGTTCCCACGCGCCGCGTGGGAATGCAGTTTGGGCGCGCCGCGCCCCGTGTTTGCCATGGCGGCTGTTGTCGCAAAATAAATGTCATCATTGA
>SCQD01000283.1 GCA_004299145.1 Methylococcaceae bacterium | reverse complement strand
ATTCGAAGCGTTGCAGGCCCCGTTTTCTGAATGATCGGCGGCAAATTTTGTGGGGAAAATGGTACGCACAGCGTACCCTACCTCTGAATTTTCAAAAAACCATCCAGGAGCCCCACATGGCTACTCGCTATACCGGTACGTCAGGCAACGACATACTTCCACCGCCGGGCAGCCCGGCCGGGGCCGATACCCTGCTCGGCGGCAAGGGCAACGATACCTATCACGTCAGCCCCGGCGACATGGTCGTGGAACGGCCCGGCGCGGGCATTGATCAGGTACTGGCGACCGTCGGCTACACCCTGCCCGCCAACGTCGAACACCTGCACCTGAGCGGCAAGGCGAATCTCAAAGGCACCGGCAACGGCCTCGACAACCTGATCGCCGGCAACGGCGGCGCCAACCTGCTCAGCGGCAGGGGCGGCGCCGACACCCTGCTGGGCGGCGCAGGCAATGACGTGCTGAAAATACCCGATCTGGACTTCGCGCGGCTCGACGGCGGCAAAGGCACGGATGCGCTGGAGTTGACCGGTGAAGGGCTAAATCTCAACCTCGCCGACTTGGCCGGCCAGCTGCAAAACCTCGAAGCCATCCAGCTCGGCGCCAACGTGCTCAAGCTGACGCCCGACAGCGTGGCCGCATTGTCTTCCACCAGTAACAGCCTGCGCGTCAGCGGCGGCGCGGCCAGTACCGTCAGGCTCGGCAACGGCTGGCACAGCGGCGCCGATACGCTGCTCGACGGCGTGACCTATCACAGCTACAGCCAGGGCCAGGCCACCCTGCAACTCGACGCCGGCATCGGCAGCGTGCGCTACACCCCGGCCGTCGATTTCGAAAGCGCCGGCCTGGAAACGCTGATGGCGGAAAACGTCAAGCTCAACCCCAACCAGGCCGGGATATTTCCCGACGGCATCAGCGGCAACCTGCTCGCCACCGGTTATAAGGCGCCCAGCGGCTTTGCCTATATCAACAACCTGCTGTTTTCGACCAAAAGCACCGGCACCGCTTTTCGCTGGGGCAACAGCCACGGCACGACCACCGTCACTTACCAGATAGAAACCGGCACCCCTCAATTTGGCGTGCCTTATGACGGCCTCAATAAGCTCAAAGCCAGCTTTGTGCCGCTGTCCAGCGGCCAGCAAAGCGCCGCCAAGGCGGTGATGGCCGCCTGGAGCAGCGTGGTCGACGTGGACTTCATCGCCAATACGACTGCCGCTAAAACCGGCGATCTGCGCTGGTTTGGTTCTAAAAATCTATCCTTGATGCCCACCGCCGCCGCCTTTTCGCCCAATGGCGATGCGCTCGCCGCCGGAGCGGGCGACGTGTGGATCGGTCCCAAACCGGAGCTGTCCGATCCACTGACGCCCGGCAGCTACGGCTATCTGACTTATTTGCACGAACTGGGTCACGCCCTCGGCCTGATTCACCCGCACGACTCGTTCTACACGCCGTTACCCGGCACCGACAGCCTCAAGTACACCGTCATGAGCTACCGCGATTATGCCGGTGATGCCCTGGGCGGATACAACAGCGCCTATTTCCCCACCACGCCGATGCTCAACGACGTCGCCGCCTTGCAATACCTGTACGGCGCCAATGCCAAGTTTCGTCCAGGCGACGACACCTACTACTGGGCGCCGGAACAACCGGTCTACCAGACGATCTGGGACAGCGGCGGCATCGACACCCTCGACGCCGGCAACCAGCTGATGGGCGTTTTGATCGACCTCAACGCCGCCCAGTGGTCGCAAATCGGCCAGCCTTTCTGGAACGGCCATGAAGACGTGCGCAACTGCTTGACCATCGCGCGCGGCGTGATCATCGAAAACGCCACGGGCTCGCTGCAAGACGACACCCTGCTCGGCAACGCCGCCGCCAACAACCTGACCGGCAACGGCGGCAACGACACCTTGCAGGGAGGAGCGGGGCTGGATACCGCCGTTTACGCCGGCAAGCGCGCCCAGTACCAAGTCACCTTCGTCGATGGCGCCACCGCCATGCTGACCGTCAAGGACCTTTATACCGGCGACGGCGATGAGGGCATCGATACGCTCAGCGACGTCGAGCGCCTGCAATTTGCCGACCTGACGCTGACGGGGGAAGGCATGCTGACACCGCCGACTGATACCAGTGCCCCCGTCTTCACCTCCGGCGCCACGGCCACCATTGCTGAAAACACCGCATCCGGCGCCGCGATCTACGATGCGACGGCGGATGGCGATGCGGGCGTGAGCTACGGCCTCGCCGGGGCCGATGCCGCCAAATTCACCATCGACTTCAGCAACGGTACGGTGAGTCTGGCCTTTCTACCGGATTTTGAGGCCCCCGTCGACAAGGGCCGCGACAACGTCTATGACTTCACCGTGCGGGCCACGGATAAGGCGGGCAACTTCACCGACCAGGCGGTGGCGCTGACGGTGACGGATGTGGCGGAGGCTCCACACGGCCAGATCATCGAACTCGGGGCCGATTATGGCAAACTCATCCTGCCGGTGAATGTGGACGGTCACTGGTATTACTACTGGGATCGCAGTGGCGACGGCACCGCGGCAAACATACAGGGCGCCGGTTACACCAAGTCCACCGATAACACCAAACACAACGTGCTGGACACGATTTTCACCGAGGACGTTGACGGCGCCAGCGGTGGCGGAGGCAATACCGACAACACCTACCGCTATGCCACCCTGAATGGGGTGCACGTGGCTCTGCCCACGGTGGGGGATGTTATCGCCACCACGCGTAATTTTGCGCCGGGTACGGCGGTGGGCGGCTCTCCGGCTTCGGCGGGCAGCACGGCGATCAATCCCGTCTATGACGACCTGCTGGCCATCTGGGATGCCTACAACGGGACGAGCACGGGAACGGTCGGTGACGGTACGCCGTCGGGCTGGTACAGCGAGACTTACTGGTCGGCCACGCCCTCGACTCCGGGTTACGTCATCGTTAGCCTCATCAATGGCTACGTCAACGACTACTACTACAACGACTTCAGCTATTACGTAGCGCTTGAGGTGTTGCCCGCCGATACCACCGCTCCCACGGTCAGCAGCATCGCCATCACCAGTGCCACGGGCCTCCAAAACAGCACCCTCAATGCGGGCGATGTGGTCAGCGTCACGGTGACCATGAGCGAGGCCACCACCGTCACCGGCACGCCGCAACTCGCGCTCAGTATCGGCGGCGCCACGGTGCAGGCCAGCTACGCCGCCGGCAGCGGCAGCACGGCGCTGGTGTTCCAATACACCATTCAGGCCAATCAAACCGATGCCAACGGCATCAGCATCGCCGCCAACGCCCTCGCCCTCAATGGCGGCGCGCTCAAAGACGCCGCAGGCAACAATGCCACGCTTACCCACGCACTGGTGACCGACAACGCCGGTTATCGAGTGGATACCACCGTGCCCGTCTTCACCTCAGCCGCCACGGCCACCATGGCCGAAAACACCGCCTCCGGCGCCGCGATCTACAATGCGGAGGCCGATAACGATGCGGGCGTAAGCTACAGTCTCTCCGGCGCCGATGCCGCAAAATTCACCCTCAACACCGGCAACGGCATGGTGAGTCTGGCCTTCCTGCCGGATTTTGAAGCCCCCGTTGATAACGGCGCCAACAATGTCTACGACTTCACCGTCCGCGCCACGGATACGGCGGGCAACTTCACCGATCAGGTTGTGGCGATGACGGTGACCGATGATGTGACAGAGGGGATGGCTGGAGAACCAGTGATTGACCTCGGAGCCGCCTACGGCAAGCTTATCCTGCCCGTGAATGTGGACGGTCACTGGTATTATTACTGGGATCGTTCCGGCGACGGCACCAGCGCAAACATCAAAGGTGCCGGTTATACCAAGTCCACCGATTACACCACACACAATGTGCTGGACACGATTTTCA
>SCQD01000282.1 GCA_004299145.1 Methylococcaceae bacterium | reverse complement strand
CTCAGCGCCGGGCAAGCGCCAGATTTGAGCTATCCGGTGATGGCCGGACGCTTGCTGATAGGCGGCGACAACATCCCCGCTCCCATAGCCCGTCTGCGTTTGAACAACGGCGCCATGATCGAATGCTACCGGCACGGCCATAAAGAACGCTGGCGCGGCTGCCGGGGGGCGGATTTCGTCGATTTGCTGGCGGAACTGTATGGCCAGGGCAATGCCGTGGCAACGCCTGTCGGCGTAGCGGACAGCCTGCTGCAATTGGCCGCCGCCGCTGCCGGCAACAGCATCGCGCCTGTCGCCCACTTGCTGCAACCACAGCACGAGGGCGGTACGCGCAGCCCGGTTGTTGCCGGCCCAGCGCCGGCCATGCGCGCGGAAACCGCCCGGCTCATCCTTGAAGCCATGGCGCAAACGCATCTGCGCGGCACCGCCCACGCCGCCTGCGTGCAGGCGGCGCAAACCGGCGGCGTGCTGGCTTGCCAAGCCAGCGACAACGCGCCGTTGCGTTTGGCAGGCAAGACCGGGACCCCGCTCTTTCCCGCGGACACCTCGACGCTGGAGCAATGGCGTGAACAGTGTGCTCGCGAATTGGCCAAGCCGCAGCTCGGCCCCAACGCGCGGGACAAACACCGCCAAGCGTTGGCGCGTTGTGGCTTGGCGCCGTACAAATGGTATGCGGCGCTGCTGGGCTCCGGCGACGCCTGGCATACGGCGCTGGTGGTGCTGGCGGAACGCAACTGGAATCAGCGCACCGGCATGGTCGATTCGGTGGAGGATCACGGCCCCAACGTGGCGGCGGAGTTGGGCTTGGCGCTGGCCAACGCCCTGAGCAGTCCGGCGGACACGTTGTGGCGCGCACCGGGGATAACGGAGGGAGCCATCCACGCCCAGCCTTCCAGAAGCACGGGTGGCCCGTCCGCGCAGCGGTCCCACGATCATGGCGCGGAGGCCGCTGCTTCCGGCTTCCACCCAGGAGCTGGGGCTTTCGGGCTCCCTCTCCCCCCGGGAGAGGGTTGGGGTGAGGGGGAGATAAAAAAGGCCGCGGCCTTCTCCAGGCGCCTGGGCAAGGAGCCGAAAGCCGTCCCCGGCGGGTTCCTGGGCAAGGCTGGGGTAAGGGTTTTCAACAGTCATGGCCCATTGCCTCCCCCTACCCGCAGCAGGAAACCCTGACCATGGCCGCCGCTATCGAACTGCCGCCGCGCAGCAGCCAAGCGCGCCACTGGCGCGCACTGAGCGCGGAAATCTGCGACGTCCTGGTGGACGCGGCGCACCACCCTGCGGTGTTGCACGGCGCACTGCGCCCGGAATTGCTCGTAATCACCAGCCCCCGATGGTTGCCGGTGGATGCAGCTGATCCTGACATGCTGGCCCTGCACCGCTGGTTAAAGCAGCAGGGCCTGGAGCATCACTTCGGCTGGCGGCGCGATGACGCGGCGCACAGCATCCGGGTGCGCCTGCTACCCGCCGCCGCAGTGCAGCCGGCCCCGAATCGATTCGCCGAAGCGTTGCGTATAACCCTACGTCCACTTTTTTTCACTACCCCCCAAAGGAGCGCCACCATGCACGCAGATCCCCGCACCACTTCCGCCACTCCGCGCCAACCCGGCAAAAAATCCTGGTTGACGGCCTTGATCGACTGGCTGTTCGGCCCGCCGGATGACGGCCCGGCTCCGGCCAAACCACGCTCCGTATCCAAAGCCGAACCACACTTTCCTCCGCCCGGCACGGAGTTGGCGCCGCAGGCGACGGTGGAATACGAAAATAACTGGCTGGAAACGTTCTACGACGCGCTGACCAAAGCCACTGCGCTGTTCATCCTCAAATGGGTGGAACCCGTCCACAAGCTGGAGCCGAGCTACTACTTCAGCGTGCGCGCGGTCAAGGTGGCAATAACGGAAGCCGCCGCGCCTTGTCTGGAAGTGCTGGAAGTCGTGCCGCCGGACGTGCTCAACCTGGTCGTCAAAAACCGCCTGAAGCAAGCGCACGGCAACAGCCATCTCATGCTGGACAATTTTTTCGGCTTGATCATCGTCGCCGACAGCGCGTTGCTGGATAGCCGCGTGGTGCAAACGCTGGTGTCCTATTCGGGGCAGCGTTTTTACCTGCGCTTCCAGATAGACGGCGAATACGTCACCCTGCCGAACGGCAACACCGCAGTGCACGCACAATCAGCAACGCCTTCCGCTGACCCGTTGGATTGGAGCGGTGACGACGATTTCGACGAAGAAAAAACCCTGCCGGCATTCAGCGCCGGCGCGCCGGACGATGAGGAAGAGAGAACGGCGTTGGCATGCCCCGCCGCCCCGCGCGAGCAGCCCGCCATCGCCAAACTGCGGATAAAGCCCTTTGCCGGCCAGGAAAGCGTGGTCTATATCCGTCAGCAGCAACTGCCGTTCACCATCGGCCGCAGCCAACTGCAAGAGCATGGCGTCAACGTCGCCGCGGACGCGGCGAACCCGGAAACCATCAAAGCCGTATCACGCCGCCATCTGATACTCGAATCCTTCGATCCCGTGGGCAGGCACTTCTGCATCCATAACCAGGGCGCCGGCAGCAACGGCACCTATTGCCAGGGCCGCGCCATGCCGGAAAGATTCATGCAGCGCCTGACAACCGACCATTGGCTGAGCCTGGGCGGCAGCGACGGCGCGGGCACGGTGCGCATTGCCCTGGAGTCGCCATGAGCCCGCCACGCATCCCTTACAGCGCCCCCATGGCCGCTTATCCTGCCGACAATGCTTCGCGCAACACTTCGGGGCGTTTCGCGGCGATGGCGATCAGTGTTTTTGCCGCGCCGGAAGGCTGGCGGCGGCCTTGCTCCCATTGCTGCAAAGTCCTTACGGACACCCCCAGTAGTTGGGCAAACTGGGATTGGGAAAGCCCTGTTTCGACCCGGGCGGAAGCGATGAACGAAACGTGGACGGCACGTAAGTTGCGATCACACATTTCCCGGATCGATTGCTCCAGTTCCTCCGCCAAATCGCGCGAATCTTCCCAGGTCGCCAGTTGTTCATCGGTCAAAGGCTTTTTCGGTAACATCTTTCAACGCTCGCAGTTTATGGCCGGCAATCATGTCGAATTCGTTTTTGGCGTAAATAAACAACAATACGATTTGCCCATGCGCCAACCTATTGAAATAAATCACTCGTACACCGGACGACTTGCCGGAGCCGGCGCGCATCCAACGGATTTTGCGTACCCCGCCGGACTCCGGCACGACGTCGCCCGCGTTGGGGTTTTTCGCCAGCCAGGAGGCAAACGCCCCACGTTCCTCCTCCGTCCAGTAATAGGGCCACAGACGACTGAATGTTTCGGTTTCGGCAACGGTAAACATGATGTTCAGCATACGCCAATGGCGCAGATTCGCAAACCGTGGCCGTATGGCAATGCCGGCTGGCGCATTGCCCTGGAGTCGCCATGAACGCCCGCCTCCCCGACGTCAACCATGGCGCCGCGGCGCCGCCCGGCTGGGAGATTGCCGTTGCGCAAATCACCGGCGTGCGCCATCGCATTAGCGAAGACAGCGCGGATTACCGCGTTCTGGATGCAACACCGCAGTGTGGCGGGGCGATCTGTCTGGCGCTGGCCGACGGCGTCGGTGGCGGCGCGCGCGGCGACATCGCCGGCCAGGCATTGGTTCGGCACTGCCTGGCCTTGCCCCGGCCTTTGCTGGGGCAAGCGGACGCCATGGCGGCGTGGCTGAAGCTGGCCGAAGCCGAGGTGCAGCGCGCTTTGCGCGCAGTGACTTTTTCACCCGGCGCCGCCACGCTGGCGGCGGCCTGGTTGGCGAGTAACGGCATCGGGCACTGGCTGCGCGTAGGCGATGCCCGGCTGTATCGCGTCGCTGCCGATGGCGCAGCGGCGGCGTTAAGCCACGATCAAACCTATGACTACCTGCGGGAAACGCCGCCGGCGGGCGCCCAGGGCGGCGACCCGGCGCGCATGGTGGGCACGGGCTGCATGGGCGAGCCGCAACTGGAAACCGTCAGCCTGGGGCGCGGCGACACGCTGTTGCTGTGCAGCGACGGCCTGCACCGGGGACTGGGCGCTGCGGAAATGGCTGGGCTGCTGGCGATGCACGCCTCGCTGGAAGACGCAGGCATTGCCCTGGTTCTGGCCGCCCGCGCCGCAGGCAGCGAAGACGACATCAGCGTGCTGCTGGCGCGGCGTTGCAGGCAGAGCCTCGAACGGCGGCGATTTTTGACCCGATTGCGGCGGCGCATTGCCGTTCCGGCATAAAGGCATTACGCTGGGGCGCAGCCCGGGCCGGCGCCATGGAGTGCGGCGGCAGAACGCAGTGGCGGCGCCGCTTTGGCTTTCGGGGCACAGCCGTCGCACCGAAATAGATATTGAAAATTTTGGTAATGCCATGAATGAACCGCCAAAAAAATCGCGTTGGGAAAAACTGCTGGATGCGCTCGATGATACGCGTACGGTTATCGTCCCCGAGGAAGACTCGGGAAGCGGTGCAAAAATTTCCCGTGAAAAAAGCAACGACACCAATGGCTACGCGATCTGGAGCAAAAGGTTCGAGATCGACAGCAGCGGGGAAACGCTTGCCATATTCAATGAGTGGGAAAGTTTGCTCATCGGTTATGTGGGAAAGGTGCCAAGACTCTATCGAGCAGCGGCTTCTTCCCGGGTAAACACCGCGCTCGCCCCCTCAAAAGGGGGGAGGTTTCTGGAAATTCAAACAGTTGACGCCGGCCCCGATTTGGGCATATGGGGTTTGATGAATTTGCGTGTTTTTGAAGAGGATAAACGCGATAGACGATTACGCCTGAAACAGCGCCCGCACGCCTTTCACAAACCTGTCAATTACTTGCGTTTGGCGAGGGAGTTGCTGCAAGCACTGGAAAACCTGCATAAAAATGGGTTGATACACTGCGATATTTATCCGAAAAACCTCGTGCTTCCTGTTGATGCCCAGCAGATAGACCATGCAGAGTTCGGCGAGGGCTTCCGCATTAAACCAAAATGGGAAGACATTACCATCATCGATCTGGGGTTTTCAGTCAGCAAAAAAGTGATCCCGTGGGTAACCCTGCCGCTGAACACCCATGAAAAGGTAAGGCCCCACATGTCGATACATTTGCGCAAGCGGCTGATCGACATCGAAAACCAGGCCATGGCCTATCTCAAAGCCCAACACAGCGATAAGCAATGGCATGATGTATGGGTGGACCGAAAGTTTTGGGATGACTGGGAAGGCTCGCCGCTCAGCAACCTGACAACGCTGGACTGGCGCGAAGACTTGTACGCGCTGGGTTATTTGCTTAGAAAAATACGCGACGGCAAGAACGCGCCGCCATCCCAGGCCATAGACCAGAAGCATCGACCACTGTTTGAAGCAGATGGAAAAACGCCGCAGTGGCGTCCCCCTTGTTACACTTGGGAAAAGACGGATGAGGGTGTCGGCTGGGGGCATGCGGAGTTGAACCGGCTGATATACGGGACCGACGATGCGCCGGGGCTGGCCGAACAATTAATGGCCTGGGGTAACGAAGCGCAATGGGGAAAGCGAGCGCCACCAAGACCGCACGAACAATGGATCGCTGCCATCGACGCAGCGCTGCGTTGCAGTAAAGATGAAGATGCGGATGGAGAGTTTTATCTGTATCGCATCGATCATGATGCCGAATATGGCAAAGCACGGCAAAACCACGGGCACAGCCAACAACACACCGGCGCAGGCTATGCACATAACGTTGCCGAAGAGGAGTTCGATCACGCTGAATCGGTCACCATAAAACCGCCCGGAAAACCCAGCAGCATGTTGGCATTATTGTTATCCGCCATATCCCGGATAAGGAACGCAGTGGCCAAAGGATTGACGAAAGTTGCTGCAACGGCTTTTCATCTAATAGTTACTTGCATAAAATACCTCATGGCGTTATTGGCAGCCATTGCAATAGTATTGGAATCTGTTGCGCATGGAATATTTTTGTTTTCGGTTGATCTGTTAATTTTTCTAATGCCTGTCGCAACTTGCTCACTGGTTATAACAAATCCGCATATTACGGGATTTGCTGCTATTGCAACGTTTATTTATGGCTTGGTCGGCAGCACCATCGCATTTTCATATCTGCGAAGCGAAACATCAAACACCAGTAGATGGCGCATTATCAAGCTTTCGTTTATATATCCTTACTCGGAAACGCTCTCCCTATTCGATGCCTTGCATCGGCGCCGCTGGCTCTATCCAATACTGGCATTGTTTTTTGTGATAGGTATATTCTCCCATTACGACTCTCAAATACGAGCCTGGCAAAACAGCCAACAATGGGAGGCTTACCCGCCAGCCACCGCCGCCAGCCAGCGCAGCGCCTGGTGGCTAAAGGGGCAGCCCGCCGACGCGGCCGTCTCCGCCTGGCTGCAATCCACCCGGCAATTGGCCGAACAAGGCATGCCGCAGGCACGGTTCATGGCAGCCTATTTGCGCTGTTACGGCATGCAGGACGGCGCAACGGCGGCGCTGCTGAGCCAGGACAATGCGGCGGCGTGCGGGCCGCTGTTGAGCGCCGCCCTGCAACAAGGCATGCAACAGTGGCCCGACGGCGATTCCGCCGCGCTATCCGCCATGTTGATGGACACCTGGGAGTTGCTGAAAACGGTGTATAAGAAAAAACCGCCGGGCGCCGCCGCTTTGCTGCAAACCCTGGCGCCGGGGCTGGCGGCGGTGGCGCCGCTGCACGATGAATTGGCGTATATGCTGGCCGATATCCAGGCTTGCTGGTTGAAACCGGCGCAAAAAGACGCGGCGCGCCTAACCTTGCAGGCATTGCAAACACGCAGCCCCACCAGCGCCCCTGGCACGCAAGCCGGCGAGGATTTGCGCACCCAGTTGGCGAATTTTTGTTCTTGAACGAGTAGCGCGCCATGGCGACCCGAAAGCAATCCCCCCAACCATTAATCCCTGTGCCACACGGCATTGACCCGCCGGCCACGGCGCTGCTGTGGGCGGCGTTATGGCTGGCATCCCCGCCGGTGACGGCAGCGCCACCGCCGACAGTAACCGCCGAGCAAGCCGAGGAGGAAAGTCAGCGAGCGGCAAAGGCGCAGGAAATCGCCCATCTGCAACGCCAGGCCGAAGCGGCGCGGGCCGAACAACAGCGCTTGACGCGGCAACAGGAAGAAACCCAGCGTCAGGCGCAGCAAGCCGCCCAGGAAAACGCCGCATTGCGGCAAAAACTCGACATGAAGGAACAGGAATTGGCCCGGCAACGGGCAGAGCCGGCCCAGCCCAAAGCGGACCCGGCGCTACAGCAGCGCGTCGAACAGTTGGAGCGGCAACTGGCCGAAGCGCGGCGCCAAGCCGTGCAAGCGGAAACAGCGGCCCGCCAGGCGCAACAGGCCAAAGCTGAACTGGCGCAGGAAAAACAGCGTAAGGAACAACAACTGGCCATCGCCCAACAGCAGGCCGAACAAGCCAGGCAGGAACGACGGCGCGCGGAAGCCAAGCTGGAGCAGCCATCCGACGTCCCGGCGCCGGCCACCCGCAGCGAACCGCCGACTGCTGCGCTCAGCCCGTCCGGCACGGCCGCTACCGTGGGCAGCACCATCAAAGACTGCGATGTTTGTCCCGCGCTGGTGGTGATTCCGTCGGGCGAATTCACCATGGGCTCGCCTGCCGGCGAAACAGGGCGGTCCTCGAATGAAGGCCCGCAGCACACCGTGCGCATCGGCTATAGGCTGGCGGTGGGGAAGTACGAAGTGAGCTTCGCCGAGTGGGACGCCTGTGCGGCGGAGGGGGCCTGTGCCAAGCCCGACGATAGAGGTTGGGGGCGCGGCAACCGGCCGGTGATCAACGTGAACTGGAACGAGATCAGGGATAAATACTTGCCCTGGCTCAACCGCAAGGCGCACTTGAACGACAAATCACCCGACCAACAATACCGGTTGCTCAGCGAAGCGGAATGGGAATACGCGGCGCGGGCCGGCGCCGCCACGGCTTTTTCCTTTGGCGATAATATCAATACCGATCTGGCCAATTACGACGGGAATTACAGCTACAATGGCGGCCCCAAGGGCCAGTACCGGCAACAGACTTTGCCGGTGAATAGCTTTGCTCCCAATGCCTGGGGGCTGCACAACATGCACGGCAATGTTTTGGAATGGGTGCAGGATTGTTATAAAGACAGCTACCAGGGCGCTCCTAACGACGGTAGGCCGGTGGAGGAAACAGGGTGTTCGCGGCGGGTGCTGCGGGGCGGTTCCTGGGTCAGCTTTCCGGGGGATCTGCGTTCGGCCTTCCGCGGCAGGGACGCGCCGGATGATCACGACAACCTTAGCGGTTTCCGTCTCGCCAGGATGCTTCCGTGAAGCGGAAGCTTAGGCCCCTATCCCCTTTACACCTTTACCCCCTGGAATGCCAAGCAGCGTGGAAGGTGCCAGGAGGGCTGGGGTTCAAGCCGCCGCGCGCAGCGCGGCCGATTTTTTTTGGGGGGCTTGTGGCCGTAGATAATCAGACCCAGGCACAAAAAAGGCCGCGCCGCCGCGCCGCGCAAGGCGGCGCGGCGCTGGAAAAGGCCATTTTGTTCGTTACCTGCATACCCTGTGAAGCTGAAAGTTACCCCTGAAATTTCATAACGAGGAGTCCCCATGTCTATACAACTCACCGAAAGCGCCGCCCGGCAGATCGATAAACAACTGAAAAAGCGCGGTAAAGGCATCGGCCTGCGCCTGGGCGTGCGCCAATCCGGCTGTTCCGGCTATGCCTACCTGCTCGACTACGCCGACGAGATCGCCGCCGGCGAACAAATATTCGAGCAACACGGCGTCAAAGTGCTGGTGCGGGATGACGACTTGCCGGTGCTGAACGGCATCCAGCTGGACTACACCCGCGAGGGCATCAGCGAAGCTTTCCGTTTCCACAATCCCAACGTCAAAGCCACGTGCGGTTGTGGAGAAAGTTTTGCCGTGTGAGGGACACGCCATGACGACACCCACCGAATCGACCTCCCACTACGTACTGACGGCGACCTGTCCCGGCATCGTCGGCACCATCGCCAGAATTTCCGGCTTTCTCGCGCAGCGGCACTGCTACATCACCGACATGCAGCAGTTCGACGACATATTGACCGGCCGTTTTTTCTTCCGCTGTACTTTCACGCGCGACGCAGCGCTGTCGCCCACGCTGGACGCCTTGCGCCGCGAGTTCGTCCAGCCGGCGGGCGAAGAAAACATGGCCTGGGCGATGCACGACGGCCAGGTGCGCGCGCGGGTGCTCATCATGGTCTCCAAGTTCGACCATTGCCTGAACGACCTGCTCTACCGCCACAGCACCGGCGAACTGAACATGGACATCACCGCCGTGGTGTCCAACCACGACGACCTGCGCAAACTGGCCGAGTGGCACCATATTCCCTACCACCACCTGCCGGTCACAGCGGAGACCAAATTCGCGCAGGAAGCGCAGCTGAAAAGCCTCATCGAAGCTACCGGCAGCGAACTGGTGGTGCTGGCGCGCTACATGCAAGTATTGTCGGACGATCTGTGCCGTTACCTGCAAGGACGCGCCATCAACATCCACCACTCATTCCTGCCCGGCTTCAAAGGCGCCAAGCCGTATCATCAGGCACACAGCCGGGGCGTCAAATTAATCGGCGCCACCGCCCATTACGTGACCGCCGATCTGGACGAAGGCCCCATCATCGAACAGGTGGTGGAGCGCGTCGATCACACCTACACGCCCGACAAACTGGTCGCCGCCGGGCGCAACTCGGAATGCGCCGCACTGTCGCGCGCCGTTTGCGCGCACATCGAGCACCGCATTTTCACCAATGGCGACAAGACCGTGGTGTTTCGCTAGCCGTGATAGGCTGACCGCAGGAGGTAGCCTCATGGCAACCATCGCATTGCTGGTTTTCAAATATGCTTCACCCGGATATTCAATATCCTGATGCGATAAACAATCTGCCGCAGCGTCATGTTCAGCAAGCGCGACTACTTGATGAGCGGCGTGTAACCGTATATGGTTACGCCATGACCCAAAAAGAAAAGCTTTTGATGACGGCGTTGAATAACCCCCGTGGGTTGTCCTTTGCCGATTTTCAGACGTTATTGAAGCAGTCTGGGTGGATATGTGATCACCAGACGGGCAGTCACAAAATTTGGTATTCGCCCAGCGGTCATCGGCTTTCCGTTCAGGAATCCAAAAATGGTAAAGCCAAGGGCTATCAGGTCGATCAGTTCCTTTTGCAATATGGCGTTGAAAATGATGACAAATGACAGGTTTGATGGTTATAGCCTGAATATTTACCAGGATGAAGAAGGCGATTATCTGGCTCATTTCGTTGAACTGCCCGGCGTGTCCGCGTTTGCGGATACACCGGAGCAGGCATTGGACGAACTGGCGACGGCCTGGGCAGGCGTCAAGGAAAGCTATCTCAAGCGCGGCGAGGCGGTACCGCTTGCGCCGTCCTGCAAACAGTACAGCGGGCAATTCAACGTCCGTATCGACAAGCGCTTACATCGGCTGCTGGCCGTGGAAGCCGCCCGTGCCGGCGTTTCGCTGAATTCACTCGTTGCGAGGAAACTTGCTCAATCAGCAACGCATTCCGCAGTGATTCCGCTTCGCGGCGGTTTTCCCTAACGGGTAATCGTTCACGCCCCCCCTGCTTTTTATGCCCTCACCCCGGCCCTCTCTCGGTGGGAGAGGGGGACAAAGGCAGGGGGGTGAACGATTACCCGAACGGTAGCCCTAGATGTGCTTCACCCGGATATTCAATATCCTGATGCGATAAGCAATCTGCCGCGGCGTCATGTTCAGCAGGCGCGCCGCTTTGGCCTGCACCCAGCCGGCCTGCTCCAGCGCGGCGATGACCTGTTCTCTTTCGTCCATGCCTTCGGTGTTGAACTCCGCTTTGGTCAGGCTGGGCGTTACCGCCAGGGTGATTTCGTCTTCCAGCCCGGTCATGGCGATGACGTCGCGGTCGATGATGCCGTCCGGGCTCATGATGGCCGCCCGTTCCAGACAGTTCTCCAACTCGCGCACGTTGCCCGGCCAGTCGTGCCGCATCAGCAGGCGTATCGCGCTTTCTTTCAGCTCCAACGGCCGGCCGCCTTGTTCGCGTGAAATGCGGGCCAGTAGGAATTGTGCGAGTTCCGGCAGGTCTTCCAGCCGCTCGCGCAAGGGCGGCATGAGGATGGGCATGACGTTGAGCCGGTAGTACAAGTCTTCCCGAAAACGCGCCGCTTCGACTTCGTCTTCCAGGTTTTTGTTGGTGGCGGCGATGATGCGCACCTGCACTTTCAGCGTGTGGCTGCCGCCGACCCGCTCGAACTCGCCTTCCTGCAGCACGCGCAGCAATTTGGCCTGGAACGACAGCGAAATTTCGCCGATTTCATCCAAAAACAGCGTGCCGTGGTTGGCCAGCTCGAAGCGGCCTTTGCGCTGGTTGATGGCGCCGGAAAACGCGCCTTTTTCATGGCCGAACAGTTCCGATTCGAGCAGGTTGTCCGGCAGCGCCGCGCAGTTGAGCTTGACGAACGGTCCGCTGGCGCAGGCGGAGTTATAGTGGATGGCGTTGGCGATGGCCTCCTTGCCGGTGCCCGATTCGCCGCGGATCAGCACCGTGGTGTTCCATTTCGCCACTTGCCGCACCCGCTCGAACACTTTGAGCATGGGCGTGGAATGGCCGATGATGTTTTCAAAGCCGTAGGTCTTGCGCAGGCTCTGCTTGAGCTGGTCGCGTTCGGTGGTCAGGTCGCGCTGCTGCTGTTCCAGCGCGTACAGCAGGCTGACGCTCTGGGCGATCAGGTTGGCGACCATTTCCATGAAGCGCGATCTCTCGCCTAGCCAGGCGCTTTCGACCGGCTGAGCCGCCAGCACGCCCAGCAGTTCGTCCTCGCCCACGCGGATCGGCGAGCCGATGAAGGGCAGTTCCGGGTCGTACAGGCCCAGCCGGCCGAGAAAGCGCGGTTCGTCGGCGATGCGCTCTATCGCAATGGTGTAGCCGGCGTCGAGGATGACGCCGATGATGCCTTCGCCGGGTTCATAGCGCACCGGAATGGCGACGCCTGCGCCGTCCTTGCCGCGCACGGCGCACACCACCAGCGCGCCGGTTTCCTGTTCGCGCAAGGCCAGCATGCCGGAGCGCATGCCGCTTTGCTCGTGCAGCACATCCAGCACGCTTTGCAGTTTGTCTTTGAGGTTGAGCGGGCTGTTGAGCACCTGGCTGACCAGGTACAAGGCATTCAGCTCTTGTTCGATGAGGTGGGATCGTTCATCCACGGTCGTTGAACTCCTGATGGATGGGCAACTGGATGAGCACGCGGCAGCCGTCGCGGTAGGTGGGGTCGATGCGGATCAAGCCCTGGTGCTGGTTGATGACGTCCTGGGCCATGGTCAGACCCATGCCGGTGTGGCCGTGGCCGCCGTCGGTCCGGGTCGAGAAAAACGGTTCGAACACTTTGACGCGCAGGTTGTCGGCGATGCCGGGACCGCTGTCTTCAATGGCGATGTGGACCAGTTCATTGTCCGACCAAGTGACGATGCGCAGTTCGCGCCGCCGGATGCCGCTGTGATTCATGGCTTCGACGGCGTTTTCGATGAGGTGTTTGAAGACCGAGCGCAGCCGCTGCTCCGCGCCCATCAGGCTGGGCAGTACCGGCGTGGGCCGCCAGTCGACCACCACGCCGCTGGCCAGCAGGCGCTCGGTGAGCAGCACGATGGTTTCGTGGATCAACTGGTTGATGTTCACCGAAGTGGCGCTTGCGCCGCAGCTGGGCGGAATGCAGGCTTTCAGGTGGGCGACGGAGGCGGCGCCGGCGTCGAGTATTTGCTGCAACAGTTCCACGAACGCGCTGTTTTGCTGCTCCGGGTCGCGCCGCACGGCCAGGTTTTTGGCGGCGGTTAGTAGATTCAGCGGCGCTTCGATGTGGTGTATGGCGCCCAGCAAAGCCTCGCGGACGCTTTGGCACTTTTCTTCTTCCGCCAGCAAGGCGCGCATGGCGTTGATGCGCTGGGCTTCTTCCTGGCGCTTTTGCTGGGTGATGTCGTTCAGGGTCAGCAGCAGATAAGTGTGCCGGGCACCCTGGAAAAAATTGTCGACCTGGCCGTCGCTGTGGCTGAACCAGCTGCCCGAACAGGCATACCAGCGCGGCGCCAGATAGCCGCCGCGGTCGATGCGTACTTCGCGGTTGCGAAAGCCGCCGCGAAGCGGAATCACTAAGGCTTCCTGAAAGCCGTGGCCTTTGCTTTGCAGGCGCGGCCATTCCTCCCCCAAGGCTTCACGCAACACCGGCAGAAACAGTTGCGAAGGTTCCTGCTGCCCCAGGTCGCTGATGAGGGTTTTGTACATCTGGTTGTCCAGCACCACTTTGTCCTGTTCGTCGATCAGCACCGTGGCCATCGGCATCAGGTCGACCACCGATTCGATCAGCACTTTCTGGTTTTTCACCTGTTGTTCCAGCGTATACACGTCGGTGACGTCGCGGTGCATGCCGATGTAATGGCTGGTGTGCCCTTGTGCGTCGAGGATGGGCGAGATGCTGACGTGGGCCAGATAGCGCCGGCCGCTCTTGTGCCGGTTGACCAGCGTGCCCTGCCAGGTTTGCCGCGCCTGGATGGTCTGCCACAGCGCCTGATACACCGCCTTGGGCGTGCGCTGGTCGGACAGCATCGATTCGTTGCGGCCGATGCACTCTTCTGGTGCATAACCGGTCACTTCGGCGAAGTTTTGGTTCACGTAAAGAATGTTGGCCTGGCTGTCGGTGATGGAGATGGCCACCGGCGCCTGGGCCACGGTTTCCTCGAACAGATCGCGCAGCACGGCTTGCTGTTCGGGCGATGCGGGAGGAACGGTCATGGTTCTGTCGGTCATGGCGAAGTCGGCGTCTGGCGGATCGGGAGGCGATGTTTACGGGGAGTACCCGGGGAATTGCCGATTAGCCAAGCAAAGTTGGTGCCTGAATTGGGCAAGGTGCGGCAATTTGATGAACGGCGCATAACCGTACATGGTGACCCCATGACCCATCGCAAACTGCCCATCGGCATCCAAAACTTGCGGGAAATCCGCACCCAAAACCACTACTACGTTGACAAAAGCGGCATCGCCGTCGATTTGATCGAGCAAGGCAAGTATTTAAAGTGGTCGAGTTGGTCCCGCAAGGCGGCGCCCTGCAACAGCTCAAAGACAAAGCCTATGCCGACAAATACCGCGCCGCGGGCTGTCCCATTCATCTCATCGGCGTGGAGTTTTCACGCGAGCAACGCAACGTGGTGGGGTTTGCGGTGGAAACGGCGTGATGTCGAGCCGTGCTCGGCGTCAAAGAGGGGTAAGCCTAGTAATTCAATTCTCCAGGCCGGATGGGGTATTCACCCCGTCCGTTGCGTTTGTTGCATCCCATGCGTTGACATTGATAACAAACCTCATAGGATTGACCAACGTTTGGGACGGGGTTAAAACCCCATCCCGCCTGGTTACACCACGATGAAAAATGGGAAAGCCGGGGCTATCGACACGTTTCAAGTTTCGTAACATCAATACAGTTAGTGCGGTTATGCCAAGAAAAATAAATGAAAGACAGTGCAAAATATTTAAAAATTGTCGAGTGGTCTGAGGAAGATAATTGCTACATTGGGCAATGCCCTGGGATTATCGGCCCTTGCTGCCATGGTGAAGATGAAGTAAAAGTCTACAAAGAATTATGCCAAATTGTGGATGAATGGCTGCAAATCATGCAAGACGACGGTAAATCCATTCCACCGCCAACCGCTGGAAGCTATTTGGCGGCAAACCTGTCGACAAAAGCGGCTTAACCGAGCGTAATATTGCGGGAGGCTTTGCACTCCAATAAATCATTGGAAACTTGCATGGCGCTGTGCTTTTCTCGTTCCCACGCTTTGCTAAGGGAATGCAGTTTGGGCGCGCCGCGCCCCGTGTTTGCCATGGCGGCTGTTGTCGCAAAATAAATGTCATCATTGACACGGCGCGCCGAGGATGCATTCCAGAAGCCTTAATTATTCCGCTTCGCGGCGGCTTTCCCACGCAGCGCGTGGGAACGAGATTCTTGTGTTTGGGCAGTAATTCAGTGTCACCATGCGAAATCCCAAA
>SCQD01000281.1 GCA_004299145.1 Methylococcaceae bacterium | reverse complement strand
CGTTGTAAGCTTCATGGTGACTTCTCCTCTGCCTGTTTCAAGTGGTGGTTAACTTCTCCCACTTTGGCACATCGCGATGCCGTTTGGGGAGGGGAGGAGTCCATGCCATTATCCTACGAGCTGAAGCGGTAGCCGTCGGCGGCAATATCCAGCGCTGCCAGCTTCAACAACAGCGCCGGCATCCGTTGAAACAAGCGATAAAACAGGCTATCGGTTTTCATGGGGCGATTTTACCATCAAGGTGGTTTCAGGAAGCCTTAGCGATTCCGCGAGGACGCGGCGGCTTTCCGGCTGCTGCCACTTTTGGAATGCGGCACAAGGGCTGCGCCTTTTTTTGTTATTCCGCCATGCATTTGTCGTTGCCCAAAAGAACACCCCGTCCTGAACGGGATTTTTAAGGGTGCGCATGGCATGCCGTTGCCGAGCAAATGCAATGAGGTCGGTTTTTAAAGGGTTGCGACCCCTTTTTCCCGCCGCCGCATACCCTCCAAAAAATAGACCTCCCCCAATGCAAGGTCAGCGAAGACATCATCTTCAGCGAGGACAACAAAACCTGGTACCTGACCTGCATGGGCAGCAGCAACGTCATCGTCGGCGACGCGCAAACCGACCGGGCCGTCAAAACCCTGGCCACGCCGCCCGGCAGCCCGCTGTCGATCCGCTACCCGCACGGCATCGGCCTGCACGAAGGCATCGACCGGCTGCTGGTCACCAGCACGGTACGGCCATCCGATCTGGGCGAAGCGGGCGAAAACGTCACCGTCATCGAAGCCGGCAGCGGCAAAGTGCTGTCCAGCCACAAAGTCTCCAACGGCCCCGACGCCATCGGCGCCGCGCCGGTGGAAGTGGTATTTCTGCCCGACGCCAACCCGCCCCTGGCATACATCAACAACATGCTGTCCGGCACGCTATGGACGGCCGAGTGGCAAGCGGACCGCAAAGCCTTCCATTTTCAGCAAGCCTATGATTTCAACGGCATTCAGCAAGGCGTGCCGCTGGAAATATATTTCAACGCGAATAAAAGCCGCCTGTACATCACCACCGCCAAACCCGGAAATTTCAACATATTCGACATCAGCCGCTCCGCCGCGCAACCTACCCTGCTCAAATCCATACCCGCCGCAGCCGGTGCGCACCACGTGGCATTTTCACCAGATGAACGCTACGCCTTCATACAAAACAGCCTGCTGAACCTGCCGGACATGAACGACGGCTCGATCACGGTGCTCGACCTGGAAAAGCTCGAAGCCATCGCGCGCATCGACACCCTGAAAAACCAGGGCTTGACCCCCAACAGCATCGTCCTGATGCCACGCCGGCACCGCAAAACCGATTAGCAAAGACGACTGATAAGCCGCGCAGCCCGACCTGAGCGTCTCCCGGCGGGCAGCTATGCTGCCCGCGCCTTAATCCATTCTTTCAGGGCTTCGTCCATACGGGATTGCCAGCCTGGCCCCGTAGCGCGGAAATATCCGATGACTTCGGGGCTATATCGAACGGATAAAAGTTGCTTTCTGCTGTCCGCCTTCGGTCTTCCGCGCCGAATCAATTGGGCGCCTTTGTACAAATCCGCATTATCGAAAAACTCATCCGTCAATTCCGGGATTTCGTCGTATTCCTCTGGGGAAATCACGTGGACGTCAACCTTGCTCAAGTCGCTCCTGATATTTTGCAATTTCTCTGTCATTGGCTTTTCTCATCGCGAAAACGTGTCGGGCCTTGCCGCGTTCAACCCATCCAACGACTACCATGCGACCAGACAGCGATCCAATGGTGATGCGTCGTTCTTCCCCGTAATCGCGCCGATCATCCACCATCGTGAAGTGGGGACCAGCAAAAACATACGCGGCGTCCATGAAATCAAGCCCGCGATCCTCGAAGGTTTTGGCGCGTTTGTTGGGGTCGCAGCCGATACGCTGCTGGATCGAATTTATGACAGCAACGCGCTGCAAGCCTGGGTGAAGGATGATATTGCGCTGTCCGATCAATGGCTGTTGTCGCTGGGCTTGAAAACCAGCCACGTGCGCACGGCGTTTGTCGATCACCTCGCCGTTTATCCCGGCAACGCCATGACCAGCCACGGGGATTTTTTACCACAAGTCGGCGTGAACTATGCCTGGGATGCCGATAACGAGCTGTTTACCTATTACGCGGAAAACATCAGTGCCGTGCCGATTACGGTGTTTACCACCCAAACCTTCAACCCCGACGTTAAACCGGAGCGCAGCCGCACACTGGAAGCGGGCTGGCGGCATGGCCGGGATGGGCTTCATACCAGCTTGTCGGTGTATCACATCGACTACCGCGACCGGCTGTTGCAGATCAACAATTGCGCGCTGCTGGGCACCTGCCCTTCGCTGGTCGCCAATGTCGGCGCGGTGCGCAAACTCGGAGTGGAAGGCTCGCTGCAGTGGAACTTCCTGCCGGACTGGACGGCCTATGCGACCCTCAACTATGGCGATTCGCGCTATTTGGAAAACTACGCGTCGGCAGGCGATACCGTGACTACCGCCGGTAAAACCACGGTGGACGCGCCGCAATGGATCGCGTCCTGGGAATTGCGCCGCCAGTACGGCGGCTGGTTTGCCTCGGTCAGGGGCAAGTATGTCGGTGAACGCCAAGCCAGTTATACCAACGACCTGACCGCGCCGGCGTTTGCGCTGTGGAGTCTGGGCGCGGGCTATGCCTGTCAAACCTGTTTCGGCCTGCCGTCGCTGCGCGTACAAGCCAATGTGGAAAACCTCACCGACCGCGATTACATCGCGACGCTGGGGCAAAGCGGCTTTTCCGCCAGCGACCCAACCGGTGCGGGGACTTATGTTCAAGCCGGTGCGCCGCGCATGTTTTTTGCCAGTGTGGAAATAGGATTTTAAGCCGCCGCTACGTTCGTATGCCGGGTTCCCTAACGGCTCCTCAACAATCATGGCGCGCGCGCCGCCCCTGACCATGAAACGTCACGCGCGCCATGATTGTTCCCCTCACCCCGACCCTCTCCCGCAGGGAGAGGGGGAATAAGGTTGCCGCGACTTTCATGGCAACCCGAATCTACCGTCAAGCCTTTGGCCGTCGTTCCGGCCGCCAATGGCGTGGGCTCGGTCACCAAGGGCAAGTCGATGTGGAATTGGGCGCCCTGACCCGGCGCGGATTCACAGCTGACGCTGCCGCCGTGGGCCCGCACCACACACTCCACCACCGCCAGCCCTAAACCGGTGCCGCTGCTGCGCGTGGTAAAGAAAGGCTGAAACACGCGCCGGCAGACGTCCTCGCTCATGCCGGGGCCATTATCGATGACGCTGATGCGTAGCGAGGCCGCTTCCGGCCGGCTGATGCTGAGCGTCACCAAACCGCTGTCGCCCAAGGCTTCCACGGCATTGGCCATCAAGTTGGTCAAAGCCCCCA
This sequence comes from Methylococcaceae bacterium, assembly GCA_004299145.1. Classification (GTDB taxonomy): domain Bacteria; phylum Pseudomonadota; class Gammaproteobacteria; order Methylococcales; family Methylococcaceae; genus Methylogaea. Next base: position 35,160 of record SCQD01000281.1, on the reverse strand, counting down.
GAAAAGCGTCTTCGCTGATGTAAATGTCCGGGCAAATGCTCTCCTCGACGATGCGAAACTCCACCCTGCGGTGTTTCACCATGGCTTCCATGGCCTGCACCGCCCGTTCCAGCAAGCGCCGTACCGGCACTTTTTCCATGGCATAGCGCCCGGCGCGGGCAAACACCAGCATGTCGTTGACCTGCCGCTCCAAGTGACGCAAGCGCTCCAGCAGCTTGTCGGAAAACTTTTTGCGCTGGACTTCCGGCAACTCGCCACCCAAGTGCGAGGCATACAGCACCGCCGCCGCCAAGGGCGTGCGAATCTGGTGCGCCATGCCGGCCAACATCTCGCCCATGGCGGTCAGGCGTTGCTGCTGCTCCACCAAGCCTTGCAAAGCGTGCATTTCCGAAACGTCGGTCAACAGGATGATCTGGCCCGGTTCTTCGCCCAAGGAACTGGCGGAAAAACTCACGTAACGGCCATTGGTCAGGCGGCGCTGATGGGGATTATCGCTACTGGCGGCCAGCACTTCCGCCAATACCTCGCTCCAGGGACGATGCAAAGGCGCCGTGCCCAGCAATTCCGTGGCGCCACGATTGCATTCGGCCACCTGCCCTGCCCCGTCCAGCACCACCACGCCGCCGGGCAAGGCCTCCAGCAAGCGCTGCAGGCGATTGGCCAGGGCTGCTTTTTCCATCAGGGTTTGCAGGCGTTCGCTGCGGGCGGCGGCCAGTTCTTCGGTGAGCCGCAGCACCTGGCCTTCCAGTTCCCGGTAGGACTGGGCCAGCGCCTCGGACATTTCGTTGAATAGGTTGAAGGCGTCTTCCAGCCGCGCCGCGCTGGACGGGCCGTTAAGCGGCATGGCAAGACAACCGCCGCGTCCTCGCGGAATCACTAAGGCTGCTTGACAGCCGCCGCGTCCTCGCGGAATTACTAAGGCTGCTTGACAGCCGCCGCGTCCTCGCGGAATTACTAAGGCTGCTTGAGAGGGCGTTGTTGATGGCACTGTATTTATCGTTCCCAGGTTCCGCGTGGGAACGCCGCCGACGGTGGTCGGAATAACTCAGGCTTCCGCGACGCGGAGCGTCGCTGGATGCATTCCCACGCGGAGCGTGGGAACGATACTTCCTACACCTCTTCACTGTCGCCGTCACCACGCAGCCCATATTTGCGCAGTTTTTCCACCAGCGTGGTGCGGCGCATGCGCAGCAGATTGGCGGCGTGGGCGACCACGCCGTTGCATTCTTCCAGCGCCTGCTGAATCAAGTGGCATTCCAGGTTGCTCAGGTGTTCCTTCAAGTCCAGGCCATCTTCCGGCAGCTTGTCCATGCTTTGCCCCATGGCCGGCACGTCCAGCGTATCCAGCTCCGCCGCTGGAAAAAAATCCACCTGGTCGCGACGCGGCAAACCGGCGTACTGCTGAAATTTCTCCGGCAACTCGCCCACGTCCACCGTGCCCTCGGGATAAAGTATCGCCAGCCGCTCGATCAGATTGGCCAGTTCGCGCACATTGCCGGGCCAATGATGCTGCTGCAATGCCGCCAGCGCCGCCTGGGTCAGGCGCACCGAGCCACGGCGCTCGTTCTCGATGCGCCGTATCAGTTCGTCCACCAGCACGGGGATATCCGCCACCCGCTCGCGCAAAGGCGGCACTTCGATGGGAAATACGTTGAGGCGGTAAAACAAATCTTCGCGGAAACGGTTATTGCGGATTTCTTCTTCCAGGTTGCGGTGGGTGGCGGCCACCACGCGCACGTCGCATTGAATGGTCTTGTTGCTGCCGACCCGCTCGAAAGTGCGTTCCTGCAACACGCGCAACAGCTTCACCTGCATGGATAAAGGCATGTCGCCGATTTCATCCAGAAACAGCGTGCCGCCTTCGGCCAGTTCGAAGCGGCCCTGGCGCGAAGTGAGTGCCCCGGTAAACGCGCCTTTTTCGTGGCCGAACAGCTCGCTTTCCAGCAGTTCGCCGGGAATGGCACCACAATTGACCGGCACGAAAGGTCTTTCACGGCGGGGAGAACAGTAGTGCAAACCGCGAGCAATCACTTCCTTGCCCGTACCGGAGTCGCCCAGGATCAACACCGTGGCCTCCGCCCCAGCCACCTGGCCGACCAGCTTGCGTATCGTGCAGATGGCCGGGGTTTCACCCACCAGCCAGCGTCCCAATTCAGGCAGAGGCTTGGTGGACCGCTCAGCGCTGGACTTCAGCAAGCGCTGCAACAGATCGGCCAGCACGCTATGGGTGCTGGGCCAATCCAGAAAACTCGCCACCGAAAAGCCATCCGGCATGGCCGCCGCTGTGGCTTTGTCCTTGACCAGCACCACCGGCGCCTTCAAGCCTATCTGCCGGTAAGCATCCATTAAAGGTTCCAACGCGCTGTCGTGCGTCAGAAAAGCGACGGCCGGCGGCTCGTCGGCGCAAACTTCGGCCAGCACCGTGGGTTCGGTCGCCACCGCGACGGCGTGCTCCATAAACTCCAGCACGGCACGCAACTCGCGCTGTTGCGCCGTATCGCCCCCCATTAACAGTATGCGTTGTGCAACCATGGTGTCTGCCTGAATGGATTGAGCCCACGATCTTAAACAGCCTGGCCCTATAATGTCAAAATTATGGCGCTTAACGACTTCATCACCTGACTGGACAACCCCATGCAGCCTATTACCCTTCCTTCCAACGATCCCGACGACGCTGCTTTGTACCATCTGGCGGAACAAGCGGGCTTGCGGCTCAAAGCCCAAGGCCATAGTCTGACCCTGGCGGAATCGTGCACCGGTGGCTGGCTGGCCAAGTGCGTGACCGACGTGGCGGGCAGTTCCGGCTGGTTCGAACGGGGGTTCGTGACCTACGGCAATGACGCCAAAAACGCATTGCTGGGGGTCACAACGGCAACCCTGGAAGCGCACGGAGCCGTCAGTGGCGAAACGGTAGGTGAAATGGCGGCGGGCGCGTTGCAGCGCGGTCACGCCCAGGTGGCGGTGGCGGTGAGCGGCATCGCCGGCCCTGGTGGCGCGACGCCCGGCAAGCCGGTGGGAACGGTGTGGTTTGCCTGGCAGCAACGCGGCAAACCCTCGCTCTGCCGCCGAGCCTGCTTCAGCGGCGACCGCGACGCCGTGCGCCGCCAGGCGGTAGCCGCCGCACTGCAAGGCCTCATTGCGCTGTATGACGCCGATGGCGGCCATTAACGATCATGGCGCTCTCCCAGAGGGAGAGCAAGGTTGCCGCGACTTTCATGGCAACCCTCCGACGGCGCGCCTGTTTTTCGCCCTGTGGCCGGACGCAGCGCTATGCAGGTCTTTGCTGCCACTGGTACAGCCGCTGCACGGCACGCTGGCGGCGCGCTGGATCAAACCCGCAAACTACCATATCACCCTGGCTTTTCTGGGAGCGGTACCGCAAGCATGCATCCCACCGCTCACGGCGTTGGCTGGGGGCTTGCCTTTCGCGCCGTGCGAACTGTCGCTGCAACGGCTGGAATGCTGGCCGCGCGCGCAAGTGCTGTGCCTGACGGCCACGCCGCCGCCAGCGCTGCTCGATCTGGTCAGCGGCCTCAACACCGTGGCGGGACAGCTGGGGTTGCCGGTGGAACACCGGCCATTCCTGCCGCACCTGACCCTGGCCCGCCGGGTACGCCGACGCTTGCCGCCACAAGCCATCACGCCCCTGGCCTGGCCGTTGCGGGATTTTTGCCTGGTAGAGTCTCGCCTTAATACGACGGGATCGAGTTACACCGTACTGCAACGCTGGCCTTGAACGAAACTGATCGTTGACCAGCCGCTGCCACACACGCCACTACTGTCTTACCCCACCCAAACCCTGGCATTGCGGAACAGCCTGAGCCAGGCGCCGTCCTCGCCGGCATCCCCGGGATACCAGGAGTTCTGCACACTGCGGAAGCAGCGTTCCGGGTGCGGCATCATGATGGTGAAGCGGCCATCGTCGTTGGTCAGGCCGGTGATGCCGAAAGCCGAGCCGTTGGGATTGGCGGGATAGCGTTCGGTGGGCGCGCCGTAGTTGTCCACAAAACATAGGCTGACCCGGTTGGCGTGCAGGACGGCGGCGGGATCGCCCTGGAATTCGGCGTAACCTTCGCCGTGGGCTATCGCCACCGGCAGGCGCGAGCCCTCCATGCCGCGCAGCAGGATGGAAGGCGAAGGGCGGACTTCGACCATGGCGACGCGCGCTTCGAACTGTTCCGAGAGGTTGCGCACGAAGCGCGGCCAGTGTCCGGCGCCGGGAATTAAATCACGCAGCTGCGCCATCATCTGGCAACCGTTGCACACGCCCAGGCCGAAGCTGTCGCCGCGCTGGAAAAAAGCGGCGAATTCATCGCGCGCCCTGGAGTTGAAGAGGATGGACTTGGCCCAGCCGCCGCCCGCGCCCAGCACGTCGCCGTAGGAAAAGCCGCCGCACGCCGCCAGACCAACAAAGTCTTGCAGGCTGACGCGCCCCGCCAGAATCTCGCTCATGTGTACGTCTACCGCGCTAAAGCCGGCTTTGTCGAATGCCGCCGCCATTTCCACGTGGCCGTTGACGCCTTGTTCACGCAGGATGGCGATGCGCGGGCGCTGGGTGTTTACGAAGGGTGCGGTGATGTTTTCGTCAGGATCAAAGCTCAACCGCACGTGTAGCCCCGGATCGTGGGCGTCTTCCAGCGCATCGAATGCCTGGCGCGCGCAGTCGGGGTTGTCGCGCAGGGCCTGCATGCGGCAGCTGGTTTCCGACCAAGTGCGTTGCAGCGCCACGCGGGGTTGTTGCAGCAGGATTTCGCCGCCGCGCCGTAGCAGGATGGTTTGCTCGGCGCACGGCGCACCGATATCGTGGCAACACTCGCCCAAACCTGCGGCTTGCAGGGCGGCCAGCACGGCGGCGACGTGGTCGGTCGCCACCTGTACCACCGCGCCCAGTTCTTCGTTGAACAATGCGCCCAGCGCATCGCCCGGCAGCGCGCTTAAATCCACCTCCAAACCGCAGTGGGCGGCAAACGCCATTTCGCACAGCGTCGCCAGCAGGCCGCCGTCGGAACGGTCGTGATAGGCCAGCAACAAGCCTTGCTGGTTTAAAGCCTGGATAGTACTGAAGAACGCCTTGAGGTGGGCGGCGTCGTCCAGGTCGGGCACGGCGGCGCCCAGTTGGTTGTAGACCTGCGCCAGCACCGAACCGCCCAGGCGGTTTTTGCCGAAACCCAGGTCGACCAGGATTAAACGGCTGGCTCCGCCATCCAGTTGCAATTGCGGCGTCAAAGTGCGGCGCACGTCGACCACCGGCGCGTAGGCCGTGACGATCAGCGACAGCGGCGCGCTCATGTTTTTATCGCCCGCCGCGTCGCGCCACACGGTTTTCATCGACAGCGAGTCCTTGCCGACCGGAATGGCTAGCCCTAACGCGGGGCACAGTTCCAGTCCCACGGCGCGCACGGTGTCGAACAGCGCGGCGTCTTCGCCGGGGCTGCCGGCGGCGGCCATCCAGTTGGCGGACAGCTTGACGTCGCTGAGTTGGGCGATGGCTGTGGCGGCGATGTTGGTGATGGCTTCCGCCACCGCCATGCGCCCCGACGCCGGGGCGTCGAGCAGCGCCAGCGGGCTGCGTTCGCCCAGCGCCATGGCTTCGCCGCTGTATACCGTATAGCCGGATGCGGTGACCGCCACGTCCGCCACCGGCGTCTGCCAGGGACCGACCATCTGGTCGCGCGCCACCAGGCCGGTGATGGAACGGTCGCCGATGGTGATGAGGAAAGTTTTGTCCGCCACCGCCGGAAAACGCAGCACGCGCTGCGCGGCTTGCGCCAAATCGACGCCGGCCAGTTGCAAGGCCGGTACCGGCAGCGCGGCGTGCGCCACGTCCCGGTGCATTTTCGGCGGATTGCCGAACAGCAGGGCCATGGGAATGTCGATGGGGTTGTTGCCGAACTCGCGGTCGGTCAGCAGCAAGTGCTCCGCCTGCGTGGCGTGGCCGATGACGGCATAAGGACAGCGTTCGCGCTGGCACAAGGCCTGGAACGCCGCCAAGGCGTCCGCTTCCACCGCCAGGATATAACGTTCCTGCGCTTCGTTGGACCAGATCTGCATGGGCGACATGCCGGGGTCGTCGTTGTTGACTTCACGCAGTTCCAGCTTTCCGCCACGGCCGCTGTCGTGGATGATTTCCGGCACGGCGTTGGACAAGCCGCCCGCGCCGACGTCGTGGATGGACAGGATGGGGTTGGCGTCCCCCATGGCGGTGCAGGCGCTGATGACCTCCTGGCAGCGGCGCTGCATTTCCGGGTTTTCCCGCTGCACCGAGGCAAAATCCAGCGCTTCCGCCGCCGTGCCGGAGGCTTGCGATGAAGCGGCGCCGCCGCCCAGGCCGATCAGCATGGCGGGGCCGCCCAGCACGATGATGGGCGTGCCGGCCGGGATGTCCTGCTTGTGGGTGTGCATGGGACGGATGTTGCCCATGCCGCCGGCGAGCATGATGGGCTTGTGATAGCCGCGCAGTTGCTTGTCGTCGGTGCCGGGCACGGCTTGCTCGAAAGTGCGGAAATAACCAGCCAGCGCGGGACGGCCGAATTCGTTGTTGAACGCCGCGCCGCCGATGGGGCCTTCCAGCATGATGTCCAGCGCGGTGGCGATGCGCTCCGGCTTGCCGAAGTCTTGTTCCCAGGGCTGGGCAAAACCGGGGATGCGCAAGTGCGAAACGCTGAAGCCGGTCAGGCCGGCTTTAGTCCAGGAACCGCGCCCGGTGGCGCCTTCGTCGCGGATTTCGCCGCCGGAACCGGTGGCCGCGCCGGGGTGCGGCGAGATGGCGGTGGGGTGGTTGTGGGTTTCCACTTTCATGAGGATGTGGGCAGCTTCCTCGTGGTAACCATAAGCCCGCGTCGCCGGATCGCGCAACAATACTTGGGCGGTGGCGCCCTGCATGATGGCGGCGTTGTCGCTGTAGGCGGAAATCAGCCCGGCCGGATGCAGCTTGGCGGTGTGGCGGATCATGCCGAACAGCGTGTGTTCTTGCGCCACGCCGTCGATAGTCCATTGGGCGTTGAAAATTTTGTGGCGGCAGTGTTCGGAATTGGCCTGGGCGAACATCATCAGTTCGACGTCGCTGGGATTGCGCCCCAGCGCGCTGAAGCTGTACGCCAGATAGTTGATTTCGTCTTCCGACAAAGCCAGGCCCAGGCTGTCGTTGGCTTGCCACAAAGCCACTCGGCCTTGTTCCAGCAGCGGAATAAAGTTCAGGTAGCCCGGCGCGTGTTCGGCGAACAAGTCCGGCGCTGAAGCCGCCGCCAGCACGGTCTGGGTCATGCGGTCGTGCAGGCGCTGTTCGATAGCGCTGCGTTGCGCGCTGCTCCACTGGGCGTGGCTATGAATACGGTAGGCGGTGCCGCGCTCGATGCGCCGCACTGCCTCGGCCAGGCCGCACTGGCGGGCGATGTCGCTGGCTTTGCTGGACCAGGGCGAAATGGTGCCCAAACGCGGGACGATCAGGATGGTGTCGTCATGATCCTCCGCGCCGGCTGCGGCGGGATGACCATAGCGCAATAATTCGTACAACGCGGCGGATTCACTCTCGCTCAACGCGCGCCGGCAGTCGATGAAATGGACATAGTGGGCGGTAACGCGACAGACTTGGTGGTCGATGGCCCGCAGCGTTTCCAACAGTTTTTGTTGGCGAAACGGTGCCAGCGCAGAAGGGCCGGTAAGGGTCAACAGCATGGTTTTCTCGGATGGCGGGTAACGGAGATGATGCGGTGGGTTTTTAATGAATCCATTCATTCATGGTCGCGTTGCTCGTTAACGACGCAACAGTTCAACCTCGGCTTCGTCCAGGCCGGTTTTAGCCGCGATGGCGGCATTATCCAGAATATCCAGCAGATTGTGCGCAATCTCCAGCGCTTTACGGTGTTCGCCTTCCAGCAAGCCCGCTTGCAGGCCTTCTTGACGGCCTTCTTGCAGCCCTTTCTCAATGCCTTTCTTCAAGCCTTGCTCGATACCCTTTTCCATACCTTTCTCCATACCTTTCTCCATACCTTTCTCCATGCCTTTCTCCATGCCTCTTTTCATGCCTATCTCTTCCGCCGAGGCAATTTTGCTCTTAATGTCGGCAAAAGCCTGCATGCGTACTTCGTAGACTTGGCGTTCATCCTCGTTGAACATGCAATCCACCGCTTCAATGGCCTTGACAATGGCTTTATCGCCGGCCAATGTTTCGGGTATGTGCGCCAGAGTCAACTCACCGGCCCGGGTTAAAAAAGTGCTCCAGCGATCCAGCGCGGTAGAGATTTGATGGAACTGTTTTTTGAATTTTTGCAGTTCGATATAGTGCAGTTCAAAAATATCGTGCAATTTGTCGTCCTTGCCGGAAGCGACGTTAATGATTTTGTAGCAACTATGCACATCCTCCGTTTCAGGGATAAAGTTGAAATCCATGATGTTGATGCTGATCGTTTTTTTTAACTCCTTGAACATCATGCCTTCGCTGAGTTGGTCCGTGACCAGTTTTGCCCAGTAGTAAATCGCACGCTTATCGAAGTTATAGTCTTCGCTGATCTGCATTTCGATATTAAACCAAACACCCTCGTTACTACGCGCTTTGATGTCGAGTATGGAGATTTTTCCGGCACAATAATCGGCCAGATTGTAGGGGTTTTTTAATTCGACCTCGGCGACTTGATCCTGCTCGGATACGATCGAGTTGATCAGCGAAATCAACAGGTCCTTATTGCCTTCGCTGCCAAACAGCTTTTTAAAGGCGAAATCGACGCGAGGGTTTATTTTGCACATCGGTTTTGCCTCTAGTAGAACCCATCATCCTCGGGATTTTCATCCTCCGGCCTGATCCTTTCCGACTTGTCCGGCTTGTCCAGTCTGAGGATTTTCTGGTGGATGTGGTGCAGCAATTTCTTGCCTTCACCCTGGGACTGCACTTCGCCTGCGTCGTTCAGCACGCGGATTTTGGTCAGCAAATCGCCTTTCTCTTCCAGGCGTATCTGATATTCGCGCTCGTTCTCGTGCTTGGCACTGCTGCTGCGGAAAGGCGAGAGCAGATCGTCGGTCCAGCTGGGCTTGAACGGCTTGGCATCTTTCGAGTAGTACACGAAAAACACTTTTTCCGAGCGGTCTTTATCCTTGACTTCGAGGAACAAGCGATTCAGCGCTTTTTCCGTCATGGTCCAGACGTTGACGAACGGCGCTTCGACGACGATGCACGCCCCCGTGTCGTCCTGCGTCAACATGGCCGATTCTTCCGCATCCGGAGCAGCCGGCCGGTATTTGCCGATGGGGCTTTCCGCCAGCGCTTTGTCGTCTCTGCCGCCCGCCATCTGCGCCGCCGGAGCATCCGCCTCGTTCATTTCCGGCAGTTCCGGCGAAGAACCGATCAAATCCGGCGGAATTTCCAGCGCCGGGATTTCCGAGCTGAAGCGGTATTCCTTTTGCTTATCGGGAAAAAGGCTTTGTATGGTGCTGCAGGCGCCAAGGCTCAATGCCAAGAGGATTATCGAGGAGGTACGAAAAGTTGTGCTCATTTTTTCAATTGCCCTCACCCCGACCCTCTCCCGCGGGGAGAGGGAGAATGCACGCGCCCGCCTGCTGCATGGCCAGCCGCACTGTGTCGTGACAAGCGTCGGACAACCAGGTGAGCGGCAAGCGAATGCCGGTTTTTATCAGCCCCATTTGCTGAACCGCCCATTTGACGGGAATGGGGTTGGATTCGATGAAAAGGTCCCGGTGCAAGGCTTGCAAGCCGGCATCCAGGGCTTGGGCTTTTGCCGCATCGCCGGCCAGCGCGGCCATGATCATCTCGTGCATCAAACGCGGCGCGACGTTGCCGGTCACCGTAATCACGCCGTCACCGCCTTGCAGGCAAAATTCGCAAGCCGTGGCGTCGTCACCGGAATACAAGGCAAAACCGCTGCCGCACTGTGCGCGAATTTGCCTGGCGCGCGCCAGATCGCCTGTGGCTTCCTTGATGCCGACGATGTTGGGCACGCCGTGCAGGCGCACCACGGTTTCGGTTTGCATGTCGCAACCGGTGCGGCCCGGCACGTTGTAAAGAACCTGGGGAATCTCCACCGCTTCAGCCACCGCCTTGTAATGGCGATACAGTCCTTCCTGAGTGGGTTTGTTGTAGTAAGGGGTCACCAGCAAACAGGCGTCCGCGCCGGCGGCTTTGGCGCGGCGGGTCAGGGCAATGGCTTCGCTGGTGGAATTGGCGCCGGTGCCGGCGATGACGGGAATCCGCCCGGATGCCTGCTCCACCACCAAGCGGATGACTTCACAGTGTTCGTCTTCGTCCAGAGTGGCCGACTCCCCCGTCGTGCCCACAGCCACGATGGCATCACTGCCCTGTTCGATATGAAAATCCACCAGGCGGCGCAGGCTTGCCGCGTCCACCGCACCATTTTCTTCCATCGGCGTCACCAACGCCACGATACTGCCTCGAATCATGCCCAAGTCCAGAAAGTCATAGAAAAAACCACTATTCAGTTTACGCTTAATTTGTTAAGGATTGATGCAACGATACACATTGAACCCCTGCTCGCCGTCGATCAGTGGCCCCAAAGGCACGATGGTATCGCCGTTCATCGCCGCCGCACTGTTGCGCGACAGGGTATAAATTTCTTCCTGCACCGATTCCTTGCCGCGGGCGATAAAGCCGAGGGTGGCCTTGGTATTGGAATTGACGCGGCCCAGGCTGGTGCAGCGGCCCACTTCGGCCAGACTCAGCACGCGCACTTTCTCGCCACCCGGATTCAGCTCGACGAATGAACAAGCAGCCAAAGGCGCCGCCAGCACCAGCGTCAGGAACACGCGGCGAAAGGGTACAGTCTGCATAACTAACCTCCTATAAATGGTATTGACCTGCCAGGGTTTGCGGCCATTGTAACGTGAAACACGGCCAAGGCGGAAAAGCATCATCCAGCGTCGCTTGACCGCTGTTCCTGACTGAGAGAGACTGCCAAAACCGCAGTTTACCCACTCATTCTTCTTGACCAACCACGAGCCATCGAATATGCCGACGCAAAACTATCGCATCGAAAAAGACAGCATGGGCGAACTGCAAGTCCCGACCGACGCCCTGTACGCCGCGCAAACCCAGCGCGCCGTGGAAAACTTTCCCGTCAGCGGCCTGGTGCTGCCGCCCGCATTCGTTCAGGCCATCGCCCTGATCAAAAAAACCGCCGCCCGCGTCAACTGCGGCCTGGGCGTGCTGGAAGCGGACATGGCCGAGGCCATCGCCGCCGCCGCCGACGATATTCTGGCGGGCCAGCACGCAGGGCAATTCCCGCTGGACGTGTTCCAGACCGGTTCGGCCACCAGCACCAACATGAACGTCAACGAAGTGCTGGCCAGCCTCGCCGGCCGGCGCCTGGGCAAACCGGTCAGCGCCAACGACCACGTCAACATGGGCCAGAGCAGCAACGACGTCATTCCCACCGCCATTCACGTGAGCGCCGCGCTGGAAGTGAACCGCCACCTGCTGCCCGCGCTGGATCACCTGGCCGCTACCCTCGAAAACAAAGCCGCCGCCCTGAGCCACGTGGTCAAAACCGGTCGCACCCACCTGATGGACGCCATGCCCATCACGCTGGGCCAGGAGTTGAACGGCTGGGCACTGCAAATCCGCAACGGCGGCGAGCGCGTACAGGACAGCCTGCTGCGCATCTATCGGCTGGCGCAAGGCGGCACCGCCGTGGGCAGCGGCATCAACGCCCACCCCGAATTCGCCGCCCGCTTCGCGCAGACCTTGAGCGAAAACACCGGCCTGCCGTTTGCGCCCAACACCTCGTTTTTCGAAAGCCTGAGCTGCCAGGACGCAGCGGTCGAACTATCCGGCCAGCTCAAGGTCATCGCCGTCAGCCTGATGAAAATCGCCAACGACCTGCGCTGGATGAACTCCGGCCCGCTGGGCGGCCTGGCGGAAATCGAACTGCCCGCCTTGCAGCCCGGCTCCAGCATCATGCCCGGCAAGGTCAATCCGGTCATCCCCGAAGCCGCCGCCATGGTGGCCGCGCAAGTGATCGGCAACGACGCCACCATCACCATCGCCGGCCAGTCCGGCTCGTTCCAGCTCAACGTCATGCTGCCGCTGATCGCCTACAACCTGCTGCAAAGCCTGCAACTGCTCGCCAACGTCACTCGCTTGCTGGCCGACAAAGCCATCGCCGGCTTCAACGTGCGCGAAGATCACCTGCAAGCCGCGCTGGCGCGCAATCCGATTTTGATCACCGCGCTGAACCCCATCATCGGCTATGCCAAAGCGGCGGAAATCGCCAAAGCGGCCTATAAATCCGGGCGGCCCATCATTGACGTGGCAGAGGAAATGACCGAGATCAGCCGGTCCGAATTGGAGCGCTTGCTCGACCCAGCCAAATTGACCGAAGGTGGAATCCAGGCATAAGGTTGGATTTGCTGGTTCCCAAGCTCCAGCTTGGGAACACGGACTGGGAAGCTCCGGCTTCCCGTGTATGGCCTATATACAGTTTCCGACTGCGCCTATTCGCCTTCGCTTTCGAACACTTCGCGCAAATCGATCCTGCAATCGGGAAACAGCTGCGGAACAGCGATGTCATCACCGGCATACATATTTAGCAACGGGTATTTCCCCGCTTCTTCGTCAAACACAAACTGATGCACGGCCTTTTCATAAGGATAAATCAGCCAGTATTCCTGGACACCGCTTTCCTGATACAGCCGGTATTTGATCTGCATGTCCTTTTTGGAATTACCCGCGGAGAGGATTTCTATAATCCAGTCCGGCGCCCCCAGACAGCCTTTCTTGTCAATTTTTGCTGCATCGCAAATCACCGACAAGTCGGGCTGGACGACGGAATAAATCTCCTGATTGGCGACTATGGATTTTTTACGGTCGTACAAACGCACGTCGAACGGAGCCGCATAGGCGCGGCACGGCTTGTTTTTTAAGTAATTGAACAGCAAGCCACTCAAGCGCCAGGAAATGCCTTGGTGCTCGGAACTGGGTGCCGGGCTCATGGTCATGATTTTGCCCTTGATCAATTCGACGGCATCGTCGAACTGCCAGGTCAGATAGTCGGCATACGTGTAGATGCCGTTCAAGTCCAGTTGTGCCAGCTCGGTCGTTCTAGCCATGTGCCGCCTTTTAGCCGTGCACGTGATACGCCGGGCTGAATTCGTGCACGGCCTCGATCATGGTCTCGGCGTGGGCCGGGTCTACGTCGGGCAGAATGCCGTGCCCCAGGTTGAATACGTGCCCACTGGCGCCGTGGCCGAATTGCGCCAGCGTGGCCTGAACCTTGCGGCGTATCGTTTCCGGCGCGGCATACAACACCACCGGGTCCAGATTGCCCTGCAATGCCACGCGCTCAGTGACGGCGGCCCGCGCCACGCTGAGCGGCGTGGTCCAGTCCACGCCCAGCGCATCGTAACCGGCATCCGCCATATCGCTCAGCCACTGGCCGCCGCCCTTGGTAAACAAAATACGCGGCACGCGCCTTCCATCCGCTTCAGGGCTGAGCGCTGCGCTGATGCGGCGCGCATAACCCAAGGAAAATTCGCGGTAATCTTCGCTGCTGAGCACGCCGCCCCAGGTATCGAACAGCATGACCGTCTGGGCGCCGGCGGCGATCTGCGCATTCAAATAAGCGGCCACGGCCTGGCTCAACACCTCCAGCAACTGGTGCATCAACTGCGGCTGGTCATACAGCAAGCCTTTCACTTTGGCATAGTCGCGGCTGCTGCCGCCCTCCACCATGTAGCAGGCCAAAGTCCAGGGACTGCCGGAAAAACCGATGAGCGGCACGCGGCCATTCAGGGAGCGGCGGATCAGGCGCACTGCGTCCATGACGTAGCGCAACTCGTTTTCCGGATCGGGCGCGGCCAGACGCTGGATATCGGCCGCCGTGCGCAACGGATGGGCAAAACGCGGGCCTTCGCCTTCGCTGAAAGACAGGCCCAGCCCCATGGCATGGGGAATAGTCAGGATGTCGGAAAACAAAATGGCCGCATCCAGCCGGAACCGCTCCAGCGGCTGCAAAGTGACTTCGCAAGCCAATTCGGGCTGGGTGCACAAGTCCATAAAGCTGCCCGCTTGCCGGCGCACGCGCCGGTATTCCGGCAAATAGCGGCCCGCCTGGCGCATCATCCAGACCGGGGTGCGTTCCACCGGTTCGCGCAGCAGGGCGCGCAAAAAACAATCATTTTGTAGGTTGGCAGTCATCAAATTCTCGACTGAAAGCATAGGGGCGCACATATTACCGTGAAAGCCGCCGCAACGCGGTAAAACCCAGGCTTCCCGAAAGCCGCCGCGTAGCGGTAAAACTAAGGCTTCCCGAAAGCCGCCGCCATCACATGCGGTGCTTACTGTTGTATAACGAGTTCCGGCAGCGGCATCCCCAAGTAATACCCTTGGGCATAATCAACCCCGATTTCCCGCATGGCATCGAGAATTTCCTGATTTTCGACGAACTCGCCGATAGTCAGCATGCCTAAATCGCGGCACAAATGGGTAAGGTTGCGCACCAGCGCGAAGTCCACGTCGGAGTGGATGATGTTGCGCACGAAAGCACCGTCGATTTTGACGTATTCAAAGCGCAGTTCGCGCAGGTAATGAAACGAGTTATAGCCGCTGCCGAAATCATCCAGCGCAAAAGCAAAGCCGCTGGCGCGCAGGTTGGTTAAAAATCGGCGCATGTGCGACATGTCGCTGATGGCGTCGTGCTCGGTGATTTCAAAGACGATCTGTCCCGGCGACAGTCCCATTTCTTCACACAGGTGCTCGGCAAAACTGAGGATGTTGCGCCCCTGGATTTCCTGGGGCGACAGGTTGATGAACATGCGCAGCCCGTCAGCGGGCGTCAGCGCGGTGCGCATGGTTTCAAACGTTTTATGGATGATGCAGCGATCCAGGTCGCGGCTGAGGCCATATTTATTGATGGTTTCGATGAACGCGCCCGCTGCCGTGGTGCTGCCGTCTTCGTTGAGCAGGCGCGCCACCGTTTCAAAGCCGTGCAAGCGGCCCGTGGCCGTTTCCAGGATAGGCTGAAAGTACGGCACGATGCGTTGATTTTGCAACGCTTCGCGCAAGGTTTCGGCATAAGTCCGCGTGTCGCGCACGGCGCGGACGTTATCGCCCAGCCCATCGAAATTGCAAACGCCGTCTTTGCCCAGGCCTTTGGCCCGGTACAGGGCAGTATCCACGCCGGCCATCAGATCCGCCATGTTTTGCGCATCGCGAGGATAGGCGATCAACCCTATGGATACGGTGATGTGAAAGTATTTGGCAGCGGCGGCGTCGAAACGGATGGCGCGGATGGCGTTGCGCAGTTTTTCACCGACCTTAAGCGCGCCTTCCGGGCGGGTTTCCGGCAGGATGATGGCGAACTCATCCCCACCCATGCGGGTGACTACGTCGCCTTTGCGCATTTCCGCGACCAGCGTGTCGGCGATGGCCTTGAGCGCCTGATCGCCCATGAGATGGCCGTAGGAGTCGTTGATGTCTTTGAAATCGTCCAGGTCGAGGAACAACACGCAGAATTCGTGGCGGTGGCGCGCCGAGCGGCCGATTTCGTATTCCAGCATGTCGTTGAAATAGCGCCGGTTGTGCAGGCCGGTCAACGGGTCGTGCACCGAGTAGTATTCCAGCTCCGACATGGTGCGCGACAGGGCTTTGCTGGAGCCCACCACCATGACCATGACCGAGAGTATGGAGCGGATGATGCTGGATTCCTGGGCGCTGCGCGTCTGGCTGGAAGCACAGGCCACGCCCAGCATGCCGGCCAGATTGGGCGCGTGCTCCGGCACCGCCACGGCGATCATCTGCACCTCGTCGACCTGGGTGCGGCGCTGGTTGTCCCGGACCTGAAATTCCTCCACGTCCAAAGCGGCATCCAGCGGCATATTGAGCTGTTTGAGCATTTCCAAAGACAGCAACTCGCGTGCGGCGCGCCGCTCCGATTCCGTATAATTCCCCATGTAATAAATGTACAGCGTCAGGCTGTTTTCTTCCGCGAATGCGATATAAAAAAAATCAAATGGGAAAATGCTGTGAAAATCATCCAGTATTTCCTGAACAAAATCCTTCCATTGCGAAATGCGCTCGTGAGAAAGAATGATGCTTTCCAGCACGCGGCCTTGGCGCTCGAGCAAGTCCTTGCTGACTAGCGTACTGGCCAAATCCTCCGCCGTCTGATTGAAATAGAGCATGGCCGAGCGAATAATGTCGCCGTTTTTATTGAGTTGGCGCGTCCTTTCTTCCACCAAAAGTTCAATGCCGCGCTGCAACATGTCGAAATGCACCAGCGCCTGGGTCAGGCGTTCGTTGATTTCAAGGCGGGATTTGTCCCCAGTCATGGCATCCAGCACGTCACTGACCACACAGCCATGCATGTCCTTGATCATGGCGGTGATGTAACTAGCGAAAGTCCGGGTACGGTTTTGGCCTTCGCTGAGCCGGGCGAAACGTTCCATCATCGCCAGACGCAAGGCTTCCAGGTGATTGGGCAATATTTCCTGCGGCGGCGACTCGCTCATGGCGTGGCGTCCATCGCGAAAGAACCATCGGCTGCCATCAAGTCGATGCCGCACTGCAGGCGGGCGAACCAATCCAGAAACTGCTGAACCGTTTTGCCGCGATAAACCGGCCCGTGCTGCGGCGCAAGCATGCGGATGTCCAGCTTGGAAACCCGGTTTACCCAGGCCTGGGCCGCCTTGTTCGAGCCCATGTAGCGGCGGTGAAACCATTCAATGTAAGGGATGTGGCTGTCGAAATCATCGACGTAAGTAAATTCCTGGTTATCAGGCAACATGGCCGCACCGATATCCCCGGTAAACAATATTTTGGAGACAGGATCGTAAACGTTGATATGCCCTTCGGAGTGTAGAAAGTGCGCCGGGATGAGTTGCAGATGAAAACCTGGTGCCGGCTCCAAACTCAGGCCTTCATCCGGCACGCCGATGAAGCGATGCATGCCGGAAATGCCGTAGTGAGGCAGAAAGCGCAACCAGATGCTGGACACGTAAACCGGAGCTTCCACCATTTCCAGCCAAGTGGACAGGCCGCCGACGATATCCGGGTCTTGATGGGACAGAATGATGGCTTTGACCTGCTCGGGCTGCACATAGCGCAGCATTTCCACCAGCACCCTGGGCATCACGCCGAAACCGCCCGGGTCCAGCAGCACGCCCTGGCCGTCGTGGGCGACGAGGTATTGGTTGGAGCGCACGCCTTCTTCTTCGCCGGCGTCGGATTCGTTCAACAGGATAAAGCGGTGTCCCGGGGATTCGTAAAGCGTTACGTTCCGCATAGTTTTTCTTTTTCCTTGGCAGCGATTGGTATGGTGTGTTTGCATCTAAGACAACGGGCGTGTATTAACGCCTAGTATGACCAATGTCACATAAAGGCACAATTTGCAGGGTTGAATGTCGGCCTGTGCGCAATATGGCACGGCGCAGGCAAAGTGCTGAATTGTGATGGGCGTATCAGAGCAATAAGGCCGTTATCGGGTAACGCAAACAGGACTATGCTATTATGTCCTTAAGCCTCTCATGGCTTAACGAACAAAAGCGAGGTGGGTCATGGCTAGTGTCAACGATGTTACAGCTAACAATGCCGGTCAATTGGCTTTGCAGGCGGGGCAGCGCCCCCCGCAGATTCGTACGGAATCTCCGCCGGAAACACAGCGGCCCGTACCGCCGACACAAGGTTCCCGTGCGCAAAATGGCGGCACGGACAAGCTGACCATCAGCCCGCAAGCTCAGGCTCTGGCCGCCGGCAAAGACAACCAGCAAACCGAATCTCCCCGTTCCGAACAGCCGCGCGCCACTGCGCCGGCGGAACGAGAGGAGCGGACGCGCCCCCGCCAGGGCGCCGCGCAATACCGTGATATACAAGCCCAATTATCGGCCACGGCAAACAGCGAAAGAACAAGCTCAGGCCGTACCGAACAGCCGCGCAGCAACACGGTGAATGAGCGTTCCGCGTCAGAGCGCCTGCGCGAGAACGCCGCGCAAAACCGCGAAACCAGGACTCAAGCGCAGACTGCTGCGAACAACGACAGCGAAAGGGCGGCATCGTTGCGCTCCGAGCAGCGCCGCAACGATGTGGTTGCAGAGCGGAGCGCACCGGCAAGGTTACAGCAACAGGGCGCTGCCCAGTATCGCGCTTTGCAGGCATTAGGCGCTTTCTAATTCACTACTTTCCTTATTCCAACCAGGGTTCTGTCGGCATTACCGTTCGACAGAACCCTGTTTCTTTATATGTCCAGCCACAAAGCTTTTGAAGTTCTCGAACGATCAACCCGTTACCAGGGCTTTTTCCGCATTGCGGTGCTGCGCTTGCGCCATACGCTATTTCAGGGCGGATGGAGCGCACTACTGACCCGCGAATTGTTCGAGCGGGGTGACAGCGTGGCGGTAGTGCCTTACGATCCACGGCAGGATAAAGTGGTGCTGATCGAGCAATTCCGCGTCGGCGCCATCGACGACGCTGCCAACCCCTGGCTGTGGGAAGTCGTCGCCGGGGTGGTCGAAAACGGCGAGTCGCTGCACGAGGTGGCGCGGCGCGAAACGCTGGAAGAAGCGGGTTGTGCGATTCAGCACCTGCTGCCGATAGGATCGTTTTATACCACCCCGGGCGGCTCTTCGGAAAAAGCCACGCTTTATTGCGCCATCGTGGATTGCACGGGACTGGGCGGGGTGCTGGGCCTGGCCGAAGAGCATGAAGACATTCGCGTGCACGTGCTGGATTTTGCCGGAGTCCAGGCCATGCTGGAGCGCGGCGCCATCAACTCCACCATCCCTTACATCGGTTTGCAATGGCTGGCACAGCACCGTGAGCGCTTGCGCCGGGATTATATTTGAATATTTTGACTGGATTAGGTTTGACCATGAGCGAACAGAACACCACCCATTTTGGTTTCCGCCAAGTGCCGGAGGGTGAAAAAGCCAAGCTGGTGCGTAGCGTATTCGATTCCGTCGCCGGCAAATACGACGTGATGAACGACCTGATGTCCATGGGCGTGCATCGGATCTGGAAGCGCATCGCCATCCAGCTCAGCAACGTGCGCCACGGCGACAAAGTACTGGACCTGGCCGGCGGCACCGGCGACATGACTCGCTTGTACCGGGAAAGGGTGGGTGACAAGGGCGAAGTGATTTTGTCCGACATCAACGCCGCCATGCTCAGCCAGGGACGCGACCGCCTGCTGAACGAAGGCGTGGTGGGCGGAGTCCGCTTCGCGCAGATCGATGCCGAAAAACTGCCGTTTCCCGACAACACTTTCGACTGCGTGTGCATCGCTTTCGGCCTGCGCAACGTGACCCACAAAGAAGCCGCATTGGCGTCGATGTACCGGGTGCTGAAACCGGGCGGGCGTCTGATCGTGCTGGAGTTTTCCCACCCACCGGAAGGCGTGTTCAAAAAAGTTTATGACGCCTATTCCTTCAAACTCTTGCCCACGCTGGGCAAACTGGTCGCCGACGATGCCGACAGTTATCGCTACCTGGCGGAATCGATCCGCATGCATCCCACCCAAGAAAACCTTAAAGCCATGATGGAGGCGGTTAATTTTGAACGCTGCGAATATTTCAATCTCACCCACGGCGTCGTCGCCATTCATCGCGGCTACAAGTTCTAAAAGCGCCAACCCCTGGCCCAGCCTGCTGGTCGGCGTGCTGGAAACGGCACTGGCCCGTTATCTGGCGCTGGATAGCGACAGCACCAGGCTGGTCGCGCCGCTGGACGGCAAAACCATCGCGCTGGTGCTGGAACCGTTCGAATGGACCTTATACCTGTGTCCAGGCGGGGGCACGGTACAGCTCTTACCGGAATGCCTGGGCACGGTGGACGTCACGTTGCGCGGCAGCCCCTGGGCATTTACCCGTTTGAGTCTGAGCGACGATCCGCGCCAGGCGCTGTTCGGCGGTGGGGTGACGGTAACCGGCGACATGGACGTCGCCAAACGTTTGCAGACCCTGTTCACCCGGCTGGACATCGACTGGGAGGAGCATCTGTCCCAGCTGACCGGCGATTTTGCCGCCAACAGCCTGGGGCGGGCGCTACGTAGCGGGCGCGACTGGTGGCGCGAAACCCGGCGGACTTTTCGCCTTAATCTGGCGGAATACCTGCAAGAAGAAAGCCGCGATTTGCCCGCCGTTAGCGAAACCGAGTTTTTCTGTGCCGAGGTGGACAGATTGCGCGCCGACGCCGACCGCTTGGAAGCGCGCATCGCCCGGTTAAAGGCGCATTGTGGCGGCTAAGACATATAACTTTCCGCTTGCGCCCATCAATGTAGGGTACGCTGTGCGCACCTTCAATGGCGTCGAGCGGTACGCACAGCGTACCCTACAAGGCTGGCTGGACGGAATATCCACCCCGTCCGTAACGTTTGCCGCGCCTATTCAGCGCAAAATCGCTTTCTTTATTTTGGCGTTTGCCGCGGGGCTGAGCGTCGCGGATGCAGGCTCAACCCCGCCGGCGGAAAAATACAGTGCGCCTGCCTATTCAGCCCAACACCAACACGCACGGGTCAAGGTCTTGACCGTGGGGGAAGGCGCGCAGCGGGCTTATGCATTCATTCCCGACGATCCTCCCCCCAAAAAAGCGCCGGTGGTGCTGTTTCACCACGGCTGGCTGGGCGTGAGCCCCAAGAATTTCGGCGCGTTGATCGACCATCTGGTACGGCGCGGGGCGGTGGTCATCTACCCCGTCTACCAGGAGCCACCCCACACCATGCCCTCGGCCATTACCGAGCTGGCCGCGACCGCTGATCGCCAGGCATTGGCTGAAGTCGCGCACCTTTATCCCGAGCTGATGGACTTGGAAAAAGTCATGTATTACGGTTATTCCATGGGCGCGGCAATTTCACTGAATTTGGCATCGGCGCCGGACAAATACGGCTTGCCGGGCCCGCGCGCGCTGGCTTTGATGGCGCCGGGCAACGCCCACCACGTCATGCACGGCCCCGAAAGCGCCAGCATTATCGGTGATCTCGCGAAAATTCCCGCCGATCTGCCGGTGGTCCTGGTGGGCGGGCAAGCCGACACAGCCATAGGCTTGCCCACCGCCCGCGCTTGGGCGGCCAAGCTGTGCCACGTACAAAAAGACCGGCGCCGGCTGTTTATTTTCCCTTCCGACCAGTCCGGCAAGGCGCAGGTAAAAGCAGGGCATGGCTCGCCCGGCGCACCGGATTCGCGCTACGATTTTCCCGACTCGCACGGCGCGGTTCCCGGCGTGATTCCGGCCAGAGCAGGGTTTGAAGCCTCCGCTTCGCTGAATACGCTGGATTTCGCCGGTTATTGGAAAATCGTCGGCGGCTTGCTTGATTGGCTGGCGTTTAATCGCTATCCCGACGAAGTATTCGGCGACAATGCCGAGGCGACTTTTCTGGGGGGCTGGCCCGATGGCAAACCCTACAAGCCGGCGGTAATCGAAACACCCTGCCGGTGAGTGTTTGATAGAACCTGAAGCCACACCCACCTCGACACACACTGTGACCCAATCACTTTATAGCGCCGACATTCCCTACGACCTCAGCGGCCTGCGCCTGGACCAGGCCCTGGTGGAAATGTTTCCCGAGTTTTCCCGCAGCCGCTTGCAGGAATGGATCAAGTCCGGCTGCGTGCTGGTGAACGGCAAACCACTGCGCGCCAAGGATAAGGTAATCGGCGGATGGGAGGTTGCCTTGCGCGCCGAACTGGCCGAGCACGGGACCGACCAGGCCGAAAACATCCCCTTGCAGATCGTTTACCAGGACGCCAGCCTGATCATCGTCGACAAACCGGCGGGGCTGGTGGTACATCCGGCGGCGGGACACTGGGACGGCACGCTGGTCAACGCCTTGCTGCACTTCGCGCCGGAACTGGCGGCGCTGCCTCGTGCCGGCATCGTCCACCGCCTGGACAAGGACACCAGCGGCCTGTTGATGGTGGCGCGCACCCTGCAAGCCCATAAACTGCTGGTGGACCAGCTCCAGGCGCGCGACATCGAGCGCGAATACCTGGCCTTGGTGCAAGGCTGCGTGACGGCGGGCGGCACGGTGGATGCGCCGCTGGGGCGCCACCCGACCGACCGCAAGCGCTTTGCCGTGCGCGACGACGGCAAACCCGCCGTGACGCACTATCGCGTGGCGGAGCGCTTTGCCCAGCATACCTTGCTGCGGCTCAAGCTGGAAACCGGCCGCACCCACCAGATTCGCGTACACATGGCACACCTGCATTACCCCGTCTTCGGCGACCCGGTTTACAGCCGCCTGCGCTTGCCGGCGGGCGCCAGCCCGGCACTGAGCACATGCCTGCAAGACTTCCGCCGCCAAGCACTGCACGCCACGCGGCTGGCTTTGACCCACCCGGACAGCGGCGGGTATTGCGAATGGCATTCGGCTCTGCCGGAAGACATGCAAACACTGCTGGACCTGTTGCACAACGAACAACAAGCCTGATCGGCGGGGTACATGATGTGCATGAAGTGCATCGACAGGGGGTCATAAGGTGAACGCCTGGATTGCAACACTGGGTTGTCGAACTGAACATCGTCAGCGCTCCCGGCGCCGAATTGATGCTCGCCACACCCGTGCGTGCGCATAACGAAGGAGAAAAAACTTGATCGGGATTCTGACAGTGATGCATTCGGGACGCAGAGCGTCCCAAGCACGCATTCCCACGCAGAGCATGGGAACGATGGGGATGGAAAAACCTCTGTACGCTCATGGGGTGAACATTCCAAAACCCCGCCGCCCAAGCGGTCGAAAGGGGTTTTGGAATGTTCAACGGCTGTTTTGGGTAAACGAATCAGCTACCCAAGCTCAGCACTTCCAATTTCACCTTGGCCCTGCCGGCCTTGACGAAATCCAGCTCCCGCGCAGCCTGCATGGAAAGATCCACCAGTTTGCCGTTGCGCGCCCGCGCCCGGTCCGTGATGCGGACCACCACGGATTTGTGGTTGGCGAGGTTGGTAACCCGTAGCCGGGTTCCAAACGGCAGCTTGCTGTGCGTCGCCGTCAGTTTGGTTTTGTCGTAGCGCTCGCCACTGGCCGTACGCCGGCCTTGATAGTGATCGCTGTAGTAGGTAGCCAGACCGATTTGCGGCAGCGCCTCGGTACTGGAATGGTGGGGTGCCCCCTTGGCTGAAACAACCGAGCAGGCCGATAGCAGAGAAACCGACAGTATCGATTTAGCTACTAATTTCAAAGAATTAGTCATTCATCACCTCTGTGGCTGGAATAGCCAGGGTGTCTTTGTACCAAAACCCGGCCCTAACGTAAAGCTTTTTGCTTGTCTGCGTTGCTCGTCACAATATGCAAAACAGGTTGGTCCACAAGTGTGAACTCAGACTTTTTTCAAAAAACAGGCTTTCAGCATGAAATTGCCCGCGTCCATTTTGCAATCCACCTCGTGGTCCCCGCCGACCAGACGGATGCTCTTGACCTTGGTGCCCATTTTCAGCGTGATGGACGAGCCTTTGACTTTCAAGTCCTTGATCAGTACCACCGCGTCGCCATCGTTCAGTACGTTGCCGTGGGCGTCCTTGACCACCGCAGCTCCATCATCGTCGGCAGCGGCGGTTGCCTGCATCGGCCATTCATGGCCGCAATCGGCGCAAACATAGTTGTCGCCATCCGGGTAGGTGTTTTCCAGGGTGCATTGCGGGCAGGCTGGGATAGTGGTCATGATGTCTCTCTAGTGAAGGTAAGCCGCACATTATAAGCCATCGCCAATACGCCATTGACTTTGGTTTCGCCCCAGCGCCGCCCATGTAGGCGCACGCCGCCCGGCTTAAAACCGGCTTGCCGCTATGCCGCCCCACCAACCCGCTTATCGTGTCCCATCCAAGCGGCGCCCAGCCACAGTAAAGCCAGCAGCATGACCACCGGCGCATCGCCGTAACGCACGTACGGCGTGGCGCCGGCCATGGGCGTGACGTTTCCCGTCAACACGCCCGCCTCGAATTGCGGCAGTTGTTTGACGACTTTGCCGTCCGGGCCGACCAGGGCCGTGACGCCGGTATTGGTGGCGCGCAGCATGTAGCGCCCCGTTTCCAGGGCGCGCATCTGCGCCACTTGCAAGTGCTGGTGCGGAGCGATGGAGTCGCCGAACCAGGCGTCGTTGCTGACGTTGACCAGGTAGGCCGCCTCCGGCAGGCCGACGCGGCCTTCGTTGCCGAATGCATCCTCGTAGCACACCGTGGCCAGCAGCGGCCAGCCGCCCGCTTGCAGCAGCGGCTGCCGGACATCACCGGCGCTGAAGTCGGACAAGGGAATCTGCAAAATGTTCAGCACGAAGCCGAGCAGCGGCTTCAACGGTAAAAATTCGCCGAAAGGCACCAGATGGCGCTTGCGATACGCAGCTACGTTCGTTCCTACGCTCACCAGACCGTTGTAGTAATCGGCGCCGCCGTCGCGGGAGCCCACCGGCACGCCCACCAGTACGTCGCTGCCGTGCTCCACGGCAGCCTGGGTCAGCCGGGCGAAAAACGTGTCGGCCAGTTGATGGTAAAAAAGCGGCACCGCCGTTTCCGGCCAGACGATGACTTTGGCGTTCCAATTGGCCTGGGTCAGCTCGACGTAGCGCTCCAGCGTGCGCCATTGCTGGTCGGGCTGGAATTTCAATGCTTGGGGGATATTGCCCTGGATCAAGGCGACGGGAATCGCCGCACCGGCGGGCTGAGTCCAGGACGGGGCGGGCAGCTGGCCCAGCCCCAGGCATAACACGCCGGCGGCGATGGGCCACCAGCGCCGGCCTGGGCCACGCAGGCATACAAAAGCCGCCAGACAGGCGGCGACAAAGGCGACCAGCCAGCCGACGCCGTACACGCCGGCCAGCGGCGCCAGCTTGCCCAGCGGGGTGTTGATCTGGCTATAGCCCGCCTGCAGCCAGGGAAAGCCGGTGAACAGCCAGCCGCGCAGCCATTCAACCAGTATCCAGACCATCGGGAAGATGACCAATAAGCAGAGGCCGTTATCGTTCCCACGCTCTGCGTGGGAACGCAGCCCAGGACGCTCTGCGTCCCGTATTTTTTCGCGAGTTACCTTAAGTAAATCACCCAGACCGATTAATTGCCTTGCGTTATGGAACCATGTTGTCCATGACGCGGGTTGGTGGTGCTGCCCTTCGGGACGCGGAGCGTCCACGGATGCATTCCCACGCCGAGCGTGGGAACGATACCGGCTCAAATAGCCTGCCAATGCCGGATACAGGGCAAAACACGCGACGAACAGGGCGGTCAGCAGGCCGGCCGCCATGGGGCTGGCGCCGCCGAAGTCGTGCATGGACACGTAAACCCAGGATACGCCGAAGCCGAACTGCCCCAGGCCGAATAAATAGCCGCGCCAAGCGGCGGCTTTGGGGCTGGCGTCGTGCCAAGTGTAAAACAAAGCCGCCAGGCACAGCATCGCCAGCCAGCTTTGCTGGAAAGGTGCAAAGGCCAAGGGGAACAGCAGGCCTGCCAGCAGGGCGAGCGCGTCGGTAAACCAGCGCTTGGGATTTGGCGCTCCCTGAATCGGTGCTACATTGCCAGTGTCCGGCTCATTTCGTAGGGTACGCTGTGCATAACGCACAGCGTACCCTGCATCGACAGGCGAGGCCGACGGGTTGTTTTCGGCCATGGCCTTATTCGGCGGCATCGTCCTGCCCGTCATCCGCCGTTTCCTGCACGCGCAGCCTGAGCAAATGGCAGCGGCGGTTGTCGGCGCGCAGCACTTCGAAGCGGAAGCGTCCCAGCGAAACTTTGTCGCCGCGCTTGGGGACGCGCGCGGCCTGATGGACGATGAGTCCGCCGATGGTGTCGAATTCGTCGTCCGGTAAATCGGCGCTGAAATAGTCGTTGAAATCTTCCACCGGCATCAAGGCTTTGACGGTGTATTCGTTGGTACCGCGCCGGCGGATGTAGTCTTCGTTGTCGAAATCGTATTCGTCGACGATGTCGCCGACGATCTGCTCCAGCACGTCTTCGATGGTGACCAGACCCGCCGCCGCGCCGTATTCGTCCACGACGATGGCCATGTGGTTACGGGTGGAACGGAACTCGCGCAGCAATACGTTGAGGCGCTTGCTCTCCGGGACAAACTGGGCCTGGCGCATCAGGCTGCGCGCCAGGATGCCGGGATTGCGCAGCACTTGCGCCAGCAGGTCTTTGACCAGCAACACGCCCACCACCTCGGCGCGGTCTTCGCCAATGACCGGATAACGCGAGTGGGCGGTTTCGATGAGCAGGGGAAACAGCGTTTCCAGTTCGGCGTCCTGGGGCACCACCACCATTTGCGCCCTGGGAATCATGATGTCGCGCACGCGCAACTCGGACATTTGCAACACGCCTTCGATCATCGTCAGCGCTTCCGGGTCGATCAGGTGGCGCTTTTGCGCGTCGCGCAGCACGTCCATGAGATCTTTGCGGTCCTTGGGTTCGCCGACCAGGTATTGGGCAAACCGTTCTATCCAGGTTTTCGATTCGCTGTTACTGTGTGATTGCTCATCGCTCATGATAACGATCCTTCAAGAAGCCTTGGTTATTCCGCTTCGCGGCGGCTTTCAGCATAGGGGTCAAGGTATCCCAAGGATTGCAGAATGCGGATTTCCTCGGTTTCCATGGTTGTGGCCTGTTCATCATCCACGTGATCATAGCCCAGCAGGTGCAATACGCCGTGCACCAGCATGTGTGCCCAGTGGGCGTCCAGGGTTTTGTGCTGCTCCAGCGCTTCGCGCTCCACCACCGGGGCGCATACCACCAAATCGCCCAAGTGATCGCAAGGCACGCCCGGCGGCACCTCGAACGGAAAGCTCAGCACGTTGGTGGGCTGGTGTTTGCCCCGGTAAGCGCCGTTCAGCTCGGCGGATTCGGCTTCGTCCACCACGCGGATCACCAGTTCCGCCTGTGCGCGCCGGCCTTGCACAGCGGCCTTGGCCCAGGCGCACAGTTGCGCTTCGTCGGGTATGCCGGCATTGGCGCTGGCCAGTTGTACTTCCACGTCAATCATATTTCACCACACATCGTTCCCACGCTCCGCGTGGGAATGCAGTTCAGGACGCTCTGCGTCCCGGGTCTGTCGTAGCGATAGCCTGTGCAAAGCAAAGACCATCGCCGGGATGGCGCAACGTACCGGGCATGCATGCCGGAAGCTTCAATGGGCCGGTTACGCCTGTGGCCAGTGAAAACGGGGAATGCGGGACGCGGAGCGTCCCAGGCGGCATTCCCACGCAAAGCCGCCGCGTCCTCGCGGAATAACCAAGGCTTCTGGAAAGCGTGGGAACGATGTCGTGGCAAGGCGGTTACCTTAGTTCCCATAATCGTTGGGATGGCTGAGTTCATAGGTTTCATACGCCGACACCACGCGCTGCACCAGCGGATGGCGCACCACGTCCTGGGCGCTGAAGAACGTAAAGCTGATGCCTTCCACGTCGCGCAGCACGTCGATGACGTGGCGCAGGCCCGATTGCTTGTGGCGCGGCAGGTCGATCTGGGTGATGTCGCCGGTCACCACGGCGGTGGAGCCGAAACCGACGCGGGTCAAAAACATTTTGACCTGTTCGATGGTGGCGTTTTGCGCTTCGTCCAGGATGATGAATGCATCATTAAGCGTTCTCCCGCGCATGAACGCCAGCGGCGCCACTTCGATGACGTTGCGCTCCTGCAATTTGGCGACGCGCTCGAAACCGAGCATTTCATACAAAGCATCGTACAAAGGGCGCAGATATGGGTCGACTTTTTGCGCCATGTCGCCCGGCAAAAAGCCCAGCTTTTCGCCGGCTTCCACGGCGGGGCGCGCCAGTATCAAGCGCCGCACCTTGTCGCGTTCCAAGGCTTCCACCGCGCAGGCCACGGCCAGATAGGTCTTGCCGGTGCCGGCCGGGCCGATGCCGAAATTGATGTCGTTACCGCGGATGCTGCGCAAATAGTTCTGCTGATTGGGCCCGCGCGCGCGGATGATGCCGCGCTTGGTGTGGATGGAGAGCAATTCGCCGTTTGCCGGCGGCTGGTCGGCTTTCAGCAGGTGCAGGATGGATGATTCCTGCAGCGACAGGTGGATGTGTTCCGGGGTGATGGCAGTCTCGCGGCTGGCATCGAACAGGTTCTGCAATATTTTGCCGGCGGCCGTGGCCGCCGGCTGCGCGCCGATCACCTGAAACTGGTTGCCGCGGTTGGCGATTTCCACGCCCAGGCGGCGTTCGATCTGGCGCAAGTGTTCGTCCATGGGACCGCAGACGTTTGCCAACCGCTCGTTGTCGGCGGGCTCCAGGGTTAAATTGACGGCGTGGGGCGAGTGGTTAGTCAAGAGTGGGTGCAAGGTGAGTGGAGGGGGCGTGGGCGGCGACCAGTTCGGCCAGGGAGGATTCCACCAGCCGGCCGCGCAGCGAATTGGGCAGCGCTTCGGTGATCAGCACGTCGACAAACTGGCCGACCAGGCGCGGATGGCCGGCAAAATTGACCACCCGGTTGTTTTCGGTGCGGCCACTGATGTCGTTGGCGTCTTTGCGCGCCGCGCCTTCCACCAGCACCCGCTGCACCGTGCCGACCATGCCGCGGGAAATGGCCGCCGCGTTGGCGAGAATGCGCGATTGCAATTCGGCCAGACGGTTTTTTTTCACCGCCGCCGGGGTTTCGTCCGGCAGGTCCGAGGCCGGCGTGCCGGGGCGGGCGCTGTAAATAAAGCTGTAAGAGTGGTCGAAGCCGATTTCATCGATCAGGCGCAAGGTGTCGGCGAAATCCGCCTCGGTTTCGCCGGGAAAGCCGATGATGAAATCCGATGACAGACTGATATTGGGCCTGACGGCACGCAGCTTGCGGATGATTTCCACGTAATCGGCGCGGCGATGGCCGCGTTTCATCTGCGTCAGGATGCGGTCGCTGCCGCTCTGCACCGGCAGGTGCAAGTGGTCCACCAGTTGCGGAATTTCCGCGAAAGCGGCGATCAGTTCGTCGCTGAACTCGATCGGGTGCGAGGTGGTGAAGCGGATGCGGTCTATGCCCGCCACCCGCGCCACGTGATGCAGCAGCAGGGAAAAATCGGCGATGTCGCCATCGCTCATGGCCCCCCGGTAGGCATTGACGTTCTGGCCCAGCAGGTTGACTTCGCGCACGCCCTGGCGCGCCAGCGCCGTGACTTCGGCGATGACGTCCGCCAGTGGGCGGCTGATTTCTTCGCCGCGGGTGTAAGGCACTACGCAGAACGTGCAGTATTTGCTGCAACCTTCCATCACCGACACGAACGCTTTCGGGCCTTCGGCGCGCGGCTGCGGCAGGCAGTCGAACTTTTCGATTTCCGGGAAAGACACGTCCACCACGCCTTTGCGGCCGGCCTGGACTTCATCCAGCATGGCGGGCAAGCGGTGCAGGGTTTGCGGGCCGAACACCACGTCCACGTAGGAAGCTCTGTCGCGTATAGCTGCGCCTTCCTGGCTGGCGACGCAACCGCCGACGCCGATCACCACGCCGGGGCGTTTTTCTTTCAGCGCGCGCCAGCGTCCCAATTCGGAAAAAACTTTTTCCTGGGCTTTTTCGCGCACCGAGCAGGTATTGAGTAACAGAACGTCGGCCTGGGCCGGATCATCGGTCAGTTCCAGGTCGTGGGTTTCGCCGAGCAGATCCCGCAACTTGGCGGAGTCGTACTCGTTCATTTGGCAGCCGTAGGTTTGTATGAATAGCTTGCGGGTCATGAAAAGCACGCAGGGCTTGCGTGCGGGGGTTCCGGGAAAGTTGGCGGCATTTTAGCAGATTTACCGGGCGGGCAAGCAGCATACCTCAGCAGCAGCGGCGCACGCCGTTCCATTTGCGATCGAGTTCGGCGCGGAAAAACGCTTTGCGGCTCAACGGCCGGCCGCCTTGTTGCGCGTGCCGTTCCTGCCAATGCGCCAGGTAGCGTTCGTAAGCGTCATCGCCGCTGGCGCGGCGCAGCCACCGCCAAGCTTGTTTGAAAGAATTGAGCCAAAACATCGGGCATTGTCCCATCGCCACGCCGCGCTTGCCAAGGCTTTCTCATGGGTGTATTACCTGCACGGTGAACGGCGCCGTCGCCGTTTGCACGACTTAAAAACAACTATGTCAAGGCATAGCCAAAACCTGGAGGAAAACGATGCAAAATCTCATGATCAAACTGTTCAACATCCTCGCCCCATTCGGCCTGGACAAACTGCCGCGCGCGCTGATGTTCGGCGGCGGCCTGGTGCTGGTGCTGGCCCTGGTCAGCGGCAGTGTACAAATGTCCCAAGCGTGGTTTGCTTTCCTGTTCCGCTGGCTGCACGTGATGTCCGGCATCATGTGGATCGGCCTGCTGTGGTACTTCAATTTCGTGCAGATTCCGTCCATGCCGAAAATTCCCGACGAACAGAAGCCCGCCATCAGCAAGGTCATCGCACCCACGGCGCTGTTCTGGTTTCGCTGGTCGGCATTGTCGACGGTGGTGACCGGCCTGATCCTGGCCACGCTCAACGGCTACATCGTCAAGGCCATGCTGCTGGGCATAGGCACCTGGGGCCAAACCACCTATATCGGGCTGGGCATGTGGCTGGGCCTGGTCATGTCTTTCAATGTCTGGATGATCATCTGGCCCAACCAGCAAAAAGTCCTGGGCCTGGTGGAAGCCACGGCGGAAGAAAAACAGGCCGCCGCCCGCGTCGCCATGCTCGCCAGCCGCTTCAACACCATGTTCTCCATTCCCATGCTGTATTTCATGGTGGCGGCGCAGAATATTGCCTGAACCACCATCCAGCGTAGCGCAATGCCGCTACGATAAAGCCGGACCGCTCGCCCTGAGCTTGGCGATGGGGGAGCGGAGCCGGTGCAAACGGGTTCCCGCAGCGCCCAGCACCACGCCACGCACAGTTTATCCACAGCTTATCCACGGCTTCATGCACAGGATATTGTGTTGCGCTGGCCGTTGACACACACTCTGTTGTGGATGAAGATATACGCCATCTTCCAAACAACCCGTGCGAGCCCCCTCATCTATGGAACCGGAAACCGTTGTACACCCCCAGTCCTCCCCCATTGCCGACCACGCCTCTCCCAGCCGGCCTGAGCTGCAAGCGGTGATGCCGGGCGAAATGCGGGTCATCCGCCGCAACGGCAAGGTCACCACTTTCGACGCCGGCAAGATCAGCGTCGCCATCACCAAAGCCTTCCTGGCCGTGGAAGGCGGCAACGCCGCCGCCAGCCGCCGCATCCACGACGCGGTGGCGGCGCTGACCGAGCAGGTTTACGGCGCACTGCGCCGCCGCTTTGCCGACGGCGGCACCATGCACATCGAAGACATCCAGGACCAGGTGGAACTGGCGCTGATGCGCGGCGAGTTCCATAAAGTCGCCCGTTCCTACGTGCTGTATCGGGAAGAACACGCCCGTTTGCGCGCCGAAAAAGCCAAACAGGAACCGCCGGCCGAAGCCGTTGCGCCGTTGCAGGTCACTTTGCCCGACGGCAGCCGCAGGCCGCTGAACGAAGCGCGCATGCAGAAGATCGTGGCGGAAGCCTGCCATGGTCTGGCGGACGTGGACGGCGCCTGGATCATCGACGAAGCGCGGCGCGGCCTGTTCGACGGCGTGCAGGAAAAAGACGTCGCCGCCACGCTGGTGATGGCGGCGCGCACCCGCATCGAACAAGAACCCAATTATTCGCAAGTGGCGGCGCGCCTGCTGCTGGACAGCATGCGCCACGAAGCGTTGGTGTTTTTGGGCGAGGGCGATGTCTACGCCACCCAGGAAGACATGGGCGAACGCTACGCCGAATACTTCGCCCTGTACCTCAAGCGCGGCGCTGCGCTGGAACTGCTGTCGCCGGAACTGACCCGCTACGACCTGGCCCGCCTGGGCGCGGCGCTAAAACCGGAACGCGATCTGCTGTTCAACTACCTGGGGCTGCAAACCCTGTACGACCGCTATTTCATCCACAGCCAGCACGTGCGCTTCGAACTGCCGCAGGCGTTTTTCATGCGCGTCGCCATGGGCCTGGCCGTCAACGAAATCGACCGCGAAGCGCGCGCCATTGCCTTTTACGATTTGTTGTCCCAGTTCGACTTCATGTCGTCCACGCCGACCCTGTTCAACGCCGGCACGCTGCGCCCGCAGTTGTCGAGCTGCTACCTCACCACCGTGCCGGACAACCTGGACGGCATCTACGGCGCCATCAAGGACAACGCCCTGCTCTCCAAATACGCCGGCGGCCTGGGCAACGACTGGACCCCGGTGCGCGGCATGGGCGCCCACATCAAAGGCACCAACGGCAAATCGCAAGGCGTGGTGCCGTTTTTGAAAGTGGCGAATGATACGGCGGTAGCCGTGAATCAGGGCGGAAAACGCAAGGGGGCTGTGTGCGCCTACCTGGAAACCTGGCACATCGATATCGAAGAGTTTCTGGACCTGCGCAAAAACACTGGCGACGACCGCCGCCGCACCCACGACATGAACACCGCCAACTGGGTGCCGGATCTGTTCATGAAGCGCGTAGCCGAGGACGGATCGTGGACCTTGTTTTCGCCCAACGACACGCCGGATCTGCACGATTTGACCGGCGAGGCGTTCGAAGCGCGCTACCAGGAATACGAAGCCAAGGTCGACAGGGGCGAAATCGAGCTGTTCAAGCGCATGCCCGCCGCGCAGCTGTGGCGCAAAATGCTGACCATGCTGTTCGAAACCGGGCATCCGTGGATTGCGTTTAAAGACCCGTGCAACGTGCGCTACACCAACCAGCACGTGGGCACGGTGCACAGCTCCAACCTGTGCACCGAAATCACCCTGCACACCAACGAAAACGAAATCGCCGTGTGCAACCTGGGATCGGTGAACCTGGTCAATCACATCGCCGACGGCGGCGTGCTGGACGCGCATAAGCTGGAAAAGACCATCAGCACCGCCATGCGCATGCTGGACAACGTTATCGACATCAACTACTACAGCGTGCCGCAGGCGCGCCGCTCTAACCTGCGCCACCGCCCGGTGGGGCTGGGCATCATGGGATTTCAGGACGCCTTGTACAAGCTGAGCGTGCCGTATGCTTCCGAAGCGGCGGTGGCGTTTGCCGATCAGAGCATGGAGCAGATCAGCTACTACGCCATCAAAGCGTCCACCGACCTGGCCGAGGAGCGCGGCCGTTACGCCAGCTTCGACGGCTCGCTGTGGAGCAAGGGAATATTGCCCCTGGATTCCATTGATTTACTGGAAAAAAACCGTGGCGGCTATTTGCAGGTGGACCGCTCCGCCAGCCTGGACTGGGAGGCTTTGCGCCGGCGCGTGCAAACGGTGGGCATGCGCAACAGCAACACCATGGCCATCGCCCCCACGGCGACGATTTCCAACATCTGCGGCGTGTCGCAATCCATAGAGCCGACTTACCAAAACCTGTTCGTCAAATCCAATTTGTCGGGCGAGTTCACCGTGGTCAATCCCTACCTGGTGCAGGAATTGAAGCAGCGCGGCTTGTGGGACGCGGTGATGATCAATGATCTGAAATATTACGACGGCAGCGTGCAGCCCATCGAGCGCATCCCCGCCGAGCTGAAAACGCTATACGCCACGGCGTTTGAGCTGGACACGCGCTGGCTGATCGAAGCCGCCGCGCGCCGCCAAAAATGGCTGGATCAGGCGCAGTCGGTGAACCTGTACATGGCCGAGCCCAACGGCAAAAAGCTGGACGCGCTGTATAAGCTGGCCTGGGTGCGGGGATTGAAGACCACCTATTACCTGCGCTCCATGGGCGCCACCCACGTCGAGAAAAGCACGCTGGCGGACGGCAAGTTGAACGCGGTGAAAATCGGTGGGCCGATTGCCGAAGAGCTGGAGCCGGTCAAAATGTGTTCGATATTGGAGCCGGATTGTGAAGCATGCCAATAAAATCCCCGCTTATTCGGTGAGGGGATTTTAGAAATGTGGGGGGGATTGAGTTTGTAGGCTGGGTTAGCGGTCCTCCGCGTAACCCGGTAATGATGCATAAGCCTGCTGGGTTTCGCCGACTTAACCCAGCCTACGGGTTGATATAAGGAATACCCCGGAGGGGTTAAAGCTATTAGCCGGGGGTTGAGCGCCAGCGACACCCCCGGTCGGCGGCCAGGTAATGAAAGCCACGACCCCGGAGGGGTCGCAGCAATCCGCGTTGTGGCCCGATCTCTGCGCCCCCACCAGGGTCGAATAGCTCATATCATCATCCAATCCGGGGGTGTCGCTGGCGCTCACCCCCCGGCTAATGGCTGGCAACCCTCCAGGTTGCAAAACATGGGTATCCATGTATTTGTGTATAACCACGAGCACGGCGTATGGGCATGAGGATAAACGATATTGACGCCCCTTCCCCTTGTTCCAGCCAAGTATTGGAGAAAATTATTGGATAAAAGGTATCAAGTATTTGTCAGCTCCACATACGCTGACTTACAGAAAGAACGAGATAAAGTCTTTCAAACTTTAATGGGAATGGATTGCATACCGGCTGGGATGGAGCTTTTTCCTGCTATGGATGAAGAGCAGTTTGAGTTTATAAAGAAAATTATTGATGACTGTGACTACTATCTATTGATTGTTGGTGGCAGATACGGCTCTCTAACGGAGCAAGGCATCAGCTACACTCAGCTACACGGAGCAGGAGTATGAATATGCACTGGAACGTGGTTTAAAAGTCATTGCGTTCTTGCACAAAGACCCAAACAAGTTATCGTTTGAAAAGTCGGAGACGGTTCCAGCGTTGCGAGTAAGATTACAGGACTTTCGAGACAAGGTCGTCGCGAAGAGGCTGGTTAGTTTTTGGGAATCCGCTGAAGAATAGTATCTTTTCAAGTGAAATGGATCAGATCGAAAAACATCATATGCATGTGGCGGAAATAAATCTGTCTGATGAGCTGGTTATGTATGGATTAATTACAAAAAACCACCTTCCTCCAGCAGGTCGCGATGAAGGCATACTTGCTAGAATGGTAGGCAGTCGCGCCCAATTACTCTATTCTGAAAAGCTAGGGCGATATAAATATTGGTTAAGTGTTAACGGCAAAGCGCCGGAGCATATTGAAGTCCATAAGAAAGAACCATTGGAGTAACGTGCCTTTTTTGGTTGCTTTTCTTTTCTCGCCCCTACAGGCTGAACTTAGGGGCCAGCAGAATATCATCAAAATACTGCGCAAATCCTTCGGCGGGACGGGGGGAATACCCATACCATTACACACAACTTGAGCATTACCGCGTAAGCTACTGACTTCACGATGTAAGCGAGGTCGTAGTGAGCTGGGCGAAAGAAGAGTTCAAGGGTATTGATTTGGGCGA